>VGDZ01000067.1 GCA_016869515.1 Alphaproteobacteria bacterium | reverse complement strand
TGACGATGGCGCCGGCGGGCAGGATCTCGATCTTGAGCCGGCCGCCCGACATCTTGTCGACATTGGCGGAGAACTTGGTGAGCAGGACGTGGTGCGGCGTGCCGGTCGGGTTGGCGGTTTGCAGCTTCCAGCGGATCGTGCGCGCCGCCTGTGCCCGAGCCGCCGCCGGCGCGGCCGCCGCGCCGGCCAGACCGGCGCCTGCTGCCGTCAGGAATTTTCTGCGTTTCATGGTCCCGTCTCCTTAGGTTGGATCGTTGACGTGTCGTGGCTCGACGATGATGCCTATTTCGCTTCCCTGTGGTCTCCGTTCCTGCGGACAATCGCGCGACGCTTTGCTCGCGCTCACCACCTCACATTGACGTTCTTGATTTGGGTATAGCTGAGCAACTCGTCGAAGCACTCCTCTTGGCCGATGCCGCTCTGCTTCCAGCCGCCATAGGGTACGCCCAAATAGCGGCCATTGGAATTGATCCAGACATAGCCGGCCTCAACCCGCTCGGCGGTGTCCATGGCCTTGGCCAGATCGTTGGTGACGATGGCCGCGGTCAGGCCGTATTCGACACCGTTGACGCGCGACAGCATCTCCTCGCTGTCGCGCCAGGGCATGATCGACATGACCGGTCCGAAGATCTCCTCGGCACCGATGCGCATGGCCGGCGTGACTTGGTCGAATACGGTGGGTGCAATGAAGAAGCCGTTGGCCAGCGCCGGAGCGGTAGGCTTGGCGCCGCCGGTCAAGAGCTTGGCGCCTTGGGATTTACCGGATTCGATGAAGCCCATGATGCGCTCGAATTGGCGCCGGGAGACGATCGGGCCGACCTCGTATCGATCGAGCCAAGGCGGGCCGATCGGCAATGCCTCGGCCAGTTTGACGATCTCGGCGGCGACCTCTTTGTGCAGCGTCTCGTGGACGAAGACCCGCGAGGTCGAGCTGCAGGACTGACCCTGCCGGTTCATGTTCATGCCCTTGATGGCGGCGGATGCCGCCTTCTTGGGATCGGCGTCGGGAAAGATGATGATCGGGTTCTTGCCGCCGAGCTCGAAGGTGACATGCTTCAAGCCGTCGGCGGCCTCGCGCGCGATCGCGCGCCCAGTCGGCACCGAGCCGACGAAGCCGATGCGCGAGACATCGGGATGACGCACCAGCGCCGCGCCGGTCGCGCCGTCGCCGGTCACCACATTGATCACGCCATCGGGGAAAATACCGGCGCAGAGCTCGCCAATCTTGAGGCTCGACAGCGGCGCTTGCTCGGAGCCTTTGATTACCACGGTGTTGCCGGCGGCGAGCGGCGCCGCCGCCTTCTCGACGCAGAAGCGGAAGGGGTGGTTGAAGGGATTGATCTTGGCGACCACGCCATAGGGCTGGCGGCGGGTAAAGTTGAGATGGCGCGGGCCTTGGCTGGAGGTCTCGCCCTTGATCTCAGTAACCAGCCCAGCGAAATAGTCGAGCGTATCGGCGGTCCAATCCATGTCGCCGCGCATGCCGGCAATCGCATTGCCGGAATCAACCGCGTCGATTAGGGCCAGGGATTCGCGGTGTTCGCGGATGCGCTGGGCCAAGGCCTTGAGGCATTTGGCGCGGTCGCGCATGGGCATGCGGCCCCATTCGCGTACGGCTTGTTTTGCCGCCTTGACCGCGCGATCGACATCGGCCGCGCCGGCCGTGGGCGCCTCGCCGATGCGCCGGCCGGTCGAGGGATTGATCGATTCGAAGCGCTTGCCGTCGGCCGCGTCCTGCCATGTGCCGCCGATATAGAGACCGCTCGGGATGCGGCCGAGATCAGGTTCTTGAATACTGGTTGGCGCCGTTGCCATGACTACCTGACCTCGGCTCAGGGAACGATCGCGGCGCGCAGCACTTTGCGCTCGGCCGCCTGCTTCATGGCATTGCCGACATCGTCGAGACGGAACTTGCCATCGACCAGGTCGTGGAAGGGGAAGCGTTTGCGGTTGGCAGCGACGAAATCCAGCGCCTCGATCAGGTGGCGTGGATGGTAATTGTGCACCCCACGCAAGGTGATCAGATTGCGCAACAGGAGATTGGCATCGAAGCGCACGAAGGAGTCCGGATTGACGACACCGCCCAGAACATAGCGGCCGCCGACCCGCAGCATGCGAATGCCGCTGGGGATCACGTCGGGCGAACCGGTCACCTCGATGACGGCATCGGCGCCTTGGGGCTTGCAGAGGTCGCGCACTTTCTTGCCCAAATCGACATCGTTGAGGCCGGTCGGATCGACCGCGACATCGACGCCGAATTTGAGGCCGAGTTCGCGCCGCTGGGCGACGGTGTCGACCGCCACCACCATGCGTGCGCCGCGCGCCTTGGCGATGGCGGCGCCGTAGAGGCCGAGCAGGCCCAAGCCTTGAACGACGACGATATCGCCCATGGCGATCTCGGCGGATTCGGTCACCGAAATCATGGTGGCGACGCCGCAATTGACCGGCGTGGCTTCCTCGTCGGTCAAATCCTTGGGTAGTTTGAGAATCCAGGATTGCGGCAAGATGTAGCAATACTCGGCGAAGCCGCCATGGAAATGGGGATCGTCGGCGACCGCCATATGGCCGTATTTCTCCACCCCCGGCGATTTCTGCGGGATGTCGAGCACCTCGGTGTAGTAGTTGGGGCCGTGGATGAAATACTCCGACCAGGTGATGCGATCGCCCACCGCCAGCTTGTCGCCGCGCATGTCGTGGGTGATCGCTTGGCCGAGCTCGACGATCGTGCCGATGATCTCATGGCCGAGCACCCCCGGGCAGGGATTGGGTCGCCGCCCTTCATAGGAATGGATGTCGGAGCGGCAAATCGTCGACATGGTGATGCGCACCAGCACCTCGTTGGGCTTGACTGGCCGCAACGGGAATTCGCGCAATTGAAACGGTTGGTTCGGCGCGTCGTATACGACCGCCTTGCCGGTCTTCGGCCGGGCCTCGATCACCCCCATGGTCGCCTCCTTAATGCGCGGCCGCGCCGTTGACGGCGAAGTCGAAGATGTTGTGGCTCTTCAGGCTGCCCGCCTTGGCGCGTGCCGCATAGGCATCGGAGATCGGCTCGCTGACGATGAAGGGAACCTTGGCCTCGGTGACGGCGCCATGGGTGCGCAGCCGATGGCCCTCGAGGCCCTTGAGGTCGTGATCGGCCGCCGAGGCGCCGATGCAGGTGCCGGCGTCACCGATCACCGCCACGTCGCCTTCGCGGTCGAGCGGCAGATCGAAGTCCTTGCACACCTTATATTTGTCGAGCACCGCCGACAGGCCGGGAGTGTGTTCAATCAGCTTCATGATCTTGTCGGCGGTGGCGTTACCCTTGCGGCAATAGACGCGGACAAAACCGCCAAGCGCGCCATGGTGGGCGACGAAGGCATCGGTGATCGGACAAATCACGGTGGTATCGCCCTTGCCGAAGGCGTCATCGAGAATGTCCTGCAGCCAGATGACATTGGGCGTGCCATCGGCTTTCGACTTGTCGTTCATGCCGTGATCGGCGGTCAGCGCCACGACCGCGCCCAGATCCGCGAGCCGACCGAACTTCTCGTCGATCGCCTTATAGAAGTCATTGGCGGTCTTTTCGCCAGGCGCATATTTGTGTTGGATATAGTCGGTCAGCGACAGATACATGATATCGGGCCGCTCGCGCTCCAGCAGCCGAATGCCGGCCTCGAGCACGAACAGGGACAGGTCCGCCGAGTACATGTGCGGTAGCGGTTGACCGACCAGTTTCAACGGATTTTCGATGCCGTTCTCGGCCATGGTGCATTTATCGGCCTTCTCCGAGGAGAAGCTGATATTGCCGCGGGTGAGGTCGAGATTCTTGCTCAGCTGCCGACGCAACTTGTCCTTGGCGGTGATCGACACGACCTTGGCGCCGGCACGGGCATATTCGGCCAGAATCGTGGTACCGCGCAGCAATTCGGGGCCGGTCATCACCACGGTTTCGCCGGTCACCGGATCGAGATAGAAATTGCCCGAGATGCCGTGCACCGAGGCCGGCGCGCCGGTAATGATCGACATGTTGTTGGGGCAGGTGAAGCTCGGCACCGTACCGTCGGCGACCGCGCCAAATCCCTTGGTCATGAACTTGGCGATGTTCGGGATGATGCCGTCCTTGCGGCCGCGCTCGATATAGGCGGGATCGCCGCCATCGATGCAGACCACCACGACCGGCCGTTTTGGCCAGCGATAATCCTTGCCATTGACCCGCACATTCGGCCTATCGCCGCCCTTCGCCATGCCGTCCTCCATTGCTTCAGCCGATCGAACTTGCGCCAGCCTATGTCTCCCCCTATCATCTAAAAAATGGAAAATTCCGACATATCCATTTAGAAAATCAATGTATGAGAAATGGCTCAAGGCGTTTCACATGGTCGCGACCCAGGGCGGGTTCACCGCGGCGGCGCGTACCCTCAACGTCGGCCAGCCCACCATTTCGACCCATATCAAGGCCCTGGAGGACTATTTTCGGGTCGAGCTGTTCTATCGGCACAGTCGGACCATCGAGTTGACCGAAACCGGCCGCGCGCTGCGCGAGATCACCCAGGGGCTCTATGGCCATGAGGCCGAGGCCATCAGCTTTCTGCGCTCGGTCGAGCAGATGGATCGCGGCCAGTTGCGCTTGGGCGCGGTCGGGCCCCATGACGTGATCGAGCTGGTCGACGCCTTTCGCCGGCAGCATCCGCGCATCGAGCTCGCGGTCAATGTGGCGCCCCGGCGCGATATCTTGGCGCGCTTGACCGCGTTCGAGGTCGATGTCGGCATCTTTGCCGATGATGTCGCCTCGACGGATGTTCATTCGAGCCTTTATTGCCGCCATCAGGTTATGGTCGCCGTACCGAAAGGCCATCGCTTGGCCCACCGCGCCAGTGTCCGGATTGCGGAATTGCGCGACGAGCCGGTGATTCTGCGCGACGCGCCCGCCGCGACGAGGCGAGCCGCCGATCGAGCCTTGACCGAGGCCAAGGTGCGGGTCAGGCCAATCATGGAGATCAACAGCCGCGAATCCGTACGCGAGGCGATTGCGCTTGGGATCGGCATTGGCTTCGTCTCGGCACGTGAATTCGCGCTCCATCCCGATGTGCGGTTGCTCCGGGTCAGCGATGTGGCGATTGAAACCGCGAGCTATGTGGCATGCCTGGCCGTGCGTCGGCAGCGGCCTTTGATCAAGGCATTCATGACCATGGCGCAGGCAATGGCCCAGCCAAGGCCAGCGCAACTCCCGGGCAGGGCCCGCTCACTCGGCCGGCACCGTGGCCGTTGATTCCTGTTCTGGACCGCGATCGGTTCATAGGGAATCACGGCCGCGATTCCCTATGAACCGATCGCGGTCTAGCAGCCGCCTCAAAACGTCCCGAGTGTTCTGACGACGGACGAAAATGCCGAGTGAGGGATAACAACGGAGATGCAAATGAACCGGAGTGGCGGTGAAATGCACAGAGGAAAGAGCACCGCTCTAATCGCGGGTCTGGCTGTACTGGCGATGGTTATGTCGCGGTCGGTCTCGGCCGACATCGATGCTTGGCGCGCAGCCGGTTGGAAGACGGATTTCTCCAAAAGCGCGGTTAGCTTCGCCGAAATTCTGTCCGGCGGCCCTCCGCGGGACGGAATTCCGTCGATCGACTCGCCCATCTTCAAACCCGCGGCCAAAATCGCCGACATCGGCCCCAACGAACCGGTGATCCGGCTCGAATTGCAGGGTGTCGTGCGGGCCTACCCGCTGCGAGTGCTCACCTGGCATGAGATAGTCAATGACACCGTTGCCGGCCGTCCCGTTGCCGTGACTTATTGCCCATTGTGCAATTCGGCGGTGGTGTTCGACCGGACCGTTGACGGCAAACCGGTCGAATTTGGCGTCAGCGGGCTTCTGCGCGGGTCGGACATGGTGATGTACGATCGTGCCACGCAAAGCTGGTGGCAGCAATTTTCCGGAGAAGCGATCGTTGGCGCACTTACCGGCAAGAAGCTCAAAATGATTCCGTCGCGAGTCGAAAGCTTCTCCGACTATGCCGCCAATTACCCCAATGGCGAGGTGCTGGTCCCGAGCGATCCGAGAATCCGGGACTATGGACGCAATCCCTATGTCGGCTATGACAGCCGCAACGCACCGTATCCGTTCTACACCGGCGATCTGCCTCGTCAGCTGAATCCGATGGCCCGCGTCATTGTTGTTCGAGTTGGCGCGGCAATCCACGCCATGACGCTGAGTTATCTTCGGTCGCAGGGCGAAGCGGAAATTCACGGCGTCAAGCTGGCTTGGCGCCCAGGCGTCAACTCCGCCCTGGATAAAGGCCGGATCAGAGATGGCATCGATGTCGGCGCGGTGACTGTCGTGTGGGCGGCGACGAACCAACCGATCGTTCATGACATCACTTTCGCCTTCGTTGTTCAGTCATTTCACCCCGACGTAACGGTCCTGACAGAGTCTGGCCCCATCACCCTGACCCCCCGTTGAGCGACGTTGCTATTGGTGTCCGGAGTTGTCCGTTCACCGTCAGCACCCATAGGACAGTTTGAGTAGTATGCGTACCGGAGGGTTTTTGGCTCATCGTCACCGTGAAGGGGACGAGGATGAGACCGATGAAACGGACCCCACCGAACGGCACAGCCGAACCGCATGTCCGCGAGATCCGCCGCCAGACGCCCAAGAAGTACTCGGCTGGAGAGAAGATCCGGATCGCGATCTCGGGGCTCCGCGGGGAGCACTCGATCGCCGAACAGTGCCGGCGGGAGGGGATCGCGGCGCGGTTCATGCCGCCGCGCGCTCACGCTCGCGCCGCTCGATGGCCCGTTGCTCGATGTCGGCCGAGACCGCGATCGGTTCATAGGGAATCACGGCCGCGATTCCCTATGAACCGTGAATCGCGGTCCAAAGCAGGATACGAGGGCATGCTTCACGATCTATCTTGAACTTTATGGTTCAAGACAGATCGATCATGCCCTAGCCCCATTTCAAGGCCGCCAACCCTAAAAGTTGGCGGTCTTGACGGAACACGGCCGGCAGTTCGGCCTTATGCGCTCGATTGGGCACGCAGGACGGAAGTCAGCCATTCCCCGCTGGCGCCGTGGTCGGAGTCGAATGCGCTGCTGGACGCCGTTTCGCTCGGCGTCTTGCATTGGAGCTGCGTCCTCGTCGGCCTGGTCGGCTTGGCACTGATCGGCGCCCGCAGGATGCGGGAAAAGCGGGACCAAGGTTGGAGCGACCCCGCCGCCGTCCTCAGCGGCGGCCGGCGCCTCCTCACATCGCCGTCTGGCCGATGCCGCCGCGCGGGCGGCCGGGTTCGACCGCGCGCCACAGCACGCGGTGATCCTCGGGCAGGGGCCGGTTGTCCGGCATGGTCAGCCACAGCCGCAGCAACAGCCGGTCCTGGCCGATCGCGGCGTCGTCCTCGAAGGCGCTGCGGCCGTGATAGGTCACATGGCTGTTGATCAGTTGCAGATCGCCCGGCTCCAGCACCATCTCGAAACACAGCTCCTCGGCGATCGCCATCAGCAGGTCGATCGCCTCGCGCTGGCGCTCGGTCAGCTTGGGCACGCGCTCGTTCAACTGCGCCGCCTCGATGAAGGTCAGCGAATAGTGCGAGGTGAAATGCTGGCCGCTGCGGCCGAAAATCGGCAGCTCATAGACCGCCTGGCGGTCGGTACCTTCCTCGCCGAAGCGGCTGCGCCAATAGACCCCGAACAGGGTCTCGAGCAGATCGGGCCGCCGCGCCAGAAGCGCGTTGTGGATCGCCGGCGTCGAGACCAGCTTGCTGACGCCGCCGGCCCGCGCCTGGCGCACGCATAGCAGCCCGACCACGTCGGTGCGGTCGGTATGGAAGCGCAAACCGGCATTGCTGAGGGTGCGGGCATAGGACGACAGGAACGCCTTGCCTGCGCCCGGGCGGTCGAGTTGACCGTAAGTGCGGCCGACATGGGCGCCCTCGTCGCGGATCGCGCGCATCAATTCGCCCTTGCGGTTCTGGAACACCGGCGTACCGAGATGGCAGCCGAGGCCGAAATAGAGCCGGCGCAGATCCGCCTCGTCGTAGCGGCCGACCGGAAAGCCGCGCAGCTTGACGATCCCACAGCCGCGCTCGAGTTCGTTGCGGATGTCGGCCAGCAGCGCATCGAATCCCTGCAGCGGGAAATTCTCGCGCGCGATCTGCCACCAGTCGAGCTGCCGCACCGCGCCCAACGCGCGGTCCAGCGCCGCGATCGCCTCGGGGGAAAGATCGCGCACCCAGCGACGGGAGTCCTTCATCTCGCCGCCGAGCCAGACGCTGGGCCCGGTCAGAGGCGCGCGCAAGGTCACGACGCGGCCGCGGCTCGCTTGGCGCGAATCGCGCGAGGACTCCTCGGTCGGCGCGGCTTGGCGGCGGTCAGGAACGCCGCCACCGGCTCGACCAATTGGGATTCGGTGGCGTTGGACACCATCATGCCGATATGGCCGAGCGGCGGGACGTGGACCTGGCAGCCCGGAATCTCGGCCGCCAGCGCGCGGGCCGATTCCGGCGGCACGATGCGATCGGTGCCGGGCACCACCGCCAGGCTGGGCAGGTCGAGCGCGCGCGGATCGACCGCATGCCCGCCCACCTGCCAGCGCCGCCGCGCCGTCAGGTTCTCGCCATACCAGCCGAACAGGCAGTCCTCGGCGGTGCGCTTGGTCAGCGCCGTGCCTTCGTTGAGCCAGTCCTCCAGCGCCACGAAATCGCGCGCCGCGTCGGAATCCTGCGGCATGGCGGCGAAGCGCCGGAACTTGCGATCCGACAGTGTCGGATCGAGCGCGAGAAAGAATGACTGCAGAAAGTCGAGCGGCATCTCGCCATAGGCGTCGAGGATGCCGCCGATCGACTTGCGGGCATTGCCCATCAACACCGCGATCGCCGGCCGCCCGGCGTGGAAATCCCATGGCGTCGCCAACAGCCCGAGCGAGCGCAGATCGCGCTGCCGCCGCAAGGCCAGCGCCAGCGTCAGGTTTCCGCCCATGCAATAGCCGAGCAGATGCGGCGCCTCGCCGGTGCGCGCCAGCACGGCGTCCAGCACCGCCTCCAGCCGCACCGCGACGTATTCCGCCGTGCCGAATTCGCGTTCGGCCGGGCCGGGCGCGTCCCAATCGACCGCCAGCGGCCGGAAGCCGCGCGCCTTCAGTAGCCGCAGGAAGCTGCGGCGCTCGGACAGGTGCAGCACGAACCAGCGATTGACCAGCGAGGGCACCACCAGCACCGGCGCGCCCGAGCCGCCGAAATCGCGCAGCCGCGTCGAGCCCTGGCGCCAGACGATTTCGGGCTCGTCCCGCACGCTGCGTCGATAGGGGTGCCGCCGATAGGCCTCGATGCCGCGCCGCGCCGCCTCCAGCCGATCCGCCGCCTGCAGCGCGACCGCGGCCCAGAGCCGTTCAGGACTTGCGGCGGCGAGGCTTG
Organism: Alphaproteobacteria bacterium; assembly: GCA_016869515.1. GTDB lineage: Bacteria > Pseudomonadota > Alphaproteobacteria > VGDZ01 > VGDZ01 > VGDZ01. The sequence goes on along the minus strand of VGDZ01000067.1, from coordinate 10,764 downwards.
GTACGAGCTGCTCGGCCGCGGCGCGGTGTTCCGCGCTCCAAGGCAGCGAGCCTTGCCTCGCAGCGTTCAAGCCGAGCAGCGAGCCGAGCCAGGTCATCGGCGCGCTGGCCTGATGCAGCGGCAGCGGAATCGGCGCCGCGCGCGGTCCCTGTCGTGTCATTGCGCCGACCTCCCGCCATGCCGCCCATCATCCCCGCGCCGCCGGCCCGTCCCAGCGCCATCAGCCCGGCCAAGGCCTCGGCGAAGGCCGGGTCGGCCGCCCAGCTCGCCAACTGTTCCTGCCACAGATCGAGAAAGCGCGTCGCCAGCCCGGCCAAGTCGGGCGGCGCGTCGGCGGGGGGCGGCTTGGTCATGGCCCGAGTCTAGCTCAATCCGCCACCAGGCCGAAGGCCCGGGCGCGATCGATGATCCGCCGCGCCATGCGATAGATCGGGGTCTCGACCATGCGTTCGTTCTCGGCCACGGCGCCGGCACCGGCGGCCTGGGCGCGCTCGAAGGCCGCGATGGTGGCGCGCGAACGCTCGATCTCCTCGCGCGAGGGCGTCAACAAGTCGTTGATCGCGGCGCAATGCTCGGGCAGCACCGCGCTTTTGGCGCGATAGCCCAGCCGCCGCGCCCAGCGCGTGTCGGTCTCGAGACCGCGCTGGTCGCGCCAGGTATAGGGACAGTCGATCGCCACCACCCGCGCCGCCCGGCAATCGACCAAAAAGCGCTGGCGGGCATAGGCCAGCTCGATCGCGTCGCGGCCGCGCTCGGCACCCAGATCGGCTGCCATGTCCTCGCTGGCCAAAAGGCAGGCCACGACGCGCGGGCTGCAGCGCGCGATCGCCACCACCTGCAGCAGCGCCGCGGCGGATTCGATGTTGGGGACGATCTCGGTCGAACCCGGCGTCAGCTTGTGGCGCTGCTCCAGCCGGTCGATTTCGCCGGCCAATTGCAGCACGTCGGCGACCGTGCCGGTCTTGGGCAGCAACACCACGTCGGGGCCGGCCGGCATGCAGGCCTCGAGATCCTCGAGTCCGCCGGCGATCAGCGGATTGACCCGCACCCCCGCCACTCGCCGCGCCGCCTTCCAAGCACCGATGGTGCCAACCGCCAGCGCGCGCGCTTGTTCCTTGCGGTTGGGCGGGACGAAATCCTCCAGCTCCTGGATCAGCACGTCGGCCGCCGATTCGCGCGCCGCCAGCAAGGCCTTTTGGTCGGCCCCAGGCAGGAACAGCCAGGAGCGGCGCAGTTCGAGCGGGCGGCGGCCGGTTCGCATGCTTGCCCTTATAGCATGCGGGGGCAAAGCCTTGCCGGCCCTTGATTTTCCCGGGCCAAGGTCCACATTGCGGCCATTCCGCCAGGCGAGGTGTCCGATGTTCATCCAGACCGAAAGCACGCCCAATCCGGCGACGCTCAAATTCATTCCCGGGGTCGACGTCATGGCCAAGGGCACGGCCGATTTCCGCAGTTTGGCCGACGCCAAGCGCTCGCCTTTAGCCGAGCGGCTGTTCGGCATTTCAGGCGTGGGTGGGGTGTTCCTGGGCGCCGATTTCGTCACCGTCACCAAGACCGAGGGCGAGTGGCATCACCTCAAGCCCGCCATCCTCGGCGCGATCATGGAGCACTTCACCGCCGGCAAGCCGGTGATGCTGGAAGGCGGGCCGGCCGCGGCCCAGACCGAAGAGGCCGAGGACGAGATCGTCGTCACCATCAAGGAATTGCTGGAAACCCGCGTCCGGCCGGCGGTGGCCCAGGACGGCGGCGATATCGTCTTCCACGGCTATCGCGAGGGCATCGTCTATCTGCAGATGCAGGGTTCATGCTCGGGCTGCCCGTCCTCGACCGCCACCCTCAAGCACGGCATCGAGAGCATGCTCAAGCACTACGTGCCCGAGATCGTCGCCGTCGAGCAGGTCTGATCGCGTCTAGGGCAGGCCGCGCTCGGCCAATTCGGTCGCGAAGCGCAGCGCGTTGTCGCGCAAGGCGCGCCTGAGCGCGAGCCGGGCGCGCTCGGGTCCGTCGTTCTCCTCGCGGATGCCGGCGAGGCCGAAGCCTTCGATCTGGAATTCGCGCAGCAGCCTGCCGTCCTCGTAAAGCCGATAGGCCGCGACCGCGCGCGCGGTCATGTCGAGGCCGAAGCCCGGACGTTCCAATCGGATCAGCCGCGCGTTCAAGACCAGCCGCCGGCCGCCGCCGCCGAACAGCTTGGACTTGTCCAGCGCCTGGCGCAGCACGCGTTCCCATTCCGCCGCCAGCGCGGGCGAATCGAGCGTACCCGGATCGAAGCGCCATTCGACCACGCGGGCTTCGATCTGACGGAGGGCGGGCGCGATCTCGATCTCGGGCGGCGGCACGGCGTCCGCGCAGGCCGCCAGCGCCGAAAACAACAGCGCCGCGAACGCCCGGCGCTTCACAGCAGCAGATCCCGCAACAGCGGAACCAGCGGCAGATCGGCCGGCGGCATGGCGAATTCGGCCAGGCGCTCGGGCCGTACCCAGCGCGTCTCCTGGCCTTCGCGCGGCCTGACCATGCCGTCCCATTGCCGGCAGACGTAAAGCGGCATCAGCAAATGGAAATCGGCATAGGCGTGCGAGGCGAAGGCGAAAGCCGCCAGGCAGCGCCGCCGCACGTCGACGCCGAGCTCCTCGCGCAGTTCTCGGATCAAGGCGGTTTCGGGCGTCTCGCCAGGCTCGACCTTGCCGCCCGGAAACTCCCACAATCCGGCCATGCTCTTGCCCGGCGGACGCCGGCACAACAGCACGCGATGATCGGCATCGACCAGTGCCGCCGCCGCCACCAGCACCAGCCGCGCCGGGCCCGCCGGCGCCGGGTCGTCCGGTCCCTCGTTGCAGCCGCGCGCCTCGGTCTCCATCGCCCGCCCGGGCGTCAGGAACGATAGGCGCCGTTGATGTCGATGTAGCCGTGGGTCAAGTCGCAGGTCCACACCGTGGCGCGGTGCTTGCCGACGCCGACGTCGACCGAGATCGAAACGTCCTTGCCCTTGAGATGGGTGGCGACCTTGGCCTCCTGGTAGCCGGTGGCGACCTGGCCGTGCTCGGCCACCACCACCTCGCCGATCGCGATCTTGAGCTTGTCGCGGTCGGCGCGCTGGCCCGACTTGCCGACCGCCATCACCACCCGGCCCCAATTGGCGTCGCCTGCGGCGACCGCGGTCTTGACCAGGGGCGAGTTGGCGATCGACTTGGCGATGGTCCGCGCCGCCTCGGGCGAGGCCGCGCCGGTGACGGTGACGGCGACGAACTTCTGTGCCCCCTCGCCGTCCTTGACCACCTGCTGGGCGAGATCGACCAGCACTTCCTCGAGCTTGCGCTTGAAGTCGACCAGGCGCGAATCGCGCGCGTCCTTGATCGGCGCCACCTTGGGACCGGTGCCCGAGGCGAACATCAACAGCGTGTCGCTGGTCGAGGTGTCGCCGTCGACGGTGATGGCGTTGAACGAGGTTTCAACCACCGGCTTGAGCAGCTTGGCCAGCACGTTGGCCGGGATCTTGGCATCGGTGGCGACGAAGGCCAGCATGGTCGCCATGTCGGGCGCGATCATGCCCGAGCCCTTGGCGATGCCATTGATGACGAAGCGCTGGCTGTCGATGCGGCAGGTGCGCGAGGCGCCCTTGGAAAAGGTGTCGGTGGTGCGGATCGCGTCCGCCGCCCGCCGCCAGCCCGAAGGCGCCAGCGTGGCATAAAGCTGCTTGAGCGCGCCGGTGATCTTGGCGTGCGGCAGCGGCTCGCCGATCACCCCGGTCGAGGCCAGCAGCACTTGCTTCTTGTTGCAGCCGGTCATCTTGGCGACGGCGTCGGCGGTGATGTTGACCGCATCGACCCCGGCCTTGCCGGTGAAGGCGTTGGCGTTGCCGGCGTTGACCAGCAGCGCCCGCGCCTGGCCGCTGCCGATCGCGGCGCGGCACCAATCGACCGGCGCCGAGGGGCAGAGCGAGCGCGTGAACACGCCCGCCACCGTGGTGCCGGGCGGAAACTCGGCCAGCATCAGATCGTCGCGGCCGGCATAGCGGATATTGGCCGCGCGCGCGCCCAAGCGCACGCCGGGAATTTCGGGCAAATCGGGAAAACGCTCGGGCGCGAGCTTCGAAACCGGCAATTTGGCCATGATCGGGATGATTCGTTGTCGTAGCGACGCCGGCTTGGGGGCGCCGGAATGAAACGATATTACCGCAACTTGACCCTGTTCGCAAGATATTGGAATTCCAGGGTTTCCCGCGATTTTCGCTCGCATCCGCTGGGCTTGCGGGTTTAGTCTTGGCCGATGTCCGGACCGGCGCCCTTGGCGCTCCCGGCGCTGGTGCTGGGATCGATCGCCATCGGCGCCTCGCCGATTTTCGTCCGCTGGTCAGAATTGGGACCGGTGGCGACGGCGTTCCATCGCGTGCTGTGGGCCTTGCCGCTGTTGTGGCTGTGGCAGGGGATCGAGGCCCGGCGGACCGCGGCGCCGGTCGCGGGTCGCCGCATGCTGTGGCTGGCGGGACTGTTGTTCGCCGGCGATCTGACGCTGTGGCATCTTTCGATCCTCAACACCACCGTCGCCAATGCCACCCTGTTCGCCAATTTCGCGCCGGTGGTGGTGACGCTGGGCGCTTGGCTGGTGCTGCGCGAGCGCATCGAGCGCCGCTTCGTGCTGGGCCTCGGGCTGTGCATGGCCGGGGCGGCGGCGCTGATCGGATCCTCGATCGAACTCAAGGCCGAATACGTGCGCGGCGACATCTACGGCGTGATCACTGCCGGTTTCTTCGGCAGCTACCTGGTCGCGGTCAAGGCGCTGCGCGAGCGCGGCCACGCCCCCGGCCGCATCATGCTGTGGTCGGGGATGGTGACTTGCGGCGCACTCTTGGCGCTGACCTTGGCGGTGGGCGAGACGCTGTGGCCCGAGACCTGGCTCGGGCTCGCGGTGCTGATCGGACTGGCCTGGACCAGCCAGGTCGGCGGCCAGGGCCTGATCGCCTATGGGGTCGGTCATCTCCCGGCCTCGTTCACCTCGCTGGTGATCCTGATCGAGCCGCTGACCGCGGCCGTGCTGGGCTGGTGGCTGCTGGGCGAGGCGCTGGGGGCGCTGCAGTTCCTGGGCGGCGCCGCCATCCTGGCGGGAATCCTTGTGGCGCGGCAGAATGGGACGTCATGAGCCGCGCCTTGCTCCGCCGCCTGTTCGACGCCGCCATCGAGCGCGCCACCGCGCCGGTCTGCCTGCCGCCGCATCTACCGCCGCCGCCCAAGGGCCGCACCATGGCGATCGGCGCCGGCAAGGCCGCGGCCGCCATGGCCAAGGTGGTCGAACAGCACTGGCAGGGTCCGCTCGAGGGCCTGGTGGTGACGCGCTACGGCCACGGCGTGCCGACCCGACGCATCGAAGTGGTCGAGGCGGCGCATCCCGTGCCCGACGCCAAGGGCGAGGAGGCGGCGCGCCGGATGCTGGAGATGGTGCGCGATCTCGGCCCCGACGACCTGGCGCTGTGCCTGATCTCGGGCGGGGCGTCGGCGCTGCTGGCGCTGCCGGCGCCGGGGCTAACGCTCGAGGACAAGCGTACCGTGACAAGATCCTTGCTGCGCGCCGGCGCAACCATCCACCAGATCAACGCCGTACGAAAGCACCTCTCGGCGATCAAGGGCGGGCGGCTGGCGATGGCGGCCTATCCGGCCGAGACCGTGACGCTGGCGATCTCGGACGCGCCGGGCGACGATCTGTCGGTGATCGGCTCGGGTCCGACCGTGCCCGACCCATCGACCTTCGCCGACGCCCGCGCCGTGCTGGCGCGATTCGGCATCGAGCCGCCGCCGGCGATCGCGCGTCATCTCGACCGCGAGGCCGAGGAATCGCCCAAGCCGGGCGATGACCGCTTCGCCCGCGCCCGCGCCACGATCGTCGCCCGCCCGGCGGATTCGCTGGCGGCGGCGGCGGCGCTGGCGGGCGAGGCGGGCTATGCGGTCGAAATATTGGGCGATGCGTTGGAGGGCGAAGCGCGCGATTTGGGCACGGCCCACGCCCGCCTGGCGATGGAGCGTGCCGAACGCGGCGGCCGGCTTTGCCTGATCTCGGGCGGCGAGACCACGGTGACGGTGCGCGGCCAGGGCAAGGGCGGGCGCAATGTCGAATACCTGCTGGGCCTGGCGCTGGGCCTCGGCGGCGCCGCCGGAATCTCGGCCATCGCCGGCGACAGCGACGGCATCGACGGCACCGAGGACAATGCCGGCGCCGTGGCCGATCCGACCACCCTCGCCCGCGGCCCCGACGCCGCGGCGCGGCTGGCTGACAACGATGCCTATTCCTATTTCGCGGCGCTGGACGATCTGGTCGTGACCGGCCCGACCCGCACCAACGTCAATGATTTTCGCGCTATCCTGATCGAAAGATAGGAACCGCTCATGCGTCGCTTCCGCCAGGCCAAGATCGTCGCCACGCTGGGACCCGCATCCTCGGGCGGCGAGCGCATCCGCGCCCTGTTCGAGGCCGGAGTCGACGTCTTCCGGCTCAATTTCAGCCACGGCAAGCACGTCGACCACGCCGCCCGGTTGGAGATCATCCGCGCGCTGGAGAAAGAGCAGGCCCGGCCGATCGGCGTGCTGGCCGATCTGCAGGGGCCCAAGCTGCGGGTCGGCCGCTTCACCGGCGGCGCGGTCGAGCTGGCCGCGGGCGCAGGCTTCCGGTTCGACCGCGATCCCAAGCCGGGCGATTCCGGCCGCGTCTGCCTGCCGCATCCCGAGATTTTCGCTGCGCTCAAACCCGGCGCCGAGCTTTTGCTCGACGACGGCAAGCTGCGGCTGAAGGTCGAGCGCCTGGCCGGCGAGGTCGCCGATTGCACGGTCACGGTCGGCGGCCGGCTATCCGACAACAAGGGCGTCAACGTGCCCCGCGTCACCCTGCCGCTGACGCCCTTGACCGACAAGGACCGGACCGACCTGACCTTCGCGCTCGATGCCGGCGCCGATTGGATCGCGCTGTCCTTCGTGCAGCGGCCCGAGGACATCGCCGAGGCCCGCAAGCTGGTCGCCGGTCGCGCCGCGATCATGGCCAAGATCGAAAAACCGGCGGCGGTCGACCGCCTGGGCGAGATCGTCGACCTGGTCGACGGCATCATGGTGGCGCGCGGCGATCTCGGCGTCGAACTGCCGGTCGAGGAAGTACCCGGCTGGCAGAAGCGCATCGTCCGCGCCGCGCGCAAGGCCGGCAAGCCGGTGATCGTCGCCACCCAGATGCTGGAATCGATGATATCGGCGCCAGTGCCGACCCGGGCCGAGGTCTCCGACGTCGCCACCGCGGTCTACGACGGGGCGGACGCGGTGATGCTGTCGGCCGAAAGCGCGTCCGGCCAATATCCGGTCGAGGCGGTCGGCATGATGGATCGCATCGTCCGCAAGGCCGAGCGCGATCCGCTCTATCGCGGCCTGCTGCATGCCCATCATTCCGATCCCGACCCGACCGCGCCCGACGCCATTTCGGCGGCGGCGCGGCAGGTGGCCGAGACCGTCGGCGCCAAGGCCATCGTCTGCTACACGCTGTCGGGCTCGACCGCGCTGCGCGCCGCGCGCGAGCGGCCCGAAGCGGCGGTGATCGGGCTAGCGGTCGAATCGCGCACCGGGCGACGGCTGTCGCTGGTCTGGGGCGTGCATCCGGTGCTGACCGAAGACGCGCATGATTTCGGCGACATGGTCGATCGCGCCTGCCGCATCGCCCGCAGCGAGGGCTTCGCCAAGGAGGGCGATTCGGTGGTGGTCACCGCCGGCTGGCCGTTCGGCACGCCCGGCGCCACCAACGTGCTGCGCATCGCCTATGTCGGCAAGGACGGCGCCGGAGGTTAAGTCATGGCGATGGCCGAAAGCAGCCTGCCGTAATCCGGCTCGCCGCGCAGCGTGCAGCGGCGGAAGCTGAAGAACCGCCCGTCGTCGGCGCACGTGTCCTCGCCCAAGGGCTCGATCACGCCGACCCCCAGCCGCGCCAAGCGTTCGACGACATAGGCCTCGAGATCGAAGCGGAACTTGCCTGGCCGCGCGCCGGCGACAAAGAAACGATCGTTTGCCGGGTCGGCCGCCAGGAACGCGGCCCGGAACTCGGCCCCGACCTCGTAGGAATCCTGGGCGATGCAGGGGCCGATGGCGGCGAACAGATCGGCCGGCCGCGCGCCGAGCTCCGCCATCGCCGCCACCGTGCGGTCGACGATCCCGCCCAGTGCGCCTTTCCAGCCGGCGTGGCAGGCGCCGATCGCCTTGCCGCGCCGGTCGGCCAGCAGCACCGGCGCGCAGTCCGCGGTCAGGATGCCGAGCGCGAGCCCTGGCCGATCGCTCACCATGCCATCGGCCTTGGGCCGAGCGTCATGGGCGATCGGTTCGGTCACTTTGACCACGGCATCGCCATGCACCTGATAGACCAAATTGAGTGGCGCGCCCGGCAGGCCAAGGTCGCGCATGGCGATGCGGCGGTTCTCGAACACCTTGGCCGGATCGTCGCCCGAGCCGAGGCCGCAATTGAGCGAGGCGAAAGCGCCTTCCGACACCCCGCCCTGGCGGGTGAAAAACCCGTGCGCGACGCCCAGGCCCTTGAAGCCTTCCGCCCGGATCATGCCGAAAATCCCGCCGGCATCGACAGCCCCTTGCGCTGGATCGCCATCGCCTTGAACAGGCTGCCCATGGCCGATTCCGCCGTCAAGCGCCGGTGCTGGGATCGGATCGCAGCGGCACCGTCCGGCGCGGCGTTGCGCGCCAGGCCGTCGGCGCGGGCGTCGATCCCCAGGCGGCGGAGGAATTCGCCCTGGCCGACCGGCCCGTGGACCTCGGCCCCGGCCTCGTCCGCCGCCCGACGCAGCGCATCGAAATCGACATGGGCCGAGAGATCGCTTTCGCCCGGCCGGTCGAGGACGTCGGCGAAGGCGTGGCGGCGCACCGCCTGCAAGGTCTCGCCGGTGGCGGGCCCGACATAGCCGTAATCGACCACCAGCGCAGCTCCCCCGAAAGCGGCCAGGCGCTCGGCGATCAGGCGCAGTTGGGCGATGGCCGGCGCCGCGATCTCGTGCACGCTGTGCAGCGGCGCCTGGGCCAGGACCTCCGGCACCAGCCGCGAAGCCGGCGTCGGCGCCAGCACCAGCCGCAAGCGGTCGGTTTCGGGCTCGTGATCGACCAGACGTTCGTGCCAGCCGCTATCGGTCTTTTGGAACTGGCGGATCGGCAGGGCGTCGAAATATTCATTGGCCAGCAGAATGGTCGCGGCATCGGGCAGTTCCGAAACATGCGCATGCCATTCCGCCGCCGGCAGCTTTTCGCGCTGAAGCGCGCGCAAGGCCGGATTGACCTCGACCAGGTGCAGCCGCGCCGCCTCGACGAAACCCGGCACCAGCCGCCCGGCGCGCAAGGCGTCGGCCAGCAGCGTGCCGCGACCCGGCCCAAGTTCGACCAACGCAAACGGCGACGGCTGCCCCATCGCCTGCCAGCGATCCGCGCACCACAGCCCGATCAGCTCGCCGAACATCTGGCTGATCTCGGGCGATGTCACGAAATCGCCGCCGGCGCCGATCGGCTGCGCGCGCGCGTAATAGCCCAGCCGCGGATGGGTCAGGGCCTCGGTCATGTAGCGCGCGATCGTGAGCGGGCCCTCGATCGCCATCAGCCGCGCCAGATGCTCGGCCAAGGGCGTCACGGCCGACGGAAAACCCACATCACCCCGAGACCTACCAGCAGCATCGGCAGCGACAGCCACTGCCCCATGGTGGTGCCGAAGGCGAGAAAGCCGAGAAAGGCATCGGGCTGGCGGAACGGCTCGCCGACGAACCGCGCCACGGCATAGCCGGCGAGGAACAGACCGGTGAGAAAACCGTGGCCGACCCGACCCTTCGATCCCTTCGCCGCCAGCGCCAGAACGATCAACAGCGCGATGCCTTCCAGTGCCGCCTGATAGAGCTGCGAGGGATGGCGCGGCAGCGGCCCGCCATGCGGAAACACCATCGCCCAGGACACGTCGCTGACCCGGCCGTAAAGCTCGCCGTTGACGAAATTGGCGATGCGGCCGAAGAACAGGCCGATCGGCGTCACCCGCGCGATCTGGTCGGCCAGCGCCATCGTCGGAATCGCCTTGGCGTGCGCGAACCAGATGATGGCCGCGGCCGTGCCCAACATGCCGCCATGGAAAGACATGCCGCCCTTCCAGATCATCAGCGCTTCCAGCGGATCGGCGAGATAATGGCCCGGCTGGTAGAACAGGACGTATCCCAGGCGCCCGCCCAGCACCACGCCCAGCGCCATCCAGCCGAGAAAGTCGTCGGTGTCCTTGTCCGAAAGCAACGGCGCCGGGCCGCGATTCATGCGCCGGACCGCCCACCAGCCCAGCAACAGGCCGGCGATATAGGCCAACGCATACCAGCGGATAGCGATCGGCCCCAGCGATATCGCGACCGGATCGATGGTCGGAAAAGCGATGACGGGAAGCATGGCGCCTTATAGGCTGGGGTCTTGCGCGTGGCAAGCGCACGCGGCATTGTCCGCCCGGAAACCGAGGAAATCCGCCATGTTGACCGACAATCCCGTGCTCGACGATCTGGCCAAGCTGGCAAGCGGCGGCATCGCCGTGGCGCAGGAACTGCGCAGCGAGGCCCGCGCCCGGCTGCGGCGGCGGATCGCGCGCGCGCTGGGCGATCTCGATCTGGTGAGGCGCGAGGAATTCGAGGCGGTCAAGGCGATGGCGGCGCGGGCGCGCGAGGAGAACGAACGCCTGGCGGCGCGGCTGGCGGCGCTGGAAGCCAAGGCCGCGCCCGCCCCTGCCCGCACCCCC
>VGDZ01000066.1 GCA_016869515.1 Alphaproteobacteria bacterium | reverse complement strand
CTTGCCGCCGCGCGCGGCGGCGATGGCCCCGGGATCGAGCCCTTGCGCCGCCAGGTGGCGGCGGTCTCGCGCCGGCTCGGGCGCCGGCTCAAGATCCTGGTCGGCAAGCCGGGGCTGGATGGCCATTCCAACGGCGCCGAGCAGATCGCGCTGCGGGCGCGCGATTGCGGCATGGAAGTGGTCTATCAGGGCATCCGGCTGACGCCGCGCCAGATCGCCAAGGCCGCGGTCGAGGAGTCGGTGCACCTGGTCGGGCTGTCGATCCTGTCGGGGGCGCATGCGGCGCTGGTCGGCGACGTGATCGAGCGGCTGGCGGCCGAGGGCGGACCCGCCGTGCCGGTGGTGGTGGGCGGGATCATCCCGCCCGAGGACGAACGCGCGCTGCTGGCGCATGGGGTCAAGCGCGTGTTCACGCCCAAGGACTACGATCTGGGCCAGGTCATGGCCGAGCTGGTGCGGGTGATCGACCAGAGCTGGGCCTGATCCGCGCGCATCGGCGCGGAGCGGAGCCGGATCGACGCGCAATCGGGCCGGAACGGGTGACCAAAAGCGCGCATCGGCGCGCAAATGCGCGCAAATGCGCGCAAACGGCCAAATCGAAACCGGCTAGTCGATTGATCTTGCAGGGTAATCGGGATATGTCGGGGTGCGGCGGCGTTTTCGGCGCGATCGGCGCCCGCGCACCCTAGACAACCGCCGCGAGCGGCAGTCGGTGGTCGGAGTCTTTCACCTGTCCATCAGCGCCCCGCCTCCGGACCGAGCGGCCGGCGGCGGGGGGACGGCGGATATGGGAAGGCGCGCCTACGAATTCAAGCCCGGTCCGATCGATCGTTTTGACGCCGATTCGGAAGCCATGGCATGATCCCGCTCCGGCCGCGGGGCGAATCCCGGCGGCACCGTCTCGACAGGCCGAAATACGACGCCGCGCATGACCATAGTTCATGTTCATTCCGACGACATGGCGGCGACCGAGGCCGTTACGACGCGGATGCTGGCCGCCTGGACCAGCGGCGCGATCGGCGGCTTTTCGGTGCTGGCCAACGGGCGCGCGCTTGGACGGCTGTGCCATGCGCTGAAGGAGGAATCGAAGCGACCTGCGCGGATTGCCGCCCATCTCAACCTGTCCGAGGGACCACCCTGTGCCGCCGCACCCAGCGTCGCCATGCTGGTCGACGCCGACGGCGAACTGAATCAGACCTTCGGCAGTCTGCTTAGGACATGGCTGCGTGCGGATGCTGCCAGGCGCGTCCGATTCCTGGATCAAGTCCGAAGCGAATGGCGCGCCCAAATCGAGCGGCTGCGCGCAGCCCTACCCGACCGGTCCTTGGCCGCGCTCGACGGCCATATGCACGTCCACATGCTGCCCTTTCTGTTTCCGATCGCAGCCGATCTGGCAAAAGAGTTCGGCATCCCCCAGATTCGCATCTCGCGGGAGTCGCTCTATCTTGCGGGTGGCCTGCGCGATCTCGCCAACCCGGCGATCCTGATCAATTTCGTCAAGCACGCGGTGCTGCGGATGTGCGCGCGCTTTGCGGAACCGGCGGCACGGGAACGCGGCCTCACATGGCCCGACCGCATCGTCGGCGTGATCTATTCCGGTTGCCTGTCGGCAGAGGCAGCCAAAGCCGGAGTCGAAGCCGCCCGTCGGGACGGCGCGAGCGAGGTTGAAGTCGTGTTCCATGTCGGCCGTGCCGTGGAAAACGAACGCGATCGCTGGGGGCGACGGGACTTCATGAGCGAGTTCTATCTTTCCCCGCAGCGCGACCTCGAATTCGAACAGGCGGAGCAATTCAATCCTTCCGGCCGAATGCCGACCCGATGAGCCGATCGATCGTTATCGAAGTGGTCGAGGCCTCGGCCCTGGATCTGGAAGAAGTCGCGGGCTTGCAGCGCGCCTGCTTCGGCGGCGTGGAAGGAACCTCCCTGTTGGCGGCCGAATTGAAGCGCTTGCAGGCCGTTGCCGGATACCGGCGCCGCTACTGGTCGCCGGCTGGGCTGGCGCGAATTGCCATGGTGCGAGACAGCGGCCGTCTAGTGGCGATGGCAGCGATGGTCCCTACGACGATCCGTCATCCCGGCGGTACCGCCACGGCGTGGCAGAATTGCGATGTCGCCACACTGCCAGAGGCGCGGGGACGCGGATATCACGGCCAATGCCTCGATGCACTGATCGGCGCATTGCCACCGGGAGACGTTTTTTTCGGCTTTCCCAATGCCAACGCCGTGGCCGGATTCGCTCGCAATGGCGGACCGCTGATCGCCGATCTGTCGCTTCACGTCATGCCGATGCCGCGAATACTGGCGGCGCCGGATGCGAAAGCCGTGGCAAGGTTCGACCGTCGCCAAGACGATTTGGCGCTTCGACTAATTGGGCCGAAGACGACGATGATCGAAAAATCGGCGCGTTATCTGAACTGGCGCTACTTCGACTCCATCCCCGGCGCTTATGCCGCATATATGGTCGAGCGCGACGGAATCGCCGAAGGCTTCGTCGTAATCCGCGCTTTGCGTGTCGGATGGGTCCGCCTAGGCGTCATCATGGAACTTTTCGCCACGACAGCCGATACCGAATTGCGCTTGCTGGCCGCGGCGCGGTATTGGGCTTTTCAACAGGGATGCTGGGCAAGTCTGGCTGGCACCAGCCGTTGGTCGAAAACGTTCGCTCTCCGGGCCTGCGCCATCCCGATTCCGAGACGAATGGCTGTTCGGCCATTGCCGCTAATGGGCCGAACCATTGATCCGAACCCGGCCAACGCTTGGTTGGCCAATTGGCACAGTCACCTCGGCGACTGGGATGTCCTATAGCCGGTCCGGCTCAATCCGAATTCGACCAGCCATGCCACTATCATCGCCGCCGCGGCATAGGCCACCAGGGATTCGCTGGCCAAAGTGTTCAATGTCGTGACGAATAGCGGCATCGATGTCGTACCGAACCACAGCAGGGCGATGACTGCGACGGTTCCCCGGCGCAGCAATGCCAGCGCCGCCATGCCGCCCAGCAAAGCGAGATAAAGCGGCCAGCCGGGAAAGGCGAAAGACGCCGACCAGGGCCCGACCGCCAACCGCAGCGGCGGCGTCTCGGCAACCGTCCGCGCCGCCCGTCGCACCACGACACCGGCATACCAAACCGGATCCGTGGCGATATCCCGCAATACCTTTTCCCTGGCCAAACGGGCGTAGTTGATCGAATGCTCGGCCCGAACGGGGTGACTGACGTCGATGCGCAGCTTGCGTGCCAGCGGCAGGACATAGGCCCAGACGTCGCCATCGTAGGGTCCATAGCCCTTGCCCTGGCCGAAATCGCCCAGTCCAGCCCATATCGTGTGCCAGGTCGTGTGCAACACGTCGTAGCCGAGCATGACCGGCCGGTTGTGCTCGATCATGACCTCGGAAGTCCGCTCGTAGGCGGCGACGAAATGGCGTTGGATCGCGCCCGCGACCAGCGCGTAGGCCGTCAGCACGACGACCACCAACATAAGCCGCCAACGCCATGGACGGTGGGGCAGCAAGAGACATGCCACCACGGCAATGCCGATGCCGGCGATCGACTCGCCGCGTATGCTCTGACCGAGGGCGACGATCGCACCGGCCAAGGCCGCCAGCAGCCCGTTCCATGCCGGCAAGCGGAAACTCTCGCGACATAAGGGGATCACGCAGGCCATGACCAACATGACCGTCACCGGGCTTGCAAAAAAACCATTCTCGTTGAGATAGACCCGGCCGACCAATTGCGGAGCCGAGCCGAGCAGAAGGACGGTCGCCGCACCCAGAATCTCGAGACGCGCGAACCAGAATGCCAGGAATAGCGCCATCGATGCCGCCGTGAACAAGATGGCTTGGCCGACGATCGGCCGCGCCTCCGATACCTTGCGTCCCAACAACACGTCGACCGCATAGACCCAGACATAGCCCGGATCCATGAACCAGGGGCTGTGCGCCATGATTACCGGGCGCGAACGATCCTGCATCCAATCCATCGCCGCGCGCGCATCGTCGAAGGGTGGGCGATACATCCGCGGCTCGCCGCCCGACTGATGCCCGTCATTGGGCCCGATCGGATACAGCCCCAGCAGGTGGTAATAGGCGAAGATCTCGGCCTTGTTGTTGCCGGTGCGATGGAACTTCCGCGGCAAATCGGGATCGTCGGCCGCGCCCGCCGCCAGGCCCCATTGCCAAAGCGGAATCAGGAGCAAACCGAGGGCCAGCAGCCAGGCTCTGAGCTTGGGATGCTCCGCCATCCAGCGGCGCTGGCGCGCGAGGCCGAGCCCCTCGGCCAAGGCCCCGCGCCATCGTCCGCTTGAACCGCCAATGCCCGCTTCGGCCAGCGCCAAGATCCTGCCCTATTCTCTCGCACGCGATGCCAAGTGCCACTTGGCTGGGTGCTTCGCGGTTGACATATCCAATGGCGCGGGAAAAGGCTACCCTATTAAATCCCCCTTACCTTGATGCTGGCGTTTTCGTCCTGGCGGATGGTCTTGGCGCGCAGGATGTGGCGTTGCACCACGTCCCAGATCGGCGGGCCCTGGGTGTCCTCGGCGATCGAGGCCCAGCCGGCGACGACGTAGGACTTGGCGGCCTCGAGCGGCTGGCCGGTGCGCAAGAGCGTGAGATCCGAGATGCGGCTGCCCATCGGCCGCCCGACGTCGACGACGAAGCCGAGCCCGCCGGTGCGCACCATGTCGCCGCCCTGCTGGTAATAGGGATCGGGGTTGAACAGATTGTCGGCCACGTCCTCGAGGATCTCCTTCAACTGCGCCCCGGTCATCTCGCGCCGATAGCAGTTGGGATAGGTGATGGCGGTCTGGTTGTAGACGTCCTCGGCGGTGACGGCCTGGCCGGGCAGCAGCGAATTGCCCCAGCGGAAGCCCGGCGACAGCGCGATCTCGGCCTCGCGCTGTTCCAGCATCGCCCGGCAGATGACGTCGTCGAAGCTGCCGTTGAAGTTGCCGCGCCGGTAGAGCAGCGACTCGGTCATGCCGATCGGAGTCGCGAGATGCCGTTCGTGCGGACCGCGGACGCGGCGGATCAGATCGGACATGGCGTCGTCGGAAGGCACGGTGTCGGCGAACAGCGGGATCAGCCGATAGCGATAGGCGGCGATGCGCTTGTCGCGCACCTCGAGGTCGAGGCGGGAGAGGAACTTGCCGTGCGAGCCCGAGGCGATCAGCAAGCTGCGCCCGACCTCGACCGCCACCGGCAACGCGTCGTGGGTGTGGCCGGTGAGGATGACGTCGATCCCCGGCACCCGCGCCGCCAGCTTGCGGTCGACGTCGAAGCCGTTATGCGACAGCAGCACCACCAGCTCGGCGCCCTCGCCGCGCGCCTGGGCCACGGTCGCGGCCAGTTCCTTTTCGCGGATGCCGAACGACCATTTCGGAATCAAGTGCCGCGGATTGGCGATCGGCGTGTAGGGAAAGCCCTGGCCGATCACCGCCAGGCGCACCCCGCCGCGCTCGAACAGCGCATAGGGCTTGAACACCGGCTCGTCGAACTCGGTCTCGCGCACGTTCTGCACCAGGAAGGGGAATTTCAGCTTGGCGATCAGAGCCTCGACCCGCTTCTCGCCGTAGGTGAACTCCCAATGCCCGGTCATGGCATCGACGCCCAACAGGTTCATGACCTCGACCATGTCCTCGCCCTTGCTGGCGAGGCTGGTGTAGGAACCCTGCCAGGTGTCGCCGCCGTCGAGCAGCAGCGTGTTGGCGGGACGCGCGGCGCGGATCGCCTTGACCGCGCTGGCCATGCGGTCCATGCCGCCGATCGGGCCGAAGGCGCGCGCCAAGCGGGCGAAATCGCGATCCGCCAGCGCATAGGCCTCGGCCGAGCCGGCGGTCAGCCTGTGCGCGGCGAGGAAGGCGTCGCCGGTGATATGCGGCGGCAAGCCCTTGGACTCGCCGACGCCGAGATTGACCGAGGGTTCGCGGAAATAGATCGGCAGCAATTGCGCGTGGCAATCGGCGAAATGCAACAGCGTCACCTGCCCCAGCGGCCGGAACTCGATCAGCGAGTCGAAGCTGGGCGGACGGGTTTGGGCCAGGGCCGCGGGCGCGCCGCCCAGCGCCGCCGCCGCCATGGCCCATTGCGCGAAATCGCGCCGCGTCAGCATGGTCCTGTCTTCGCCGCCGGATGCGCGGCGCCTAGCCGACCGTGATCTTGTCCTCGCCGACGATCTTCACGTCCTTGTCGCCGGTCCAGGTCAGCACCACCGGACCCGATTCCGTCGCCTTGAACTTGAACTGGATGTAGGGGTTGGCGGCGATCGCCGGCTCGAAATCGGCCGAGAACACCACCTTGCCGTTCACCGTGCAGACGAACTTGGCGAGGATGTCGCGCGGCACCAGGTTGTTGTTGGCGTCGCGGCGCAGGCCGGTTTCCATGATGTGCGAGACCAGCGCCTTGACCTCGACGATCTCGCCGGCCTTGGCCTGGTTCTTGTCGAGCTTGATGCGGGGTTTGACGGACATGTGGGCTCTCCCTCGCTCAACCGCCGCAGCCGCCGATGGTCACTTTGACCTGGCGGCTGGCCATGTGGAACGAGCCGTCGCTCAACTTGGCGACGGCGATGACGTTCTGGGTCGCGCCCAGGCGGATGCGGGTGCTGGCCTCGGCCACTCCGCCCGCGGGCGTGAAGTGGAAGGTGGCGATGCCGCCGCGCGGATTGCCGTCGGCCACCACCAGCACGTCGCTGACGTGGCTGGCCGCGGTCATCGGGCTGTCGACCGTCAGCACCATCGGCACGGTGTTGCCGTTCTCGGCGATCTCGGGCAGGTCCAGCTTGACCAGGCCCGGGGCAGCGGTCTTGCCGCCGGTGAACTTGGCGATCAGCTCTTTGTGATCGTTGCCGCCCTGGGCCAGGGCAGGCAGGCCGCCCAGCGCCGCGGTCGCCGCGGACGCGGCGCCAATCGCAAGCGCGCGTCGCCGATCGATGGTCCAATCCATGTTTTCGGTCTCCTCGCTTTTGCCGTCCGCGCTGGCTCGCGGAACATATTCGTTTATTGCTAACTGACATTTATAGGTACTCGGCGCCAGGGCGGCAAGATTTTTCGTCGCTCGCCCGCCGCCATCACGGAACTTTGCATTCGGCTTTTTCTATGTATCATGGCCCAACGAAAAAATGCGGGCTTGTGCGCGGCCGCGACGCGGCCGGCGAGGGGGGATGGGACATGTCGCGATCGCGCTTTTGGACCGTCATGTGCGCCGCGCTGGTTTCGGCGCCGTTGGCGCTGGCCCAGGACGCCACCGAGGCGGCGCTGGAAAAGTACCGCCGCATGCTGAAGGACGATCCGTGGAGCAATCCCGGACTGCTCGACGCCGATCGCGGCGAGGAGCTGTGGAAGACCAAATTGACGGCCTGCGATCTGGGCAAGGGGCCGGGCAAGGTCGAGGGCGCCTTCGCCGAACTGCCGCGCTTTTTCGCCGACGCCGATCGGGTGATGGACGCCGAGACCCGCATCCTGTGGTGCCTGGAAAAGACCGGCTTCAACGTCGCCGCCTTCCTGCGCAGCCCGCACCCCGCCGGCGGCCAGCCGGTCAAGGAGGTCGGCGCCATCGCCACCTATGTCGCCAGCAAGTCGAGCGGCATGAAGTTCGCCGCGCCGACCGCGCATCCCAAGGAGAAGGAAGCCGTGGCGCTGGGCGACGCGCTGTTCAACCGCCGCGCCGGGCCGTTCGATTTCTCCTGCACCACCTGCCACGCCAGCGACGGCGCGCGCATCCGCCTGCAGGGCCTGCCGCTGCTGATCGAACCCGCGGCGGCGCGCAAGGTGATCGGCGAATGGCCGGGCTACCGGGTGTCCAACGCCCACGTCATGACCATGCAGCACCGGCTGCTGGACTGCTATTGGCAGATGCGCCAGGACCGGCTGGTGTTCGGCTCGGATGCCAGCGTCGCGCTGACTTCGTATCTGGTCGCCAACGCCAAGGGCGGCGAGATTTCCGCGCCCTCGATCAAGCGCTGAGCGGGGAGGACGCCATGAACAGGATCTCTTCGTACCTCGTGGTCGCCGGCGTGCTGGTGGCCGCGGCCTGCACCCTGGGCGAGCGCAAGATGACGGTCGCGCCCGAGCTTATCGATGCCGCGCTCAAGGGCGGCTGGGCGGCCTCGACGCCGGAATGGCTGGCGCGGCATACGCAGGACGAAACCATGCGCCTATGCACCCAGTACAACAACGAGCCGCCCAAGGCGGTGGCGGCGACGATCGAGGCCAGCGCCCGCGCCTCGATCAAATACCCCGCCGACGGCAAGCTGATCGGCGATTGGCGGCAGGGCGAGCGCCTGGCGCAGTCGGGCTACGGCATGCGCTTCACCGACTATCCGGCGCGCAACCCGACCGGCGGCAATTGCTACGCCTGCCATCAGCTGAGCGAGGCCGAGGTCAGCTACGGCACGCTCGGGCCCAGCCTGCTGGGCTACGGCAAGATCAAGGATTTCACGGCCGAGGCGATCAAGGCGACCTACGAGAAGATCTACAATTCGCACGCCGTCTTGCCGTGCTCGAACATGCCGCGGCTCGGCGCCAACGGCGTGCTGACGCCCGAGCAGATTCGGGACGCGGTGGCGCTGCTGATGAGCCGCGACAGCCCGGTCAACAAATAGGACCGATGCGGGCGCGATCTGTCTTGAACCGCATGGTTCAAGGCAGATCGCGGATCATGCCCTAGTCCCAGGCGAAGGCGGTCAGCGCCAGGCTGCCGAGCGCGAAGTCGCGGTGCAGCGCGCGGCCGGGACCCGCGCCGGCGCCGGCGGCGACGAACAGCGGCAGGATGTGTTCCTCGCGCGGATGCGCCATCGCGCCGTGCGGGGCGCGGCGGCGATAATCGGCCAGCGCCTCGCCGTCTCCCGACTCGACCGTCTCGACCAGCCAGGCCTCGAAGGCGCGCGCCCAGTCGCTGGTCCGCGCGCCGGGGCCGCGATCGAGCGCGCGCAGATTGTGCACCGCCCCGCCCGAACCCAGGATCAGCACGCCCTCCTCGCGCAAGGGCGCCAGCGCCCGGCCAAGCGCCAGATGCGCCGCCGGGCCGTCGGCGATCTGCACCGAAAGCTGCGCCACCGGAATGTCGGCCTCGGGCCGCGCCAGCTTGAGCGGCACCCAGGCGCCGTGATCGAGCCCCCAATCGAGCGCGGTATCGGCCGCGATTCCGGCCACGCGCAACAGATCGACCGCGCGGCGGGCCAATTCGGGCGCGCCCGGCGCGGGATAGCGCATGGCATAGAGTTCGTCCGGAAAGCCGTAGAAATCGTGGATGGTCTCGGGCCGCTCGACCGCGCAGACCCGCGGCCGCTCGGTCTCCCAATGCGCCGACACCGCCAGCACCGCCCGCGGGCGTTCGATCCCCCCAGCAGCCGGCGCAGGAAGTCGCGCGTCGGCCGGTCCTCGACAATCAGCGTCGGCGCGCCATGCGAAACGAACAGGCCGGGCAGTCGCGCCATGGGACCTTCCGCGGCGATGGTTTGGGCGTGCGTCCTCCTATATAGCTACGCGCCATGACCACCGCCATGGTCGAGGTCGTGGGCCTCGCCAAACGTTACGAGGCGGTGCGGGCGGTCGACGGCATCGACTTCACGCTCGCGCCGGGCGAGGTGGTGGGCCTGCTCGGCGGCAACGGCGCCGGCAAGACCACCACCATCGCCATGCTGTTGGGCTTGCTGGTGCCGAGCGCGGGCCGGGTGCGGATCTTCGGCCAGGATTTCCTCGCGCATCGCCATCGCTGCCTGCCGCGGATGAACTTCTCCTCGCCCTATGTCGACCTGCCCAACCGGCTGACGGTCGAACAGAACCTGGCGGTCTACGCCCGGCTTTACGGCGTCGCCGACCGCAAGGCGCGCATCGCCGAATTGGCGCGCGATCTCGACATCGCCGATCTGCTGGACCGGCCCAGCGGCAAGCTGTCCTCGGGCCAGAAGACGCGCCTCGCCTTGGCCAAGGCGCTGGTCAACCGGCCCAGCCTTTTGCTGCTCGACGAGCCCACCGCCTCGCTCGATCCCGACACCGCCGACTGGGTGCGGGGCTATCTCGAACGCTATCGGCGCGAAAGCGGCGCCGCCATCCTCTTGGCCTCGCACAACATGGCCGAGGTCGAGCGGCTGTGCGATCGGGTGCTGATGATGAAGGCCGGCCGCATCGTCGATCGCGGCCGGCCCGAGGAGCTGTTGGCGCGCTATGGCCGCCAGAATCTCGAACAGGTCTTCCTCGACATCGCCCGCGACCGCGCGCAGGGCCAAGCGGCGGCGTCGTGAGCGGATCGGCCGGCCGCATCCTGGCGCTGTTGCTGCGGCACGGCTATGTCCTGCGCAGCTCGCTGACCCGCGCGCTGGAAATCGCCTATTGGCCGACCATGCAGATGCTGGTGTGGGGCTTCATGTCGGTGTTCCTGGCCGGCAAGACCAGTTACGTCGCCCAGGCCTTCGGCGTGCTGCTGTCGGGCGCGCTGCTGTGGGACGTGCTGTTCCGCGGCCAGTTGGGGGTGTGCGTCTCGTTCCTGGAAGAGATGTGGTCGCGCAACTTGTGCCACCTGTTCGTCAGCCCGCTGCGACCATGGGAGATGATGGTCGGGCTGATGGCGCTGAGCGTGATGCGGCTGTTGATCGGCATCGTCCCGGCTGCGGCGCTGTGCGGGTTGTTCTATGGCTTCGACGTCACCTCGCTGGGCTGGCCGCTGCTGGGATTCTTCGTCGGCCTGATCGTGATGGGCTGGGGCATCGGGCTGGTGGTATGCGGGCTGATCATGCGCTACGGCATGGCGGCCGAAAGCCTGGCCTGGCTGTTGGGTTTCGCGCTGATGCCGGTGACCGGGATCTATTATCCGGTGGCGGTCTTGCCGGAGTGGTTGCAGGCGTTGGCCTGGACGCTGCCCTCGGCCTACATGTTCGAGGGCATGCGGGCGGTGGTGGTCGAGGGCCAGTTCCGCGCCGATCTGATGCTGCAAGGTCTGGCGCTGGACGTGGTCTGGCTGGCCGGCGGTTGCGCCGGCTTCATGGCGCTGTTCGAGGCCGCGCGCCGGCACGGCCAGCTTTTGCAGCAGGGCGAATGAGTCAGGCCAGCGCCACGCGGTCGCGGCCGGCTTCCTTGGCGGCGTAGAGCGCGCGGTCGGCGGCGGCGATCAGCGCCTCGGCCCCGGGTGCGGCGGGATAGGCCGCGACCCCGGCCGAGTACGAACAGCCGAAGGTCTCGCCGCGGCCGTCCTCGTGGCGCAGCTTGGCGAAGTCGCCGCGCAGGCCGTCGATCAGCCGCGCCGCCTGTTCCGGCGGCGTGTCGGGCAACACGACCAGGAACTCCTCGCCGCCCCAGCGCCCGACCGAATCCGAACGCCGCAGCCGCCGCCGCAGCAGCCGCGCCAGCGAGCGCAGCACGCCGTCGCCGGCGAGATGGCCATGGCGATCGTTGACCGCCTTGAAGCGATCGAGATCCAGCATCGCCACCGCCAGGGGCTTGCCCTCGCGCGCCGCCCGCGCCAGGTCCTGGCCCAGCCGCTCCTTGACGGCGACATGGTTGAGCAACCCGGTCAGCCCGTCATTGACCAGGAACCGCGCCAGCCGCCGCGCCCGCACCGCGCGCGCCGTGATCAGCGCCGCCAGGGTCGCCGGCTCGAGCGGCCGCGCCACGCTGTCGTCGCCCTCGGCCGCGATCGCGGCCAGTTGGCGGGGATCGGCCCCGGCCTCGACCATGAACAGCACCGGCAGACTGGCCCGCGCCGGGTCCTGACGGACGACGCGGGCGAGATCCAGCCCCTGGCCGCCGGCGAGAGCCGCGGAAAGCAGCACCACATCGGGCGTCAGCGCGGCGATCGCGCCCGGCAGGTCGGCCGGCTCGCCGATGATGTCGGACGCCATGCCCGCGCCGCGCAGCATCGCCGCGATGCATTCCGCCAGCGCCGCATGGTCGTCGACCACCAGCACCCGGAACGGCCCGGCCTCGGGCGGCGCCAAAAGAGTTTCGAGGCCCTCGGCCAAAGCGGCGGCGCCGACCGGCTTGGCGAGGAAGCCGCGCGCGCCGGCGCGCATCGCCGCAAGCCGCGCTCCGAACCGTCCGTCGGCACCGACCGCCAGCACCGGCAGCCGCGCGGCCAAACCCTTGATCGCCGCCAGCGCCGAAGCCCCGGCATCGCAATCCACCACCGCCGCCCGCGCCTGTGCGTCGGCCGCGCCCAGCGCGGTGTCGAGATCGGAGGCGATGCGCGGGCGATAGCCCAGACCCGCCAGCTGTTCGGACAGCGCGGTCGCGCCGGCGGCGTCGCCGCCCATCACCGCGATCGCGGTCGGCAGCTCGGGATCGGCGCCCGCCTGTCCGGCCTTGATCGGCACGCGCCGGGAGACGTCGAGCCGCGCCACCATCTCGGTCAGCCGCGCCATCAGCCGACCGAATTGCGCCTGCTCGGCCGGATCGAAATCGCGTTCCAGCATGACCGATCGCTTGAGCAACACCTCGAGCGGCAGCGCGAGGCCACTGAGCTGCGGAAAGCCCATCGTCCCGCCGGCGCCGACCAGGCCGTGCACCGCGCGCAGGCCTTCCTCCAACTCGGCCGGCGGCGGCCGCGTGCCGCGGTCGAGCGGGCCGAGCAGCGCGCGGACGCGTTCGATGCGGCCTTGCGCGTCGGCGATGAAGCGCTCGGCCAGTTTCTTCATGCCCTCTTCGAGCAGACGGGCGGTGTCGTTCATGATCGGGTCCGGTCTAGCGACGGTGGCGGTTGCGGCCTAGCCCCATTTGCGCAATATAGCCGGCATGACCAAGAAATTGTCGCGCATCCTCTACTGCGAGGACGAACCCGACATCCAGGAAGTGGCGCGGCTGTCGCTCGAGGTGGTGGGCGGTTTCACGGTCCTGATCGCAAGCTCGGGCGCGGAGGCGGTGGCCCAGGCCGAGGCCTTCAATCCCGACTTGCTGCTGCTCGACGTGATGATGCCGGGCTTGGACGGGCCGGCGACGTTGGCTGCGCTGCGCAAGATTCCGGCTCTGGCCAAGACGCCGGCGGTGTTCATGACCGCCAAGGTGCAACGCAACGAGATCGAACGGTTCCTGGCCTTGGGCGCGCTGGAAGTCGTGCCCAAGCCGTTCGATCCGATGACCCTGCCGGCGACGCTGGAAGGTATTTGGAACCGCGCCCAAGGCGCGTGACCAAGAATTCGCCCAAGGCGCGTGAGCCGGTCAAACTGCCGGCTTGACCCAGCGTTCGATGCGCTTTTGCAGCGCCTCGGCCGTGATCGGCTTGAGCAGGTAGTCGTTGCCGCCGGCTTGGACCGCGCGCTGTACCGTGTCGCGATCGGCGGCCGTGGTCAGGAACAGGATCGGGACCGGCTTGAGACTCGGATTCTGGCGCAGTCTGGTGCAGAGATCGTAACCCATCATGCCAGGCATGCTGACGTCGAGCAGGATCAAATCCGGCTTGACCACCTGGAGCTTCTGAAAGGCGATGTTGGGGTCGGTGACGCATTCGCAGCGATAGCCGAAGGATTCGAGGAAGAACTTGAGCGTCGAGAGGAGCATGCCGTCGTCGTCGACGCAGAACACCAACGGAGCTGTCGAACCGCGATTGGCCACGAATCGAGATATAGCGGCTTGCGCCGCACGGCGGAAGAGGTCAAAGTTTTTCGCTTGGCGAATAGAGGAGGGTTTTCATGTCCTTGATCGCGATCCGCAAGCTGATCGTCACGCTCGAGGAAATCCGGCACGAGGGCGGATCGCCGCCGGCGACGCCGCTTTTGATCGCGGTCGCCCAGGCGGTGGTACGCAATCCCTATGCCGGGCGTTTCGTTGCCGACCTGCTGCCGTTCATGGCCGATCTCAAGAGCCTGGGGCAGACGCTGGCCGAAAAGGCGCTGGCGGCGCTGGAGGGCGATGCCAAGCGGGTCGAGGCCTATGGCAAAGGCGCCATCGTCGGCGCGGCGGGCGAGCTGGAGCACGGCGCGCTGTGGCACGAGCCGGGCGGTTGGGCGATGCGCGGCGTGCTCGGCAACACCAAGGCGATCGTGCCCGCGGCCAAGATGGTCGGCGCCTTGGGGGCGCGGCTGATGGTGCCCCTGGGCCACGTCAACGCCGCCTATGTCCGCAGCCATTTCAGCGCGGTCGAGGCTGGCGTCCAGGACGCGCCGCGGGCGGACGAAATCGTCTATGCGCTGGCGATGGCCACCGGCGGCCGCATCCATCACCGCGCCGGCGGCCTCAAAGCCTCGGAAATCAAGGGCGAGGACGGCAATCGCTGATCGCCCGCCAGGCGGCGACGAATTCGGTCGCGCGCGCGGTCGCGGCCGCGGCCGCGTCGCCGGGTTTGTAGAGCGCCGAGCCGAGACCGAAACCGGCGGCACCGGCGGCGCGATAGGGCGCCAAACTTGCCGGGACGATGCCGCCGACCGGCAACACCGACGTGCCTTTGGGCAGCACCGCCAGCATGGCCTTGAGCGCCGGCGGCGGCAGGGTCTCGGCCGGAAACAGCTTGAGCGCATCCGCCCCTGCCGCCAGCGCGGCAAAGGCTTCGGTCGGAGTGGCGATGCCCGGCAGGCAGATCGCGCCCGACGCCTTGGCGGCGGCGATCACGGCAGCGTCGGCATGCGGCATGACGATCAGCCCTGCCCCGGCCGCTACGGCCGAGCGGACGGCCGCGGGCGACAGCACCGTCCCCGCCCCGATCAAGGCCCGACCGGCGAAGCGCCGCGCTAGGCGCGCGATCGATCGCTCCGGTTCGGGCGAATTCAGCGGCACCTCGATGATGCGGAATCCGGCGCCGAACAGCGCCTCGCCAATGCCCTCGACTTCCTCCGGCCGTACCCCGCGCAGGATCGCAACCAACGGTAGTTCCGTCATGAATCGAATGAAATCCATATCCGCAAGGTAACACGTAGACCGCGACTTTGGACCGATTGCGGGAGGCCCTTCGAATCGCTAAGAAGCTGCCGGGGCGCCCAAGGGCGGAGTATGCAAGCCTACGATTTGTCGCGTTTGCGGGTCTTGATCGTCGACGACAACAAGTTCATGCGCGTCACCTTGCGCGGCATGCTTGAGGCGTTCGGCGTCAAGAACATTGGCGAGGCCGAGGACGGTAACGCGGCCTGGGGCCGCATGATCGACTTCAAGCCCGACATCATGTTCGTCGACTGGCGAATGGAACCGATCGACGGCTTGGCGCTGATGAAGCGCCTACGCACCGATCCCGAAAGCCCCAACCGCTTCATGCCGGTGATCATGGTCACCGGCAATGCCGAGATCAAACACGTCAAGGTCGCGCGCGACGCCGGCATCAGCCTCTATCTGACCAAGCCGCTGTCGGCCCAATCGCTCTATCAGCGGCTGGTGGCGGCGATCGAGAATCCGCGGCCCTTCGTCCGCACCGGAAGCTATTTCGGGCCCGACCGGCGCAGCAAGAAGAAATCCGACGACTATACCGGTCCCGAGCGCCGCAAGGCCGACGCCGACAAGGACTGAGTCCGAGGCCGCCATGCCGCGCGCGCGCCACGGGAACGCGGTATCGACCACGCGGCGCGGGTGGCTGGGCGCGATCGGATCGGCGGCACTGCTGGCGGCCGATGCCCAGGCCGGTTCGGCCGCGGCTCCGATCGTCCAGCCGACCTCGCCCACGCCCGCCGCCTTCATGGAAGTCGCCCTCGCCATGCGCCGTCAGGCCGAGCAGGCAGGCGATCAGGCCTTCGGTGCGGTGCTGGTGCTGGAGAACCGGATCGTCGGCCTTGGACCAAGCGCGGTGGTGACCGCGCGCGATCCGACCGCGCATGCCGAGATCCAGGCCATCCGCGACGCCGCCCGGCGGCTGCAGCGGCGCGAACTGGCCGCGGCGGTGCTTTATTCGACCTCGCGGCCCTGCGCGATGTGCGAGGCAGCGGCCTATTGGGCCGGCATCGGGCGCATGATCCACGGCAGCGCCCTGAGCGACGCCGGCGCGCCCAGGCTCGGGCGCTGCTGACCGTGCTGTTGCGTCTGGCCTGCCTCGGCTTGCTGGCGGTCGCGGCCACGCCCGACGCGGCGCGCGGTCAGGCGGCCTCGGCCGAGGGTCAGGCCCTGATCCAGGCCGCCGAACGCGGCGATGTCGCCGCGCTGGACCGGCTGATCGCCGCCGGCGCCGCGCTGGAAGCGCGCGATGGCCGCGGGCGGACCGCGCTTCTGGCCGCCACTCATGCCAACCAGGTCGAAGCCGCGCGCCGCTTGATGGCGGCTGGCGCCGACGTCAACGCCAAGGACGCCATTCAGGACAGCCCCTTCCTCTATGCCGGCGCCGAGGGCCGGCTCGAAATCCTGCGCCTGACCCTGGCCCATGGCGCGGATCTCGGCAGCGTCAACCGCTTCGGCGGCACCGCGCTGATTCCCGCCGCCCATCACGGCCACGTCGATACCGTGCGACTCCTGCTCGCAACCAAGATCGCCGTCGACCACGTCAATCGCCTGGGCTGGACCGCGCTGTTGGAAACCGTGATCCTGGGCGATGGCGGGCCGCGCCATGTCGAAATCCTGAAGCTGCTGCTCGAATCCGGGGCCGATCCGCGCATCGCCGATCGGGACGGAACCGCCGCGCTGGAGCATGCACGCCGACGCGGCTATGCCGCCATGGCCGCATTGCTGAGCGCAGCGGCCGGTCAGCGTTGATACGTACCGACACAATCCGACAAGCCTTCGTCACATCCCCTTCGTCCGCACTTGCTATGTCATCCGTGTCGGGCGGGATGGGGCGAATTCCGTCGACGCCCGAAGCGGATGCCCAGTCGGGGAGGAGTACCGCAATGAGCATGCTGGCGGAAAGGCGCGCCGCGCCCGAGGCGACGGCGCAAAGCACGGAAAATCCCGCGCCTTCGGGTGCGGTGTCCTTCGCCTTCGAGCACAAGGTGTTCAAGCTCAAGCCTTGCATCTTCGCCCGTGGCGAAGGCGGCGGCGAGATCACCATGCGCATCGCCCTCGACAGAGTCTCGGCCAAGATCCCGCTGAGCGCGATCCGCAAGCACTTCAGCATCGCCGCCGGTTCCAACGACGACCTGCTGCTGGCCCAGGTCGCCCAAGCGCTGCGCTACGTCAAGGAGATCCGCCCCGGCGATTCGATCCCGACCGAAGTCACCACCGGCCAGGCCTCGTGGCTGGTCGAACCGCAATTCCGCGCCATCGCCCGCGCCAAGCTGACCATGTCGCTGATCGACTGGCTTCAGGGCGCCAACACCGCCACCACCGCCAGCCCGCAGGAGATCATGTCCCTGGTCGAACGGCCCGAGACCCGCGAAAAGGTGATGCAGGCGTTCGACAAGATCGCGGAAAGCCTGGGATATCCGTCCGAGCGCAAAGCCGAGATCGTCGACCTGGTCGAACAGATCGCATCCGAGCTTTGCTATATCGAGGCCTTGCGGCACCGCTTCCGCGGCGCGCGCAAGATCCTGTTCAATTGCCGCAATCTCTCCGGCGCGATCAAGCCCGAGCGCAAGCTGGTCGAAGAGACGATCCGCGTCGCCACCCTGCTGAAGAAGCCGGTCGACCGCATCTTCCGCCAGTTCGACGAGATCGACGCCAACACCGGCGAGATCTTTCCGATGCTGCGCGAGGCGCCGCCGCGAATCGAGTTCATCCGCAAGATGCGCGACGAGCTGCGGGAGACTTACGTCATCTGGGAAGGTATACTGACGGCATGGGAGCGTTTCGACCCGACCGATCAGGCGATGATCGCGGATCTGCTGCGCCAGACCTATCGCTTCGCCGCGCAGTACTACCCGCAATCCTCGAGCTGGTAGGGGGAAGCGAAAGGTGGGAATCATGATCGTCCCTGCCGACCGCCGCCGGGAAGCCCGGCGCCCGGTGTTGTCGGGCAGCGTCCGCATCGCCGGCAAGTCGTACCGCCTGGTCGATTGGAGCTTCAACGGCTTCAAGATCGAGGGCGACATCAGCGACATCGAGCCGAACAAGGACTATCCCTGCGACATCCAGGTCGACACCGAGCGCGGCAGCGCCGAGATCTCGGGTCATTGCCAACTGGTGCGGCGCGACGGCACTTTCAGCGGCGCGCGCTGGGCGATCGATTCGATCGCGCCGGATTCGCGCGAAGTGGTGAAGTGGCTGCTGGCCTACGACAACGAACTGCAGAATTGAGCCCGAGGCGGGGAATCGCGCAGTGACCGCGGCGGCGGTATTGGCCTAAGCTGGCGCCATGACCGCCGACCCCACGCTACGATCGACGGCGCCGGAGTTCGCGCCTTGGATCGATGCCGGGCGCGGTGCGCTGTTGGCCTTGGCGCTGGCTCTTCCCGCCATCGCCGCGCTCGAGGCCAGCGCCGGCACGGCAACGCTATGGCTGGTCAGCGGCGCCGCGGCGACCATGCTGTTGCGGCGCGAAACCAAGCGTTGGCCGATTGTGCTGGCGGGACAGGTGGCGGGCCTGATGCTCGCCAACCTGATCTTCGGTCGCGCCTTCGGCCTGTCTGTCGCGTTGTCGACGATCAATGCCGGCGAAGCCCTGCTGGCGGCCTTCTTGCTCAGGCGGTTCGCGCCCGAGTTTTGGGCCTTTTCGGGCGGCCGGGATTATTCGGCGTTCCTGGTGCTGGGAGCCGCGCTGCCGGCACTGGCTTCGGGGCTGGCTGCGGGGGCTTGGTTTGGCGCCGTCACCGGCCTCGGCTACTGGACCAGCCAGGGCTATTGGTGGGTAGCTCACGCCAGCGGCCTGGTGCTGAGCATTCCGATCGCGCTGTCCTATCGGCGCGAGCGGTTTTCGCGCCTCATGATGGGCGAGGGCGCCGCAGTGGGTGTGGCGACGCTTGTGCTGATGGCGGCAGCCGCGCCGCTGTTCGGACAGTTGCCGGTCTTTCTGATCTTTCCTTGGTTCATCTGGGCGGCGATCCGCGGCGGCTTTCCCTATGTCGCGCTGACCGGCGTGCTGGCAGCCCTGGTCGGCCTGATCGCCATGTTGACCGGATTTCTTGGGCAATGGTCGGTACCCGGAGAGACGCCGGGTGCGCGCCATCTCCATCTGCTGGCGACGTTGTTCGGGATGATGATTCCGTGCGCCTATCTCGGCCTGCTCTATCAGCGCCTGGCGCGGGTCACGGCCGAACTGGGACAATCGAAGGCGCTGTTTGACCTCATCGCCGAACGCTCGCCGGCGGTGTTCTACCGCACCGAGTTGAGTCCCGTGGGCGGGCCCGAATTCCTATACGTCAGCCCCAACCTCAATCGTCTCGCCGGCGTTTCGGCAGAAACCTACATGGCCGATCCGGGCCTTGCGGCGCGCATGCTTCACCCTGAGGACCGGGCTCGCGTTCTCGACAAGGTCATGGCCGAAAGAACCGCACCCGAATTCCGCGACGAGTATCGCGTGATGGTCAACGGGCAGGTGGTCTGGGTCCGCAACGAAGCCACGCGCCGGGTCGAACCCGACGGCAGGGTCACCGCGACCGGGCTGTGGATCGACATCACCGAAGCCAAGCAGCGCGAAGCCGAACTCGATGCGGCGCGGACCTCGTTGCAGCGCTTCAACGAGCTGTTCGAGCGGTTGGCCGCCCATAATCCCGCGCTGCTCTATACCGCCACGGTCGACCGCGATGGCAATTTCAGCTTCGACTATGTCAGCCCAAGCGCGATCCACGTCTTCGGCCAGCCGGCGGAGATGTTCCTCAAGCGGCCCGAAGACCGTCGCCAATTCGTTCATGTCGACGACCGCGAACACATCGTGCGCGAGTTCGAGAAGCATTTGCGCGACCCGCTGTGGGAATCCGAGTTCCGCATCTATCGCCATGGCGAAATCGCCTGGCTGCGCAACGTGGCGCGGCGGATCGCGCTGCCCGACGGCACCGTTCGCAGCTACGGCATCATGCTCGACATCACCGAGACCAAGAACCGCGAGCTGGAACTGACCCGGGTCCAGCACGAACTGCGCCGCTTCAACCAGTTGTTCGAGAACCTGGCCGAATATCTGCCGGTGACGGTTTATGCCGGCCGCGCCAGCGCCGCCGGCACGACGATCGTCGATTATGTCAGCCCCAACCTGCCGGCCATCACCGACGTCCCGATCGAGACCTGGAAACGCGATCCCGCCAGCCGCCTCGATCAGATCCTGCCCGAGGATCGGGCAGCGTTCTTCGCCCACATGAAGGAGTCCGAGAACACCAGGGATTTCCTGCACGAATACCGCGTCATGCACAAAGGCCAAGTGCGCTGGCGCCGCAACCAGGCGCGTCGCGTCACCGGCCCCGACGGCGTCGTCACCACCTATGGCGTGGTGCTCGACATCACCGACGCCAAGCAGCGCGAGAGCGAACTCGAGCAGGCGCGTCGGACCGAAGCGATCGGTCGCCTGGCGGCCGGGGTGGCGCACGACTTCAACAACCTGCTGGCGGTGATCCTGGGCAACATCGAATGGGTGGCCGAGCGATCGGCCAAGGACACCGCCGAGGCCCGCGCGCTGGGCGCGGCGCGGCGGGCGGTGCTGCGCGGCCGC
>VGDZ01000065.1 GCA_016869515.1 Alphaproteobacteria bacterium | reverse complement strand
TGGGCGAGCGCGCCGCGTTGCGCGGCGGCGGGTCGGGTTCGCGCGCCGCCGGACGTGGCGGCAGCGGTCCGGCGACTTGAGTGCCAGGAGCCGGCGGCAAGCTCTCGGCCGTCACCACTTCACGCGGCGCCGCCACCGCCAGCCGCTCCTCGGGCGCAGTCTCGACCGGCGGCACGAATTGCGGCCCGGGCCCGTCGAATACCGGCGCAATCACTTGGACGCGGACCCGCGCCGTGCCCTTGCCTTCGAAGCCCAGCAGCTGCGCGCCTCGGCGCGAGACGTCGATGATGCGGCCGTGAACGAACGGGCCGCGATCGTTGACCCGCAGCACCAATTGCCGCCCGTTTTCGAGATTGGTCACCCGCACCATCACCGGCATCGGCAAGGTCTTGTGCGCCGCGGTCATGTCGTTCATGTCGTAGGTCTCGCCGTTGGCGGTGACCTTGCCGTGGAAGGGATGGCCATACCACGATGCGATCCCGGTTTCGTCATAGCCGGGATCTTCCTTGGGCGTGTACCAAATGCCGGCCACTTGATAGGGATTGCCGACTTTGTAGATGCCGCCCGGCTTGACCGGCGGGACGGCGGCCTGGGACGGCGGTGGCTCCGGCCTGGGCGGCGGTTCCTGGCGCGTCATGCGCTTGGTCGCTTCGGCCGCCAGTTGCGGCGTGCTGCAGCCCGAAAGCCACAGACCTGCCGCCGCCAGCGCGACCAGTCCAAGTCCGGAACGAACGATCGCGACGCTCAGCATCTAGGGGCGGTCCGCCGGCAAAACTCTATTCATGGTAGTCTACCGGTCGCCGATGCGGTCGGCAAGTTCGCCGACCGCAGCCGCGAAATAGCTCGAACGGTTCCACTTCAACAGCACGCGAAAGTTGTCGTAAACCAGAAAAGCCGGCCCCGACGATCCATCCGGACGGATCAGGGACGCATCGATCGCGCGCACCGGCAGGGGGCTGCCGTCGCCCCGCTTGATCCCCAGACGTTGCCATTCCGAAAGCGGCGCCCGATGTTCGAGGCCGATGCGCGCAGCATCGATCCCGGCCGGCAGCGACACTGTCCGCCCCCAAGTCTGTTGCTCGTTCCAGCCCGATTGCTTGAGGTAGTTGGCGCTCGACGCCATCACGTCGGCCAGATTGTTCCAGATGTCGCGCCGTCCGTCGCCGTCGCCGTCGAGCGCAAAGCGCAAGAAGGAACTCGGCATGAATTGGTTCTGACCCATGGCGCCGGCCCAGGATCCGATCATGCGCGTGGGCGCGACATGCCCCTGGTCGAGGATGGTCAGGGCATCGAGCAATTCGTTGCGGAAAAAGGCCGCGCGGCGACCGTCATGCGCCAGCGTCGCCAGGGCCGCCACCACCGGATAGCCGCCCTGCCCGCGGCCATAGCTGGTCTCGATCCCCCATAGCGCCACCAAGAAGCGCGGCTGCACGCCGTGGCGACGGCCGATCTCGCTCAGCAGGGCGCGGTGGCGCTGGGCCATGATCCGGCCATCCTCGATGCGCCGTTCGTTGACCACCCCTGCGCGATAGCGCGCGAAGCTCATCGTGCCCTCGGGTTGGCGACGATCGAGTTCGATCACCCGCGGGATCGGCGCCAGATCGGCCAGCGCCTGGTCGAGGATCGCGGCTCTTACGCCGCGGGCCGCGGCCTCGGCGCGCACGCCGGAAAGAAACGACGCGAAGTCCTCGGCCGCCAGCGCGCCGCCGGCCGCCAAGCTCAGCGCAAAAACCAAGACCCGCGCAATCATGGCGCCGGAAACAGGGCCGAGGTCCGGCCGAGCCAACGATACGCCACCAACCCGGCCCATTCGTGGGCCGCGACCTCCAGCGAACGCAGCCCGTTGGAAAGCCCAAAACGCAGGCCCCAGGCAAATCCGCCGGCGGTGCGGAAATCGACCGGATACGGCCTGACCTCGAACCCGGCGCGGCGGAAGCAGCCGATCGCGCGCGGCATGTGCCAAGCCGAGGTCACCAACAGCCACGTCTCGCCCTCGCGTACTCCCGCCAAGGCCTTGGCATTGAGCGCGTTCTCCCAGGTGTTGCGGGCGATCGGATCGAAGCTGACGCGAGCCGGATCGATACCGAGCGATTGCAGCAGCTGCCGCGCCTGATCGGCTTCGGTCAGTCCGCGCGGCGCCAACTCGCCGACCCCGCCCGAGAACACCATCCGCGCTCGCGGATGACGCAAGGCAAGCTGCGCCAGCGCCAGATCGCGTTCGACTGCCTCGTTATAGGCCAGTTGCCCGCGCGCTTCGGTCAAGCCGAGCTGGGCGCCGCCGCCCAGCACGACGATACCATCGACCTGCTCCGGCGTAGCGCCGGCCGGAAATCTCTCCTCGAGCCTCGACAAGGCCCAGGGTCCGATCGGCAAGACGGCGACCAGAAGGAATCCGAATACCGCTGCACTTGCGACAACTCGCCCCCAAACCCAGCGCCGCGCCATGAGCCCGCCGACCAGCATCACCAGCAGGATGTTGCCCGGCGAAACCAGCCAGCCGACGATCTTGGACAGCGCGAACATGACGCGGCCTTGTAGTCGCGGCCGCGCCCGAGGGCAAGCTCAGCGCTGGATCTGCCCGTAGATCAAATGCGCCAGGCGCTCCAGCGCCGCCGGCTCGACCGCGCCGACCAGCGCAAAGCCGAGACCGCGGTCGTTCCAATGCATCACCCCGACGCCCTCGGCATGCGCCAGGCGAAACGCCGCCGGCGCCGCGCTCTCGGGTTCGCCCTTCATATAAAGCGTGACCCGCAATCCGGCGGTGTCCTGGTACATCAGCTGCGAGGCCGGGCCGCGTTCGCCCGGCAACAGCCGGCCGCCGACGAAGCTGTAGCCGGCCGCGGCCAGATCGGGCACCAGGATCGGCCGCTTCATGCGATTGGTCAGCCAGGTCTGCAGATTGGCTTTTTCGCCCGCCGCCACCTCGACCGGCCGGCGCATCTCGGGCACGTAGACCACATGCGCCGTCGCGGCGCGCTCGACCAGCACCGGCACGGCAGGCGCGGTAGGCAGCGCATCGCGCGCAAACCAGCCGCCGGCGGCGCCGATCGCCAGCAGCACGACTGCCGCGGCGATGCGCGTGCCCCAACTTGCCTGCGGCTGCGGCCGCAACAGCCGCGCCGGAATCGGCTCGTCCAGCACCGGATCGAACAGCGCGTGCAGGCCCGCGTTCTGGGCACGATAGGCCGCGACCCGCGCCGCCTCTTCGGGCGATCCTGCCAGCCGCGCCTCGACCGCCAGCAGACGGGTCGTATCGAGCCGGCCGTCGACCAGGCGGTGCAGCTCGGCGTCGGCCAGACTGCGGTCGGGCTCGCTCATTCCAGCCCCCGCGCCACCACCGGCTGTTCCTCGCCCGCCAGCAACCGACGCAGACGTTCGCGCCCGCGCGACAACCGCGACATCACCGTGCCGATCGGAATACCCAGCACCTCAGCCACCTGCTCGTACGTCATGTCCTCCAAACCCCCCAACAGCACCACTTGCCTTTGTTCCTCGGGCAGAACCGCGAGTGCTTGCGCCAACCCCCGCACCTTGAGTCCGTCCTCCTGTTCCGGCCGGCGGCTGCCCGAGACTTCCCATTCGGTCAGCGTCGTCAATTCGGGCCTGGCCTTGGCCGCTCGCACCTGATTGGCGTGCAGGTTGTGCAGGATGGTGAACAACCAAGCGCGCAGATTGCTGCCTCGTCGCCAGAGATGCAGCCGCCCCCAGGCACGCTCCAGCGTGTCCTGGACCAGATCGTCGGCGGCGACGGCCTCGCGCGTCAGCGCCCGGGCGTAGCGTCGCAGGCGCGGGATCTCGGCCTCGATGTCGACGGCGTTCACTCCCCACATGCCCCCAGTCTAGCCGATGGAAGCGGAACCGACGATCCGGGGGCTAAGCGTATGCGTCGATCCCGCCCCGACCCTGGCCGTCAATGCCAAGGATCGGTGGAGCTCTCGCACGGTAAACACTTTCCTGCCGCGCTTATTCCGCTAGCATCGCCGGGCATAGTTTCGGAGGAGCACATGCCCGCCTACATCCTGGCTCAGATCGAAGTCACCGACGAAGCCGAATACGACAAGTACAAGCCCATGGCCGCGGCCTCGGTTGCCAAGCATGGCGGCCGTTATGCCATCCGCGGGCCGAAGCTCGAGCCGCTCGAGGGTCAACCGCCCTACCCGCGGGTCGTGTTGCTGGAGTTCAAGGATCGCGCCGCGGCGCTGGCGTTTTACCACTCGCCCGACTACGCCGCCGCCAAGGCGGTGCGCCAACGCGCCAGCCGCGGGCAGTTGACGCTGCTCGATCTGCCCTGAAAACGATCGGGCGATCACTCCCCCAACTTCATCACCAAGCAGGTGGTGCTGCCATGGGCGTAAAGCTTGCCGTCGTCCTTGCCGATCAACCGCCCCTCGGCGGTGGCGATGCGGCCACCGCTATGCACCGCCTTGCCCTCGGCACGCACGACGATGCCGGGTTTGAGCGCGCGGACGTAATTCACTTTAAGCTCGACGGTGGTGTAGCTGGTGCCGGCCGGCAAGGTGGTGTGCACGACGCAGCCCAGGCAGGAATCGAGCATGGTCGCCGCATAGCCGCCATGCACCGTCCCCAGCGGATTGTAGGACCAGTCGCCGGGCGCACCCTCGAACACCACCCGTCCCGCCTCGACCTCGACCAGAACGAATCCAAGCGTGAAACCGATCGAAGGTCGCGGCAATTTGCCCTCCATCACCGCTCGCATCAGGTCGAGACCCGACATGGTCGCGGCTTTGGCAGGGTCGATGGTTGCGGCCTGATAGCTGTAGCTGCGGGTCTTGACCGTGCCGACGGCGTCCATCGCGCTGTCCTCCAAAATCCCGCCAGCATAACGGCAGCTATGCCTCTACAGCTTTGAAAAGATCGCAGCTCCGCTCTACAGTTCTGTGAATGAGCGATTGGGACGGATACCGCGTCTTCCTGGCCGTGGCCGAAACCGGCTCGCTATCGGCGGCGGCACGAACCTTGCGGCTGTCCCAACCCACTGTCGGCCGCGCCATAGCCGCGCTCGAACGTCGGCTTGGGACACGGCTTTTCCTGCGCCAGGCCCGCGGACTGACGCCGACCCCGGCCGGGGCAGCGCTGATGGAACCGGCACGACGCATGGCCGAAGCGGCGGCCCGCGTGCCCAATGCCTTGGCCGGCGGCGGCATCGCCGCCAGCGAGCCGGTACGGATTTCCTGCACCGAGGGCATAGGCATACTCTGGCTTACCGCCAAACTGCGCGAGCTCAACACGGCACATCCCGAGATTCCGCTGTCGTTGATCATCGACAATCTGGCGGTCGATTTGGCTCGGCGCCAAGCCGACATCGCGGTGCGCCTGTTCCGGCCGCGCGAACCGGATCTGATCGCCAAGCGAGTCGGCCTGTTGGTATCGGGTCTCTATGCCTCGGCCGATTACGTCAAGGCGCATGGCGTACCCAGGCGCATGAGCGATCTCAAGCGTCATCGCTTCGTCGGCCAGGACCATCACGGCGCGACCATGATCTCGCCGCAGGCGCGCTGGCTCGGCCGGCAGATCGGCGATCGCCCCCTCGCCTTCGCATCGAACAGCCTGGTGGCGCAGTACCGGGCCATCCGCCTGGGCTGGGGCATCGGTCTGGTGCCGCCGATATTCTTTCGCGGCGATCCTGACTTGGTGCGGGTGCTGCCCGAAGCCGATACGCCGCGGCTTGAAATCTGGCTCGCGGTCCATGCCGATCTACGCCGCGATCCACGCATCGCCCTGGTCTACGACACCCTCGGCGACCTGCTGCGCCGCGACCGCCGCGCCTTGGCCGACGGCGCGGCCGAGAGACCCTAGGGCGTGATCGATCTGTCTTGAACCATGTGGTTCAAGACAGATCGTGAATCATGCCCTCGCATCCCGCTCTGGACCGCGATTCACGGTTTGCACGGAATAGCGTCTGCGATTCCATGCAAACCGATCGCGGTCTAGTTCCGGCGGGGCTTGTAATGTCCGAGGCGTGCGCCTATATGTTCGCCACCAGTTTTCGCCTGCGGCCGCTTGCCGTTCCATCCCGCTCGACGGGATCGCGCTTCAAGACCTCCGACATGCCGATGACTGAGTCGCGTTGGGCAATCCTGCTCGGCGCGAATCTTCGTGCCATGAAAGGAGATCTCTCCATGGCTTCAGGTACCGTCAAGTTCTTCAACGTCCAACGCGGTTTCGGCTTCATCCGTCCGGATGACGGCTCGAAGGACGTGTTCGTCCACATCACCGCGGTTCGTGCCGCCGGCATGGACACCCTCAACGAAGGCCAGAAGCTTTCGTTCGAGGTGCAGATGGAGCGCGGCAAGGCCGCGGCCGGCCAGCTCAAGGCCGTCTGACAAGCGACAGCAAGACTGACGCAAGGCGGCGGCTCCGCGAGGGGCCGCCGCTTTTTTTCGTGCCGGGACAGGTTTAGGATTTCGATCGTCGAAACGCTATCGAGGGAGGGTCCGCATGTTCGTCAACACGATCCTCGACCAGAAGGGTCGCGACGTCATCACCGTAACGCCCAGCGCATCGATCAGGGAGGCGGTCAAGCTGCTGGCCGCGCGGCGCATCGGCGCCGTCTTGGTACGCGAGGACGGCGCGGCAAATGCCGCCGGCATCCTGTCCGAGCGCGACATCGTCCGCGGGTTGGCCGAAAAGGGCCCGGCCCTGCTCGAGCGGCCGGTCAGCGAGATGATGACCCGCGATCTGTTCACCTGCGCGCCGGCGGATTCGATCGATCAGGTGATGGACGTCATGACCAAGCGTCGCATCCGGCACTTGCCGGTGACCGATCGTGGCCGGCTGATCGGCATGATCTCGATCGGCGACGTGGTCAAGTTCCGCATGGCCGAGATCGAGCGCGAAGCCGAAGACCTGCGGCAGTACATCGCCAGCTAGACCGCGATCGGTTCCTAGGGAATCGCGGCCGCGATTCCCAGAAACCGTGAATCGCGGTCCAGAGCGGGATGCGAGGGCAAGATTTACGATCCGTCTTGAACCACTTGGTTCAAGACGGATCGATCATGCCCTAGTTCCAAGGTCCCCGTCGGGTGGCGCCGCCGAACAGCGGCACCTCCCGACGCTTGAACAGCGGAATCAGCGCCGCACCGGCGGCGAAGCCGCCGATATGCGCGAACCAGGCGACGCCGCCGGCGCTGGGATCGGCGATCGCGCCGTTGGCGATCTGCACCACGATCCACCAACCCAGCACCACCATCGCCGGCAGGTTCATCATGCGATAGAACACCAGGCAATAGACCGACGCGCGCGGATGCAAGAGCAGGTAGGCGCCCAGCACGCCCGACACGGCGCCCGAAGCCCCGATCATCGGAATGGTCGAGTTGGGATCGACCGCAATCTGGGCCCCGGCCGCGGCCAGGCCGCAGATCAGATAGAACGCGACGAACCGGACCGGCCCCATCGCGTCCTCGATGTTGTTGCCGAAGGTCCAGAGGTACAGCATGTTGCCGGCGACGTGCATGACGCCGCCATGCAGGAACATCGAACTCAGCACGGTCAGCCAGGGATCGAACGCGGCGATGCCGGCCGGCAATTCGGCGGCGGCCAGCAGCCGCGCCGGAATCAATCCCATGCCGAGGGCGGCACGCTCGACGTCGGCCGCGGTGACCGCGAAGGCGGCCAGGTTCAAGACGATCAATACCGCCGCGACGATGGCGAAGCGGCGGGTCGGATTGTCGTCGTAGAACGGAATCATGGGTCGGGCATGTGACA
The DNA here is from genome assembly GCA_016869515.1 of Alphaproteobacteria bacterium. Classification (GTDB taxonomy): domain Bacteria; phylum Pseudomonadota; class Alphaproteobacteria; order VGDZ01; family VGDZ01; genus VGDZ01. The sequence continues at coordinate 13,057 of VGDZ01000065.1, read as the reverse complement.
GAGGGGCGGCTTCGACTGTAACATGGCGCCATGAAGAAGATCGCCATCGTCCTGGCCGTGCTGATCGTCGTGGTCGGCATCGGACTCTATTTCGTCTACTCCAATCTGGGCGCGATCCTCAAAGCCGGGATCGAGCGCATCGGTAGCGCGACCCTCGGCGTCAAGGTGACGGTCGAGAAGGTCGAGATCGATCCGGCCGCCGGCACCGGCGCGATCACCGGCCTGACCGTCGCCAATCCGGCCGGGTTTTCGCCGGGCCAGGCCTTCACCCTCGGCCGGGTCGCGCTCAGTCTCGATCCGACATCGCTCACCCGCGATCCGATAACGGTGCGCGAGCTTGCGGTCGAGAAACCGCGCATCGCCTACGAGCATGGGCCCAATGGCAGCAATCTCGACGCCTTGGTCGCCAACGCCAAGCGCCAATCCGGCGGCGCCGGCGGCGCCGCAACCGAGAAAAAGGACGCCAAGCCCGAGCGCAAGCTGGTCGTGGAGCGGCTCGTCTTCCGCGACGGCGTCGTCGCCGCCAGCCACGCCCAACTTCAAGGCCGGAACGTCGAAGCCAAATTGCCTAGCCTCGAACTCAAGGATCTCGGCAAGGCCAAAGGCGGGGCCACGCCTGCGGAACTGGCCGAGGAGGTGGTCTCGGCGGTGACGCGCGAGGCGACGCGGGCGGCCTTGGGCGACATCAACGCTGCGATCGAGCGCCTGCGCGGCACCGCCCGCGAGCAGATTCAAAACCTTCAACAGCAATTGCCGGGCGCGTTGCGCGGCATTCTCGGCGGCGAACAGAAGAAGTAGGTCAGCGTCCGCGGTCGCGTTCGGCCTTGCGCGCCGGCCAATCGGCGACCGCGATGCGCGGCATCTCGAAACGGTCGCTGGTGCGGGCGTACCACGAGCGGCCGTGCATGCGGCCGATCAGCCGCAAGGCCGGCGTGTCGACATAGAACTTGGTCTGGTCGATGAGGCCGTCGCGGGCATGGAAATGGACCGCGCGGCCCAGCACCACGCCGCGGTCGGGTCCGGTCTCGACGATGGTGTGCAGCCGGCACTCCCACGCAATCGGGCATTCGGCGATGCGCGGCACGGCGATTTGGCGCGATGGCGCCGCCGTCAGCTTGGCCTCGGCCAATTCGTCGACGCCGGGCGGAAAATCGATCGCGCAGACGTTCATCTTCTCGGCCATGGCCTCGTCGACCAGGCCGATGGTGAATTCCTTGCGCGCGCGAACGTTGTCGAGGGTGTCCTTGACCGCGCCCGGGCCGCGGGCCTCGACCGCGAACGCCAGCAGCGGCGGATCCTGGCCCATGGCGTTGAAGAAACTGAACGGCGCCGCGTTGGTGCGGCCCTCGGCATCCAGCGTGGTCACCAGAGCGATCGGCCGCGGCACGATGGTCGAGACCATCAAGTTGTAGCAATGCTTCGGGGTCAGCGTGCCGAGATCGACATCCATGATTGCGGGCTTTCGAGTGTCAGGCGGCTTGGCGAACGGACGCGCGCGGCGTCAGCCGCATCGGCAATCCGCCCTTGATGCGCAAGGTGATGCGCGGCTCGGCTTCGACCGGCGCTGCGGGATCGATCGGATCGAGACGGAACCGCGCCGCGATCGCCGCCAAAATCACCTGCATCTCGAATTGCGCGAAGGAGTTGCCGATGCAGATGCGCGGCCCGCCGCCGAAGGGCATGTAAACATAGCGCGGGCGGGCGGCTGCCGCCTCGGGCGTGAAGCGCTCGGGCCGGAACGCTTCGGGCCGATCCCAATAGCGCGGATGGCGATGCATGGCATAGGGGCTGATCATGAGGTGCGCGCCGCGCGGAATGCGATAGCCCAGCACGACATCCTCGGCTTGGGCCCGGCGGCCGAAGACGTAAGCCGGCGGGAACAGCCGCAGCGCCTCGTCGCCGACCATCCGCGTCCAGCTCAACTTGGCCAGGTCCTCGAACGCGGCTTGCCGCCCCGCCAACACGTCGTCGACTTCGACCTCGAGCTTGACCCGTTCCTCCGGGTGCCGCCCGAGCAGATGAAAGGCCCAACTCAAGCCCAGCGCCGTGGTTTCGTGCCCGGCCAGGAAGATCGTCATCACCTCGTCGCGCAATTGGCGGTCGGTCATGCCCTCGCCGCTTTGCTCGTCGCGGGCCGAGATCAGCATCGACAAGAGATCGTCGCGCTCCTCGTCGGTGCTCCGCCGCGCCGCGATCAACCCGTTGACCACGCGGTCGAGCTCGCCCAGCGCCTCGCGAAACCGCTTCGATCGCGGCTTCAACATCCATTCCGGCAATTCGAGGAAGGCCGACAGCCGCACCGATCCGACTTCGTCCTGCAGCGTCGTCATCGCCTGCGCCACCGGCGCGATTTCGTGCGTCAGATCGGCGCCGAACATGGTGCGCGTCACCACTTCCATGGTCACCGCGTTCATCTCGGCCATGACGTCGATGGCGGCGCCGGGCGGCAATCGTGACCAGCGCTCGACCATCCGCCAGGCAGTCTCGGCCATGCTTGCCACCAATAGCCGCAACCGCTTGTGGTGGAAGGCGGGTTGCGCCAGGCGGCGCTGGCGACGCCAGAAATCTCCCTCGCTTACCAGAAGTCCGGTGCCTAAGAACGGCTTGAGGTTGTTCCGGTACGACACCGACTTCGGGTAGTTCTCGACCCGGTCCAGCAGCACGTGCTTGATCGCCTCTGGATCCGACACAAAGTAGATCCGCTTGCCCAGGAGCCGCGTCCAGCACACCGGTCCGGTCTCGACCGCGCGCATCAGATCGAATTTGGGCAGGAGACCGAACCAGCGCACCAGCGGATTGGACGAGTGCGCCCGCTCGAACACGATCTCGGGCGCTTCGATCGGCGCCCGCTCGGCGACGGCGCCCGCGCTCACGCCGCGGTGCCGAGGCGGGTCGGCCCCTCGCCGCGATCGGGCGGCGCCACGACCCCGGTCGAAATGACGTATTTCAGCGCCTCGTCGACCTTCATGTCGAGCACGACGGCGTCCTCGCGCGGCACGAACAGCACGAAACCCGAGGTCGGGTTGGGGGTGGTCGGCACGAACACGGTCAGCAGATCGCGGCCGGTGACGCGGTGCACCTCGCCGCGCTGGCGCGAGGTGACGAAGGCCAGGGTCCACAGCCGCGGCCGCGGGTACTCGATCAGCACCACCTGATCGAAGGACTGGGTCGACTGCGACAGCAGCGATTCGAACACCTGCTTGAGCGCGCTGTAGATCGAGCGCACCACCGGCATGCGCTGCACCACCCGTTCGCCGAGACGGACCAGCCAGCGACCGGCGATGTTGGCGGTCAGCATGCCGATGACGGTCAAGACCACGAGCGCAATGATCAGCCCATAGCCATGCAGATCGAACGGCAGACCGTGATCGATGCGCCAATTCGGGGGCAAAATGCGATCGACCAACGCGTCGATATAGGTCACGAACTCCCACACCAGATAGACGGTGATGAGGATCGGCGCGGTGACGATCACTCCGGTCAGGAAATAATTGCGGAGGCGATGCAGCACCCCGCTTGGACGCGGCGGATGCGGCTGCGAATCGGGCGCGCGGTCGTTCATGGCGGGGGCATATAGGCATGCTCCGTTCCGAAACGGAAGCCCGATCAGCCGCCGAAGAAGGCGCGCATCGCGGCGAGAGTTTCCTCGGGCGCCTCTTCGGGCAGGAAATGTCCGCAAGGCAAAGCCCGGCCCTCGACTAGCCGGGCGCGCGGCCGCCACATGCCGAGCACGTCGTACATGCGGTGCATCGCCCCCTTCTCGCCCCACAGCGCCAGCAAGGGACACTCGATCCGCCGCTCGCGATCGGCGCCGTCGTGGTCGAGGTCGATCGAGGCCGCGGCGCGGTAGTCCTCGCAGCTGGCGTGGATGGCGGCCGGGTCGGAGAAGCAGCGCAGATACTCGGTCATGACGTCGGGCGGCACGACCCGCGGATCATTGCCCCAGCGCGCCACGATCCGCGCCAGGTAGTCGGCCGGATCGCGGCCGATCATGCGCTCGGGAAAATCGAACGGCTGAATGAGGAAGAACCAGTGGAAATAGGCGGTGGCAAAGGCCTGGTCGGTGCCCTTGAACAGATCGTAGGTCGGAACAATGTCGAGCACGGCCAGCTTCGTGACCCGGTCGGCGTGATCGAGCGCCAGCCGGTGCGCAACCCGCCCGCCCCGGTCATGGCCCGCGACCATGAAGCGGGCGAAGCCGAGGGCGGCCATGACCTCGACCTGATCCCTGGCCATGGCGCGCTTGGAATAGCCGGCATGGTCGGGGCCGCCGGGCGGCTTCGAGGAATCGCCGTAACCGCGCAGATCGCTGGCGATGACGGTGAACGAGCGCGCCAGATCGGGCGCCAGCTTGTGCCACATCAGGTGGGTCTGCGGATAGCCGTGCAGCAAGAGAAGCGGCGGCCCGCTGCCGCCGATCCTCAGGTTGATCTCGACCTCTCCGACCGCGATCCGGCGGCGTTCGAATCCCTTGAAGCGCATGCTGTCCTCGTTTCCGGTCGGCGCGACTCTATGTGGCTGGATAGGCGCAGTCGAGTGGGCTAGGGTCCGCGCCATGCGCGCTCTTTTCGTGGCCTTCGTGTTCGTCTTGCTCGGCGCCGGCCCGGCGGCCCTGGCCGCATCGCCCCAGGCGCGCTACGAGGCCGGGCTCGAAGCCTATCAGCGCGGCGAAGACGCGCGCGCGCTCGAGATTTTCAAGCGCTTGGTGACGCGAGGCGATCCCGGCGCCGAATTCATGCTGGGGGCGATGTATTTCTACGGCCGCGGCGTAAGACGCAATGACGGCATCGCCGCGGTCTGGTTCCACAAGGCCGCCAACCAGGGCAATCGCGAGGCGCAGTTGGCCTACGGCTCGTTGCTGATCCAAGGCGTCGGTGCCCGCCAGGATATCGTCAAGGCGCATATGTGGCTGTCACTGGTGGTCGAGACCGGCGATGCGGTGTTGCGCGAGCACGCGGTGCGGCTGCGCGATCAGGCGGTCAAGCTGATGACCGCGGACGAACTGGCCGATGCCCGCCGGCGGGCGCGCGATTTCCGGCCGCGGCGCGCGGGCCTCGCTTGGCCGTGAAGCGGCTGCTGTTCGTCACCGCGACCTATATCGGCGATCAGGTGTTGACCAGCGGCCTGTTGGCCGCCTGGGCGGCGCGCCACCCCGAGGGCCGGGTGACGGTGGCCGGCGGCGCCGCCGGCCTGTCGCTGTTCGCCGCCGCGCCCGGGGTCGAACGCCTGATCCCGATCGTCAAGCGCGGGCGCATCGGCCACTGGCTCGATCTCTGGCGCGAGACGGCGGGTTCGGCGTGGCACAGCGTGATCGATGTCCGCGGCTCGGCCTTGGCCTATTTGCTGTGGGCCGGCAGAAGGCGGGTATTTCGGCCCGACGCTTCGGCCGCGCACCGCACCGAGTGCCTGGCCCGACTGGTCGACCTGCCGGCCCTGCCGCGGCCCCTGCTTTGGACCGCGCCCGAAGACCAGGCCGAGGCCGATACCCTGGTCGTAACCGATCGGCCGCTGCTGGTGCTGGGACCGACCGGGAATTGGCAGGCCAAGATCTGGCCGGCCGAGCGCTTCGCCGAGCTGGCGCGGCGCTTGATCGCGCCCGGCGCCAAGTTGGCCGGCGCCCGCATCGTCGTGTTGGGCGCCAAGGGCGAGGAGGCGATGGTGGCTCCCCTCTTGACCGCCCTGCCCGAAGCCTTGGACCTGGTCGGCCGCGCCCGGCTGGCGGTGGCGGCCGCCATCCTCAAGCGCGCCGGTCTCTTCGTCGGCAACGACTCCGGCCTGCTCTACATGGCGGTGGCCAGCGGCCGGCCGACGCTGGGGCTGTTCGGACCGACGCCGGGCCTGTTCGGGCCCAAGAGCGAGGGGCTGCTGGCGCCCTGGGCGCCCAACGCCGCCGAAGCGCGCACGCCCGAATCCTGGTTGACTTTGACCAGCGCCTCGGCCATCGAGCGCGGGGCCATGCCGAGCCGGATGGGAACGCTGACGGTCGATGCGGTCGAGCGCGCCGCGCTGCATTTGCTGGAGAGGATGTCGCGATGAGTCTGGATGCCGATTGCCGCAAGGTGCTGGACATCATCGTCGCTGCCGGCCGGCCCAAGCTGTGGCAGGTGACGCCGGCCGAGGCGCGGCTGGCGATGCTGGCCTCGATCAAGCTGTTCGGCGGCCCCGCGCCCGAGGTGGCGCAAGTTCGCGATCTCAAGACCGGCGGCGGCATTCGGCTGCGGCTCTATCGCCCGCTCAAATCCGGCAGCGGCCCGTTGCCAACGCTGGTGTTCTATCACGGCGGCGGCTACGTCATCGGCGATCTCGACAGCCACGACATTCCCTGCCGGATGCTGGCCAATGCCTCGGGCTGCGTGGTGGTCTCGGTCGATTACCGCTTGGCGCCCGAGCATCCGTTTCCGGCCGGGATCGAGGACGCGCTGGCGGCCTTGCGCTGGATCGCGGCCGAGGCCGGCCGGATCGGGGTCGACAGCGGGCGGCTGGCGGTCGGCGGCGATTCCGCCGGCGGCAATTTCGCCGCCGTCACCGCGCAGCGGGCGCGCGACGAAGGCGGGCCGGATCTGCGCTTCCAGCTCTTGATCTATCCCGCCACCGACCAGACCGCCGAGACCGAAAGCAAACGCCTGTTCGGCGAGGGCTACCTGCTCGAGGACAAGGGCATGGCCTGGTTCCGGGATCACTATCTCGGCCCGGACGAAGCCAAAAAGACCAACCCCTGGGCCTCGCCGGCCAAGGCCCCGAGCCTGGCCGGGCTGCCGCCGGCGATGGTGGTGACGGCCGGCTTCGATCCCCTGCGCGACGAGGGCAAGGCCTATGCCGACGCCTTGACCAAGGCCGGGGTCGCGACCCGCTATCGCTGCCATGACGGGCTGATCCACGGCTTCATCAATTTCCCCGGCGCCATCGCCGCGGCCGGGCCGGCGCTGAGCGAGATGGGCCAGGCGCTGGCGGCGGCGCTGCGCTAGGACGCGCTGCCAAGCGCGGCGGGGCCGGTTGGGGCCAGCTAGGCGCGGAGCCGGTCGCCAAATGCGCGGAGTCGAGCCGGAAAAGCGCGCAAATGCGCGCAAATGGACCAATTGTAACGGCCTAGTGCGTTGATATTGCACAGCAATCCGGGTATGTCGGGTGGCAGGGCCGTTTTTGGGCGGTTAATGCGCTTGGTCGAACGCCGAAAGACCCGGTCATTTGCAGAATGCCGGACGGCGCGGAACTTATTTCACTTGTCCATCAGCGCCCGCCCGCAAGACCCTGGTGGAGGGAAGCCCTGAGAGCGAGGGGAGTTTTTATTATAGGAACTTGAATGGAACATGTCAAGGTCGAAAAGGTGATGATTTTGCGCTCCGGCCTCACGGCATCCCCCGGGCATGAGGCCGCACCGAGGACGGCCTATTGAGGCTCCACAGCTAGGCAATCCGCTTCCGCAACTCTGCCACATCGGCGGTCTTGACGAGAACGCTCGCCGCGTCCTCGATCGGCCAGTGGAGATATTTGGTCCGCGCCATGGTCTCGAAAACCGAACGGTTCCGGCGGAATATGCGCAACAGGCCCCGGCCATCGACGCCATCCCCATCGAAGCGATCTTCGATCGCCTCGCGGCTGACCGCGCAGCGCACGGTCGCGCCGCCGGCCTGTCCGAGGAACTCGACGATGTCGCGATCGGCGAGGTAGCGCCCCACCGGCGCCGAGAACGCGAGATCGAGCCCCGGGACGACCGAGCGCGGCTCGCCGACCGTCCTCAGCGCGAGGTCCCGGGTCTCGTGGTCGATCAGGCCGATCCCCTCGCCGACGAGCCGCTTCCATTTCTTTCCGCGCTTGACGGCCTCGCGCCACGCCGACCGAAGCTCGTGCGGCCTTTTCCGGACCAGGGCAGCAAGAAGCGACTGCGCCTGGCGCAGGTCTTTGTCTTTCTTGATCGCCCCTTCGGTGCGGCGACGCGCGACGATGAGTTTATGCACCGCATAGCGTTGCGGGCTAGGCACCTGAACGTGGACCCCGGCGCCATGAAGCAGCACGGCCGGTTCGGGCTGGCGGATCAGAAAGTCGAGAAAGCGCAGCGGCTGGGCGTCGGTTCCCAGCGCCGGCAGCGCCGCCGGCGCGTCGGTGTCCGGCCCGGCATTGGGCGTGAGAAAATCGACCCGAAGGCCCTTCGCCGCCCGATATGTCGTCGCGCGTCGCGGATCGCGCAGGCTGGGGACCGGACGAAACGACGGATCGACTTTCCTCAGCACATCGAGAATGGATGGGACTTCCTCGCCGATGGCGACCGAAACGTCGCCGAATTGCGCGATATCCACGTCTCCGGTCTGGAGCATGGCGGCGGGAAGCCTGGCGCCCAGCAGGGCGGAATAGATCTGATAGGCCGCCGTTCCGACAAGCACGCCGCGCCGCCGAAAGACGCCGGCATCGGCCAATGCCGCGATGACCTGTGCGATCTCGGCTTGCGGCCGAGGCAAATTCGCCGAGCGGACGAGCGCCGACACCAGCGTTTGCCGGTCGCGCCGGTCGTGGCGCGCCGTCTTGTGGCGCTCGATGCGCTCCAGAAGTTCGGGCGTTTCGGGTCCGACATAGCGCTGCTTGCGCGAGCCGTCCTGGGACGCCACTTGGAAGTACCAGTAGCGCCGCCCTTTCACCGTCTTGGGAACGAAGCCGCCGTTTTCCTCCGCAAAGGCCGATGCGAACGCATCGGCGGCGCAGCGATCCACGAGATCGGCATAGGCCGTCTGGAGGGCAAGCGGTATTTCCATGTCCGTTCGATATACGCGATTGGCTTAATGCGTATAACTTATTTTTGAAGCCATGGCAACAGAAATATACTCATATTACGAATTGCGTATAACTCTTCTTGCCGACACGCCGGATAGTCCAGATGGCGCAAGCGTAAAGCCGATGCGGCACGCCGCGGAACTGGGTCATCACCCAGATCTTGGCCGCCTGCCAGCGTGCCCGCACGCAACTCGAGGCCCAGTATCTGCGCAAGGCTGATGTCGCGCCCAGCGGGCTGATCGCGGCCCTGCGGACCGATCTCGCCAAACCCGAAGACAAAAAAGCTTTGGGCTACAAGACCGCAATCCAGCGCTTCGTCGATCGGGCGATGGCGGAACTGCCGCCCAACGCAACCAAGGAACAGCGGTCCGCGACGCTCAAGCAAGCGCAGTCGCAAGCCGAATGGCACTACCCGGTCGACCCCGCCAAGGTGCTGAAGCAAGGGGTCTGACAATGGCGCACGCCTAGCAGGCTGCTGAAAAACTTGGTGGGAATGGTGAAACACGAAACGAAAGAATCGTGGCGTGCGTAACGACGAAAGATCAGAATCGAAAGTCGATCCATTTTGATTCAATGTTGCTCGCTGCCACGCCTCGAAACCCTTTTTCAGCATCCTGCTAGGCCGCGATCAGGTTGCATGGAATCGCAGATGCTATTTCATGCAAACCGTGAATCGCGGTCCAGAGCGGGGTCCGAGGGCATGAGCCGCAGTCTGTCTTGATCCCCCTGGTTCAAGACAGATCGATCATGCGCTAACCGGGTTGGTCTATGATCGGCATCCGCCTCGAACCATCCGGTTTGGGGCGGAAGCCGCCGCGCTTGCCCCAAATCCGAGATCCGCCATGACCGGCCATATCGATCCGACCAAGGAAGTCTTCGCGCGCTTTCGCGCCGCCGATCGGCCGGGGCCGATCCATATGCTCAATCTGGTGCGGTTCCGCGACCGGGCGGCCTATCCCGACGGGCGCCAGGCCAGCGGCGCCGAGGCCTATGCCGCCTATGGCCGCGACAGCCATGCCGTCTTTTCGCGCCTGGGCGGCCGGATCGTCTGGCGCGGCCAGTTCGAATTGACGCTGATCGGACCGAGCGCGGAGCGCTGGGACGAATGCTTCATCGCCGAATACCCCTCGGTCGGGGCCTTCGTCGCCATGATCCGCGATCCGGTCTATCGCGAGGCGGTCAAGCATCGCCAGGCGGCGGTATCGGATTCGCGCTTGATCCGGCTGGCGCCGGCCGCGGGCGGTTCCGGCTTCGGCAGCATGTCCTGAGCGGCTAGCGATCCGACATGCGGACGCGATAAGGTCCCTCGGTTCGCATCCTGGAGTCCGCCGCCATGCTGACGCTTTACTACGCGCCGGGGACTTGCGCCCTGGCTTCGCACATCGCGCTGGAAGACGCCGGCGCCGGCTACGAATTGCGGCGGATCGATTTCGCCAAGACCGAGCAGCGCTCGGCCGACTATCTCAAGCTCAACCCCAAGGGCCGCGTGCCGGCGCTGGCGACGCCGGGCGGCATCCTGACCGAAACCCCGGCCATCCTGGCCTTCGTCGCCCAGAGTTTCCCCGCCGCTGGCCTGGCACCGATCCAGGATGCCTTCGCCTTCGCCGAATTGCAGGCCTTCACCAGCTATCTCTGTTCGACCGTCCACGTCGCCCATGCCCACCGCATGCGTGGCTATCGCTGGGCCGACGAGCAAGCCTCGTTCGACGACATGAAGCGCAAGGTGCCGCAATCGGTCGCCGCCGCCTTTGCCCTGATCGAGGACGGGATGCTGCGCGGGCCGTGGGTGCTGGGCGAGCGCTACAGCGTGGCCGATCCCTATCTTTTCACCATCTCGCAATGGCTGGAGGCCGATGGGGTCGATCTTAGGAAACTGCCGCGGGTGCTGGACCATCGCGCCCGCATGGCGGCACGGCCCGCCGTCGCCAAGGCCATCGCCCAGGAAAAGGCGGGGTAGACCGCGATCGGTTTGCATGGAATCAAAGACTCTATTCCATGCAAACCGTGAATCGCGGTCCAGAGCGAGATGCGAGGGCATGATCCGCGATCTGTCTTGAACTCTATGGTTCAAGACAGATCGATCATGCCCTAGAATTTCGGATCCGGAGGACTGTCATGCCGCTTGCCGCCATCCCGACCCTGCAAAGCGACACGCCCGAGGCCCGCGTCACGCGCTGGCATCTCCCGCCGGGCAGCGCCACCGGCCATCACCGCCACGAATTCGACTACGTCATCGTGCCGGTGATCTGCGGCACCATGACCATCGTCTCGGCCGAGGGCCGGGCGCCGGCCAAGATCGAAGCCGGCCTATCCTATTTCCGCAAGGCCGGGGTCGAGCACGATGTGCTCAACGAAACCGATCGCGACATCGTCTTCGTCGAGGTCGAAATCAAGCCGCGATAGGGCTGGGGCATGATCGATCTGTTTTGAACCACCGGGTTCAAGACCGAGTGTGAATCACGCATCCCGCTCTGGACCGCGATTCACGGTTCACAGGGAATCGCGGCCGCGATTGCCTATGAACTGATCGCGGTCCAGCCAAACTAGCCTATCCGGGCCGCACTCGAGATCGTTCTGATCCATAAGATATTGTTTTTTCGTTCTCTTGACATGATCGTAGTTCCCGAAACATACTTGGAACATGAACCAATCCCCGCTACTTGAGCGCCTGCGCGAGGATATCCGGCGGCTGGAGATGGCCGGCGATGCGCGCCGGTCTTCACAAGCCGGCGATGCGCGCCGGGCTCCACACGCCGGCGATGCGCGCCGGGTGGACATCGCTTCGCTGGACAATGGCGGGGTGCTGGATGCCGCCCTGCCCTGGTCGGGCCTGCCGCGCGCCGGCGCGCACGAAGTCATCGCCGCCGATGACGGCGCCGGCTTCGGATTCGCCCTCGGCTTGGCCGCGCGCCTGGCCGGCCAGGAGGGCCTGCTGGCCTGGGTCAGCGCCGGCCGCTTACGGAACGAATCGGGCTCGATCTACCCGCCCGGCTTGGCCGCGCTGGGGCTCGATCCCAGGCGAGTGATCGCGCTGGCGGTACCGCGCGACAGCACGGGCCTGTGGGCCTGCGAGGAATGCCTGGCCGCGGGCGCGGGCCTGGTGGTGCTGGGCGAGATCGGCCGGCTTTCGCCCCTGCAGGCCAGGCGGCTGCAGCGCCGCGCGGCCCTGGCCGGATCCAGCCTGATCCTTTGGCGCCGCGCCGCCGATGCCGAGGCCGCACCCGCCGCCATCGCCCTCAGCCGCTGGCGGATCGCGGCCGCGGCCGGACGCGGCTGGCGGGCCGAGCTGCTGTTCTGCCGCGGCGGCCGGCCCGCAACCTTCAGCCTCGAATGGGATCATGCGTCGCATCGTTTCGCTGTGGCTGCCGCGCCTGCCGACCGATCGGCTGGAGCGCCGCCGGCCCGGCGCGTCGGCTGAGCCGCGCGCCACCATCCAGGCCGAGGCCGGACGCATGGTCCTGGCCGCGGTCAATCGCGCCGCCCAGGCCGCTGGCCTGCGGCCGGGCCTGGGCCTGGCCGAGGCGCGCGGGCTGGTGCCCGAACTCGACACCGCCCCGGCCGATCCGGCCGGAGATCGGGCTTTGCTCGAAGCCCTGATCGGCTGGTGCGGGCGCTATACGCCTTGGGTCGGCGGCGAAGGCGGCGACGGCGCCTGGCTGGACATCACCGGCGGCGAGCATCTCTTCGGCGGCGAGGCCGGGCTGCTGGCCGATCTCGGCCGGCGGCTGGCGGATCTCGGCTTCACCGCCGTGCTGGGCGCGGCCGATGCCCCAGGCGCGGCCTGGGCCTTGGCGCGGCAAGCGGCGCGGCCGGGCCGGCCGGCGATCGCGGCCCCAGGCCAGACCGCCCGCGCGGTCGGCGCGCTGTCGGTGCGGGGCCTGCGCCTGCCGGCGGGGATGGCGGGAGATCTGGAACGCCTCGGCCTGCATCGCATCGCCGACCTGGCGGCGCTGCCGCGGGCGGCGCTCGGCCGGCGCTTCGGCGCCGCAGTCGGCCGCAGGCTCGATCAGGCGCTGGGCCGGGCCGAGGAGCCGATCATGCCCCGCCCGGCCGAAACCGCATGGCGGGTGCGCGCCGCCTTCGCCGATCCGATCGCAGCCCCCGAGGCCATCGCGCTGCATAGCGGGCGGCTGATCGAGGCGCTGTGCGCCGAGCTGGAGAAAGCCGGGCGCGGGCTGCGGCGGGCGCGGCTGGTGCTGTACCGGGTCGACGGCTCGACCGCCGAAGCCGCGCTGGCCACCGCCCGCCCCACCCGCCGCGCCGCCGACCTGGCGCGGCTGCTGGCCGAGCGCCT
>VGDZ01000064.1 GCA_016869515.1 Alphaproteobacteria bacterium | reverse complement strand
CAGCGCTCCCGGCGTGCCGGGGCGGGCGGAGGCGGCGCGCTGGCGCTCGCGCTCGGCACGCGCCAGCATGATGGCGGCGAAAATCTCGGGATGCGGCCGGGCCAGATCGGCCGGGCCGGCGCCACAATCGGGCCTGGGTTCGAGCATGGCGCCGGATTCGATCAAGAGCTTGGACAGTTTTTCGTGGCCCTGTTCGACCGCGCGCATCAAGGGCGTGTAGCAGGGATCGATCAGATCGGGACGATTGATGTCGACGCCGCGGGCGATCAGGGTCTCGGCCGCCTCGGCCAGGTTCTCGATCGCCACCTGCTCGAATACGGTGTAGGGCAGCGCGCCGCGCGCGGTCGGATCGGCGCCGAAATCCAGCAGCAGCCGCAGCATGGCGACGTCGCCGCGCCGCGCCGCCGCCAGCAACAAGGGCGCGCCCAGGGCATCGGTGCCGTTGGCGTCGACCCCGCCCTGCATCAGCGCCGCGACCCGCGCCAGATCGCCCGCCGCCACCGCCTGGGTCAGCACCGGCGGCGCCGTCCCTAGCCCGCTGCGGCCCTCGGCCGGCACCACGCCTTCGGTCCATTGCCGCAGCTTTTCGAATCCCCCCGCCCATAGCAGCCACCAGGCGACTCCCGCCGCCATCGCCAGCAGGGTCAGAACCATCACCATGCTGGCGATGAAGTTGGACTTGGCCTGGCGCAGGCGGCGCGATTCCATCATCTCGCGCTTGTCGGGATCGCCCGGACCGTCGAGCGCGCCGCGCTCCCCAGCCGGCCGTGCCCGCGCCACCAGTGCATCCCACTCGGCATCGGACATGCGGCCGATGGTGCCGTCGGCTTCGACCGGAATCTCGGGCTTGTCCTGGATCAGGGTGCGCGGGATCGCCTGATCGAGATCGTCGATCGAGGGCGTCCAGGCCGTGTCCAATGCCGGCCGGCCGCTCGGACGCCTCGGGCTCGGGCTCGGGCGCGGGCTCGGGCTCGGGCGGAAGATCGGAAATGCCCTCGGGCGGCGGCGCGAATTCGATCCGTTCCGAGCGATCGAGTTCGGGCTCCGATTCCGAAACCGGGAAAGGCACCGGATATTCGTCGATGACTTCGGGCGTCTCTTCGACCCGGTCGATGGCGGCGATTGCCGCCAAGGCCTCGGCCACGCCGGCATCGAGTTGTGGGGGCGGCGGCTCGGACGCGGGCGGGGCAGGCGGAGCCGAAGCCGGCGGCCAAAGATTGGCCACCAGATCTTCCGCTGGCGGCAGTTCCGGCAGAGCCGGCGATGAAAACTCGGGCGCAGGCGGCGGTGGAGGCGCCGCCGGAGCCGTTGGCGGCGGCCAGACATCGGCCAGCAAATCCTCGGCCGCCGGCAAAGGCGGCAAGGCGGCGGCCGGCGGCGGCGCTATGGCGGCCGCGCGTCGCTGGCGCAAGCGTTCGCGCAGCTGGCCCATGCTGCGCAGATTGGCGCGGATATCGGCCATGCTGCGCGGGCGAGCGCGCACCGGCTCTTGCTCCGGAGGGGGAGGGGGAGGAGTTGGAGGAGGAGGCGGCGGTGGTGGCGGCGGCGGCGATGCCGACCGCAGGAAAGACGGTCGAGGACCCAACTCCTGCTCCAATCCAAAGATCGGAGGTGGAGGTGGAGGTGGAGGTGGTGGTGGTGGCGGCGGCGGCGGAGGCGGCGGTGGTGGCGGCGGAGGAGGCGGTGGCGGTGGCGGCGCAAAAAGCGAATCCTCGCCTTCGCCTTCGGGCCGGGTTTCGGCGATCGGCCGCCAGCTTATGCCCTCGCCCGATTCCTCGGGCGTGCCCTCCATCAGGCGCACATCCTCATAGGGGCTGAAGCGTTTGAGAAATTTATAGCGCGCCAAGCCGGCGTCGCGGGTCGGGTGGTGCTCCTGCGCCTGCCAGCGCCCGTCGATCTTGACCTGGATGACAAAATGCAGCGTCATGCGCGCTCGATCGTCCCGCCAACCACGCGACCCCGCCTTGACCCCGAATCGGGGCCAGTTTACCGGGTTCGTGGCCCGAGCCAAGCCGGGGCCTGCTGTCAAGGAGCTTTTTGTCCGTCATGGCCACCATCACCTATCTGACCACCATCCAGTTCGATTTCGGCGCCAGCCGGCTGTTGGCCGACGAACTGGCACGGGTCGGCATCAAGCGCCCGCTGTTCGTGACCGATCCCGGCCTGGTCAAGAACGGGCTGTTCGAGCGGGTGCGGGCGCATCTGCCGGCGGGCCATCCCGCCAACACGCCGGCGGGACCGGTCTATGCCGAGACCCCGGCCAATCCGACCGAACGCGCGGTGCTGGCGGCGCTGGCGCAGTACCGCGCCGAGGGCTGCGACGGTCTGGTGGCGGTCGGCGGCGGCTCGCCGATCGACCTGGCCAAGGCAGTGGCGGTGCTGGCGAGCCATGACGGGCCGCTCGAGCAATATGCCGCCATCAAGGGCGGCGTCGCCCGCATCACGCCCAAGGTCGCGCCGGTGATCGCGGTGCCGACCACCGCCGGCACCGGCAGCGAGGTCGGCCGCGGCTCGATGGTGATCCTGGAAAGCGGTCGCAAGCTGGCCCTGCTGTCGCCCAATCTGCTGCCGAAGTCGGCGATCTGCGATCCCGAACTGACTTTCGACATGCCGCCCGGCCTGACCGCCGCCACCGGCATGGATGCCTTCGCCCATTGCCTGGAGACCTACCTGTCGCCGGCGATCAACCCGCCGGCCGAGGCGATCGCGCTGGACGGGCTGGCGCGGGTCGGGCGCTGGATCGAGGTGGCGGTGGCCGAGCCGCGCCATCGCGAGGCGCGCTGGAACATGATGATGGCCTCGATGATGGGGGCGATGGCGTTCCAGAAGGGGCTGGGCGCGATCCATGCCATGAGCCATCCGTTGGGCCAGATCCCGTCGCTGAACCTGCATCACGGCACGCTCAACGCCGTGGTGGCACCGACGGTGATCCGCTTCAACGCGCCCCATGTCGGCGACAAGTACCAGACCGTCAAGCGCCAGCTCGGCCTCTTGCCGGGCACCGACCTCGCCAAGGCGGTGGCCGATCTCAACCGCCGGCTGGGCCTGCCCGCGGGCCTCAAGGCGATGGGCGTGACCGAGGCGATGCTGCCGGCGGCCGCGGCCGACGCCGTTACCGATCACTGCAATGCCAGCAATCCGGTCAAGGGGACCGAGGCCGACTATCTGCGCCTGATGCGCGAGGCGATGTAGCGGCGGTCTGTCCTACAACCCGTCCGGTCGCGGGGCGACCAGTTCGAACATCATCGGGAAATCGTCCAACATGGCGAACAGCGCCGCGAGCGGCGCGGCATCGCCGGCGACGTACAGCTTGCCGGCGGCGATCGCGGCTTCGACCGCGACGCGGCCGAGGATCAGCTCGACCAGGGTCTCGCGCGACATCTTGGCGCGACAGATGCCCTCGGGCGCGGCCTTGCCCATGCGATGGGTCAAGGTTTCGTGCTTCAGGGTCAGATGCGCGCGCTCGCCGCCGACTTCCAGCCCGATCTCGAAGCTGCGTCCCGCTACCTTTTCTGGATTCAGCCGCACCGCCACGAAATCGATCAAGGTCGAGACCGTCACCGCCTGGAGAAGATCGGGGCTCAGCATCGGCCGCGGCGGCAACTGCATCATGCCTTGGCGCAATTCGCGCGCGGCGAACAGATAGGCGTTGCGCCAAGTGGCGGATTCGGCCTGATAGCCCAATTGTTCGCAGGCATCGGCGGCAAGTTCGCGCGCGGCCCGATTGTCGGGCTCGGCGAACACCAGCCGGTTCATGACCTCGGCCACCCAGCGAAACTCGCCGCGCCCGAAATCGGCCCGCGCGCGGGCCAACATGGCCGGGGCGCCGCCCATGTATTCGACCGTCTTGCGGGCCTGGGCGCGCGGCGGCAGCGGATTCAAATTGGCCGGATTGCCGTCATACCAGCCGAGATAGCGCTGATAGACCGCCTTGGCGTTGTGGCTGGTGGTGCCGTAATAGCCGCGCACCGCCCAGGCCTGGCCCAGCTCGGCCGGCAGCCTGACCCGCTCGGCGATCTCGCTCGGCGGGCAACCCAGGTTCATCAGCCGCACCGTCTGGTCGTGGATGTGCTTGTAGAGATCGCGCTGGCGTTCGAGATAGGCGCGGATCGCGTCCTTGCCCCAGACCGGCCAATGATGCTGAATCGCCAGAACATCGGCGCGCGGCCCATAGCGGTCCATGGCCTCGGCCAGATAATGCGACCATAGCCTGGGATCGCGCACCGCCGATCCCCGCAGCGGCAGGAAATTGTGCAGATTGCGACAGGCGTTTTCGGCCAGGTTCAGCACCCCGAATTCGGGCAGGAACAGGTGCATCTCGGCCGGGGCCTCGGATTCGGGCGCCAGCTGGAACTCGATCGTCACGCCGTCGACGACATGGGTCTCGAACGGCGCCGCGATGTCGAGCGTCGGCGCCACTAGGCCGGCGCTGCCGCGGGCGATGCCCTTGCCCAGCCCGGCATCGACCTGGCCGCGCGGCCCGGGCGGCAGCAAAGGCCCGAACTGAAACAGCGCGCGACGGCGCATGGCGACCCCGGCCAGCACGTTCTCGCCTGCCACCGCTTCGAGAAAGCGGTCGGGAGCGATGACTTGGGTGCGGCCGGCGGCGACCTCGGCCGGATCGACCACGCCCAGCACCCCGCCGTAATGATCGAGATGCGAATGGGTGTAGATCATGGCCGCGATCGGCCGCTTGGGGCGATGGGCGAAATAGAGTTCGAGTCCGGCGCGCGACACCTCGGCCGTGGTCAGGGCGTCGATCACGATCAGCCCCGCGCGGCCTTCGACGACGGTCATGTTGGCGATGTCGTAGCCGCGGACCTGGTAGACGCCCTCGACCACCTTGAACAGGCCATTGGCCATGTTGAGCCGCGCCTGGCGCCAAAGGCTCGGGTTGACCGTGGCCGGCGCGGTCTCCTCGTCGAGGAATTTGTAGGGCCGCAGATCCCAGTAGATCCCGCCGCCCGGCACCCGGACGCGGCCTTCGGGCAAGGCGGCGATGAAGCCGCGGCGCGCATCCTCGAAATCGCGCCGATCGGCGAAGGGCAGCTCGCCCAGCACCTTGGCATTGGCGGCTGCGGTCGCCGGCGCCGCGTCCTTGGGTGCGAGGGGATCGGATTCGGTCATGGCGGCGCGATCGCCGACAGCCGCCATTTGACGCTGGTGGCGCCCTCGCCGCATTGGCCCGAAACCACCAATTGCTCGGCCCGGCGGCGCTGGCCGCCATCGGCGAAATAGACGCTTTCTTCGAGCCCGATGCTGCCGCCGGCGGCGCGGAAGATCCAGCCGCTGCCGCCCGGCAGCTTGAGCAGCGCATGATCGCCCTCGCCGATCAGGCTGGCCTGGACCTTGGGATGAAGGTGAAAGCGCAGCGCGAAACCCTTGCCCTGGGCGCGGCCGGTGCCGCCCTCGGGCAGGATCGAATCCTCGCCGCGCAGATCCTCGCCGGCGGTATCGAGGAACAGCCGGCGCTGATGCACCACGCCCAGGCGGGCGCGATAGCCCTCGTGCGCAGCATCCAGCCACACCGCGCCGTCGGCCTGCTTGCGCTCGATGCGCGGCCGCGGCGGCTGGCGAGCGGGAACGCCGTCCTCGGTCAGTTCGAGCGAGTCGTGCTCGTCCAACACCAGCGTCGAATGCGCCGCGGTCGAGCGCAGCGCTCGCTTCCAGGCGGGGCCGGCCTCGGCCGCCATGCCGCAATTGACGATCATGCGATCGCGGCCATGGCTCATCTCGAAGGCGAGGCAGCCGGCATGGCCGGCGCGGCCCCAGGCGCCGGCTGCCGGCCAGCCGGTATCGACCACGATCGTGCTGCGTCCCGCGGCCAGGCGCTCGAAACCGCCTTCGGGCGCCGAATCCGGCGCCTTGCCCTTGGCATCCGACTTGGCCAGCGTCAGGTCGATCAGGTCGCGGCTCGATTCCTGGCCGCCATGGAATCCGGCCAACGCGCCGTCGCCCATGCGGAAGAACCGCAGCATCGGCGCCAGCCGGTCGATCGCCTCGCCCAGCGCCGCCGGCACGGCGCGCTCCATCCCGATCAGCCCGCGCTTCAGCGCCACCAATTCGCGCAACACGCCAAGCTGGGTCGAGGGCCGCCGCTCGACGTGACAGCCATCGGCCAGCACCTGGCGCGGCAGTTCCCGCGCTAGCGCCGCCAGCGCCCGTTCCAACCGGGCATCGCCATCGCTCAACGCCAGGCCCGACAGCCCCAGTGCCGCCAGCGCCGTCAGCCGCGGCGCGCCGTCGGCGGCCTCTTCGGCGACGCGTTCGAGATGCCGCGCCTGTTCGGACCACGAGGCGAGAAAGCGCGCGATGAAAGCCGCCTCGGCTCCGGCCAGCAGAAAGGCCGATTGCGTGCTCCAGGAGAAAAGCCGACGGCCGAGCAGATCGGCCCGCCAGGTCTCGGCCTGCCAGCGGCCGCAGCTTTCGATCCAGCCCTCGATCAGCGAACGCGCCAGGCGCTGCGCAGTCGGGCCGCCGGCCTGGGCGAGATGACGCAGCCAATCGAAGCCGTGCAGCGCCGCCAGCGCGTCGGGCGAGGCGGCGATGCCCCAGGGCGATTGGTTGGGCTTGAGCAAAGGTTCGCCGCCGAACAGGTAGCGGCCCTGGAAAATGGCGTTGGCGTCCTCGGTCTCGCCCGGCCAAGGATCGTCCGGCGCGTGGCGCGCGGTCGCCTGGCCGCCGCCCAGCGTCGCGGCATAGAGTCGCGAGCCGAACCACAGCTCGCGCAGACGATCGATCGGCCCCGCCACGACCGGCGCCTCAGGCGCCGCGCAGGGCGCGCAGATTGGCGGCGTAGGCCGCGGGCCCGCCCTTGAAGCCGGCGGTGCCGGCGACCAGCATGCTGGCACCGGCCGCCGCTACTTCGGACGCGTTCTCGGCGGTGACTCCGCCATCGACCTCGAGCTCGATGGCGCGGCCCGAGCGCGCGATCATCGCCGCCAGGGTGCGGATCTTGTCGAGCTGCGAGACGATGAACTTCTGCCCGCCGAAGCCGGGATTGACCGTCATCGCCAGCACCAGATCGATCTCGCCCAGCACCGGTTCGACCGCTTGCGCCGGCGTCGCCGGATTCAGCGCCACACCCGCCTTTTTGCCCAGCGCCTTGATCGCCTGGATGGTGCGATGCAGATGCGGCCCGGCCTCGGGATGGACGGTGATGACGTCGGCCCCGGCCTCGGCGAAGGCCTGCAAATAAGGATCGACCGGGGAGATCATCAAATGCACGTCGAAGGGCAGCTTGACCAGTGGCCGCAACGCGCCGATCACCATCGGACCGACGGTCAGGTTGGGCACGAAATGCCCGTCCATGACGTCGATGTGCAGCCAATCGGCGCCCGCCGCTTCCATGGCGCGGGCTTCGGCGCCGAGGGCGGCGAAATCGCCCGACAGGATCGAAGGGGCGATGCGCGGCTTGCGGGACATGACTCTCGATACCAGCTTGGCCCGGGCTTGGGAAGAATCAGCGGCGCCTGGGTTTCGACTTGGGCTTGGGTTTGGGTTTGGATCTTGTCTTGGCCTTGAGCTTCGATTTGACCTTCGCCTTGGCTTTCGGTCTTGCCTTGGGCTTGGGTTCGCGCGGCGGCAGTCTTTCCTTGGCCCAGCGCGCCGCCACCGCGCGCGAGGGTTTGGTGCGCGGCTGCTCGGCCAGCGCCGCTTCCAGCGCCAAGGTCAAGCCGGCGACGGCATCCCACTCCTCGCGCGTCGCCATCCGCACCGCCGGCGCCGCCGCGCCATCGGCCAGCACGCCGCGCAATTCGCCGCGCAGCCGCTCGTGCAAGGTATCGATCAGCAGATCGAGCTGATTGACCGGCACCTCGATGTCGTAACGCGGCCGATCGAAGCGCAATTGCAGCCCGACTTGATTGGTCAATTCGCCCAAGGCGGCGGCGAAAGTGCCGGGCCGAAACGCCCGGCCGCGCAGCAGCGAGCGGATGGGATGGTTTTCGGCCTGGCGCTTGAGCGCGTATAGCGATCCCGTCAACAGCGCCGACATTTGCGGCTTGGTAAGCCCGACCATCGCCATGGCTGCGCTGCGGCCTTTCCTTGACCCTGGCCAGAACCGTAGTCCGGCGCCGGGACAGGCGCATTATACTGCAATATCAATCAGTTACTAAGGCCCTTAAAAATTGCCCTTATGTATCAATGGATTAGCCGGGCGCTCTCGACTCAACCGGTTGACAAACCGGCTCGAATCGGCCGCCAATGGCGTCATGAAACGGCTTGGCCTGCTGCGCCATTTCAAGGCCGGCGATGCGCCGCCTGGTGGCGAAGACTTCGATCGCAAGCTGACCGCGCGCGGCCAGCGCGACGGCGCGACATTGGCCGAGTTCGTCCAGACCCACGGCATCGGCGCCGATCTGGTGCTGTGTTCGGCTTCGCGGCGCACGCGCGAAAGCCTGGCCGCGATCCTGACCGCGCTTGCGCCCAAACGGGTCGAGATCGACGAGGCGCTTTATCTCGCCTCGGCCGAGCAGATCCTGGCGCGGCTGCGCGCTTTGCCCGACGAGATCGCTGCGGTCATGGTCATCGGCCACAACCCCGGTATCGGTGCGCTGGCGCGACAATTGGCCGGTGCGGGCGCGATCGGCGAGCGCTTTCCCAAGGGCGCGCTGGCGGCGCTGGCGCTGGATCGGCCGCGCTGGCGCGATCTCAAGCCGCGCGCCTGCGCGCTGCTGCATTTCGAGTGTCCGAAGCGATCGGACTAATCCGCTCTCCAGAAGCGCGGCGCGGCCAGGAACTTGGCCCAATCCGCTTCCAGCCCGTCCATGTCGATGGCGATATGCGCCATCACCCAGCCGTCGATCAGCCCGGCCGCCTTGGGGCTGGGCTCGAAGCCCGATTCCTCCAATTCGCGGCGCAGCGTCTTGACCATGGCGGCGTCGTTGAGCGCGCCCAGCCGGTCCTGGATCGCGGCCAGGGCGGCGATGTAGGCCCGCGCCGCCGCCTCGTCGTAGAGCGAGCGGAAGAACTCGGCGGCGTAGCGCAGCTTCTTGGCCTCGATGCGGAACTGGTGGCGCTCGCCGTCCGACAGTTTGGCGAGGTTCTCGCCCAGCCGCCGCAGCTTGCGGTCGCGCTTGCGCAGGATGCGTCGCGCCCGTTCGCGCGCTTCTTCCGCCGCCAGTTCGCGGCGTAGCGCCATGCGCTCGACCCAGGCCTCGGTCGCCAGCATCAGCCGCTGGAAGCCCGGCCGTTCGAGCGAACGGCGCAATCGGGCATAGGCGCGTTCGCGCCGCTCCTCGGCCGCCGCCCGAAAGGCCCGCAGGCCCCGGTCGGCGGCACGCTTTCCGGCGATCGGCCGCAAGACGCGCGCGATCAGCACGTCCCAATCGCGCGCGGGGCCGAGCAGGTTCTGCAATCTCCTCAGCGCCGGCCGCAGGCGTTCCAGCCGCGCCGCCGGCAGCCGCGAGCGGAACAGCGCCAGCAGCGCCCGCAGGCGCCGCAGGCCGACGCGCAACTGATGCACGCCCTCGATGTCGCGGCCGTCCTGGGCGATGGGCGCGTTGACCCGCATCTGCCACAGCGCGCCGCGGGCGATGACGGCGAAGGCCTGACCCGCGGTCATCGCCGGGTCCAGTTCGACCGGCGGCGCGCGCCGCGCCGCAGGCGGGCGGTCGGCAGCCAGGCGATAGCCGCGGTCGGATTTGGACTCGGTTTCGGGCACCAGCTCCATCCGCTTGCGCAGCCGCTGCGCAAGTTCGAACAGCCGCACCGGCCGACCCTCGACCAATTCCAATTCGATCTCGCTCACCGCGCGCTTGCGCTCGCCGGCGCGGATCAGGCCGCGGTCGACCGCCAGCTCGACGATCGAGTCCTTGAAGCCGAGCCGCCGCGTGCGGCGCTGGATCTCGGTGCGGAACACCGGCTGCAGGCCGGCGTCGCCCACCGCCTTCTGCACGCGCTTTTGCAGCCGGCGGTCGTCGATCGCGGCCAGATCGGGCCAGGCGCCGGCAAGCGGCCCTTCCCATTCCGCCCGCGCCCGCGCCCCCAGCGCCGGATTCTCGCCTGCCTTGACCGACAGCAGATTCCGACCGCCGACGGCGCGCACCCGCAGGCTGAGTCCGGCCTTGAACAGATCCAGCGCCGGCGTGTCGTAATAGGTATTGACCATCCGGCGCCGGCGATAGGGGCCCTGCGCCAGCCGCGCGATCAGCGGCTGATCGACGAAGGCGGCGGCGGTGGATTCGGGCAAGGCGAATTTGAGTTCGATTTCGGCGGCCATTGCCTTCCACTATAGCGGCGCCCTAGGCTTGCGTACTGCGACAAACGGAGGCGGAGATGACGCTTGATCCCCGGCTGTCTCATTTTCGTTCCCTGGCAGGCTACAATCGCTGGGCCAATCGCCGGATTTATGCCGCCTGCGCGCAATTGCCCGAGGCCGAGTACCTGGCGCCGCGACCGGCCTTCTTCAAATCGCTGCACGGCACGCTCAACCACATCCTGGTCGGCGACCGGGTCTGGATGTCGCGCTTCACCGGCGCCCAACATCACATCAAGTCGCTGGACCAGCAGCTTTATGCCGATCTGGCCGGCCTGCGCGTGGCACGCGAGGCCGAGGACGCCCAGATCCTGGCCTATGTCGAGGGCCTGACCGAGGATTCCTTCGCCGAGCCGCTGTCCTACAAGACCATGGCCGGGGCGCCGCAGCACGATCCGCTGGACCGGCTGCTGACGCATTTCTTCAATCACCAGACCCATCACCGCGGCCAGGCCCACGGCCTGCTCAGCCAGACCGCGGTGCCACCTCCCGAACTGGACTACATCTTCTTCCTGCGCACGGCCAAATCTAGCTGACCCGCGTCCGGCCGACGGCGCGGCCGCGAACGCTGCGGATCTCGGGCAGGGCATTGCCGACCAGCGCGGCATGGGTCGCCTGGTCGATCAGGTCGTGGCGCCGGCACAGTTCCAGGATCGCCGCCTCGGCCGCGCGCTTGGCGCCGTCCTCGGCCTTGAGCGCGACGGCGCGACCGGTCCGCACCGAAGCGGCGACGAACACGCCCTCTGCCCCGGTCTTGGCGATCAGCGTGCCGCCGGCGCGTTCCATCAGCAGCGTGCACAGCCGCCCCGTGCCCGCGACCAGGAAGGGGTCGGTGGTGACCGCCTGGACGATGCGCCGGCAGGCGGCGGCGCGCGTCGGAGCCAGACCCGCCGGCGCCGCCACCCGGGCGATGCCCAAGGCCAGCGCGGTCAGCGGTATGGCGTAGGTCGGGATCGAGCAGCCATCGCTGCCGAGCGGGGCGCGCGACAGATCGGCCCCGGTCATGTCCGCGATGGCAGCACTGACGCGGCGCTGCACCGGATGCTCGGGCGCGACATAGCCGGCCGCTTTCTCTCCGGCCTGGACCGCGGTGCAGACCATGCCGGCATGTTTGCCCGAGCAGTTGTGGTGATAGGCGCGCGGCGCCTCGCCTGCCCGCACCAAGGCGTGCGCGCTGGCTTCGTGCAGCGGCAGATGCACCCCGCATTCCAGGCAGCCATCGTCCAGGCCCAGCCGATCCAGCCAGGTCGTCACCGTCGCCACATGGCGCGGCTCGCCGCCATGGCTGGCGCAGGCGATGGCCAGTTCCTGCAGTCGGATCTCGGCGCCGGATTCGGCCAGCGGCAGGGCCTGGATCGCCTTGATCGCCGAGCGCGGGAACACCGGACGCTCGACCTCGCCGTAGCGCGCGACGATGCCGCCGTCGGCCTCGACCACGGCGGCATGGACGGCGTGGCGGCTTTCGACCGCGGGGCCGCGGGTGACCTCGACCGTCAGCGGATTGCGGCTGGTATCGGCGGATGGCATGGTGCTCCTGATGCGCGGCTATTTCGGGATTGGCGTCGAGCGCCTGAGCAAGCCCCACAACGCGGGCGCGCTGTTCCGTTCGGCCCATGCCTTCGGCGCCAGTTTCGTCTTCACCATCGGCGCCGAGTATAGGCGCGGCAAGGTCCATTCCGATACCAGCGACGCCGCCGGCCAAGTGCCGCTGCACCAATTTGCCGGCATTGCCGACCTGGCCCTGCCCGAAGGCTGCGCGCTGATCGGGATCGAGTTCCTCGAGGACGCGGTCGATCTGCCCTCCTTCCGCCATCCCTCGCGCGCGGCCTATGTGCTGGGTTCCGAACGCTTCACGCTGTCGCCGGAATTGCAGGCGCGCTGCGCGCATATCGTCCGCATTCCGACCCGTTTCTGCATCAATTTGTCGGTGGCGGGCGCCTTGGTGATGTACGACCGGCTGTTGGCGATGGGGCGCTATGCCGAGCGCGCCGTCGGCAGCCTGGCCCAGCCCGTACTGCCTGCGCCCCATGTCCGCGGCGGCGTCAAGATTCGCAGCCGCGCTTAGCCTTGCGCTGACGGCCGGCTGCGCGGCGCCGGTGCCGCCGGCCCTGCCGGATGCGGCCTGCGTCGCCATCGCTTCGGATTTCGGCCGCGACGACGACATGAACGGCGATCGCCGCAGCGGCCTGCATGGCGGCATCGATTTCAAGGCGCCCAGGGCGACGCCGGCGATCGCCGCGGCACCCGGCACGGTGGTCGAGCTTCAGTCCAATCCCAACACCCGCGGCGGGCTGGCGGTGGTGATCCATCACGGCAATGCGCCGGATGGCCGCGAGATCTGGTCCTATTACGGCCATCTCGAGGATTTCCGGACCGCGGTCGGCGAGAAGGTAAGTCGCGGCCAGATCGTCGGCTTGGTCGGTAATACCGGCTGGTCGATGCCGAAATGGCGGCATTTCCATCTGCATTTCGAGGTCTATGCCCGCGCCCCCGACGCCGGTCGCCGTTCGATCGTCAATCCCCATGCGCTGTGGTTCCCGCTCGGCCAAGCGGGCAGGCGCATCGGGCCGGCGGCCGAAGCCAAGGACAGCGGCGATGCGGGCTTTTCGGGCTTCACCCATCCCTTGCCTTGCGATGGGTGGAAATCGAGCGCCGCCGGGGCTATATCAGCCCGATGATTCGCGCCCTATCGATTCTTGCCGCCTTCGCCCTGGCCGCGCCGGCCGCGGCCCAGGTCGGGCCGCCCAAGCGCATCGCCTCGTTCGACGCCTGGGAGGCCTATGTCTTCGTCGAGCCGGGCAACAAGAAGACCTGCTTCATCACCGCATCCGCGACCCAGATCAATCCCAAGATTCCGGCGCGCGAGCCCTACATCATGATCCGACAGGCGCCGGCGGCCAAGGTCGCCGACGAGGTCAGCCTCTATCCCGGCTACAGCCTGAAGAAGGATTCCAAGGTCGGAATCAAGGTCGGCAAGGACGACCTCGAACTGACCCTGGTCCAGGGCGATACCGCCTGGGCCAAGGACGCCGACGCCGACAAGGCCCTGGTCAAGGCGATGCGCGCCGGCAAGGACATGACCGTGCGCGGCGTCAACACCCGCAACGAGACTTCGACCGACAGCTATTCGCTGGCCGGCTTCGGCCGAGCCTACGACGCCATCGTCAAGGAATGTCCGGTCAAGTGAGCGACGGGTCCGGGCGGATCGAGCTGATCGGACTCGACCGCGCCGGCCTGAAATCGGTGCTGGCCGAGCTGGGCGAGCCCGCGGACAAGCGCGCCATGCGCGCCGAGCAGTTGTGGCATTGGCTCTATCACCGCGGCGCCACCGATTTCGCTTCCATGACCAACCTGGCCAAGGATTTCCGCGCCCGCCTGGCCGAACGCTGCGGCATCTTCCGTCCCGGCATCGCCCGCCGGCAGGTGTCGATCGACGGCACCCGCAAATACCTGCTCGACTTCGCCGATTCCAACCGGGCCGAGGCGGTCTACATCCCCGACGACGACCGCGGCACGCTGTGCGTCTCCTCGCAAGTGGGCTGCGCGCTGAAGTGCAGCTTCTGCCACACCGGCACGCAAAAGCTGGTGCGCGATCTCGGCCCGGCCGAGATCGTCGGCCAGATCCTGGCCGCGCGCGACGATCTCGGCGAATGGCCGACCCCGGCCAACGAAAAGCGGCTGTTGTCCAACATCGTCATGATGGGCATGGGCGAGCCGCTGCTGAACTTCGAGGCGGTGGCGGCGGCCTTGCGCATCGCCATGGACGGGCGCGGCATCGCGCTGTCGCGCCGTCGCATCACGCTGTCGACCGCGGGCGTGGTGCCGGCGATCGAGCGCTGCGGCGCCGAACTGGGCGTCAGCTTGGCGATTTCGCTGCACGCGGTGCGCGACGAACTGCGCGACGAGCTGGTGCCGATCAACAAGAAATGGCCGATAGCCGAGTTGCTGGCTGCCTGCCGGCGCTATCCCGGGCTGAAGAACGCGCGCCGCATCACCTTCGAATACGTCATGCTGCGCGGCGTCAACGACAGCCCGGCCGAGGCGCGCGAACTGGTGCGGCTGATCAAGGGCATCCCGGCCAAGGTCAATTTGATTCCGTTCAATGCCTGGCCGGGCGCGCCCTATCAGTGCTCGACCGAGGCCGCGATCAAGGCGTTTTCGGACATCGTCTTCGCCGCCGGCTATGCCGCGCCGGTGCGCGCGCCGCGCGGGCGCGACATCATGGCGGCCTGCGGCCAGCTGCGCAGCGACAGCGAACGCCGCCGGCGGTCCGCCGCCGCCGAATCCTCCGCTACCGCCTGAGTTCGATCGGCTGGCCGTGGGGCGTGGCGCGGACGGCGCGGTCCCAGGCCTCGATGCGCTCGCCCAACTCCTTGCGTCCGACTGCGCCCCTAGCTAGGCTGAGAGTCTCTAGCGCGTCCAGCCAATGATGCCAATAGCGCTCGCCGGTATCGGGATCGCCCGCCGCCTGGGCACGCTTGATCGCCTCGCCCAACGCCGCCGCCCATTCGCCCCAACTGAACAGGCCCTGCGCATGCAGGCCCAGGGTCAGCGCGAAGGCCTGGGCCTGCCAGGGTTCGGCGAAGGGCGGCGCGTCCTCGGGCGGCCGGTTCACGCCGCCTCCAGATAGTCGTCCCATAGATCGACCATGACGCTGAGCGTGGGATCGGCGCCCGGTCCCCACAATTCGCCGGCAGCGAACTCGACCGCGTAGCAGCGCTGCGGATTCTCGCCCGCGCCCCTGGCGTTGCTGTCGGGAAAGACCTGGGTGCCGTGATCGAGCCGGACGATGCCTTGCTTGCCGCGGCAATAGCGCGGCAGGCGGGTGTGGCCGCGGGGATGGATGTTCTTCGTGCGCACCGACTGGCCGGCGCGAAAGCGCGGTGCGCCCGGCGGATCGGGCCTCCGCGCCGGTCCGCCCTTGGCCAGCACCTTGGCGACCGAATCGGCCGGCAACATCCGTGCATCCGAGGTGCCGCGGGATTTCATCTCGGTCAATTCGGCGGCCGAGACCAGATTCTTCTCGACCAGCAGCCTTTCCAATCCGCGCAGCCAGGTCTGGTAGTAGCTCGCCTTCAGATAGGTCAGCGGATCGGTGTCCTCGCGTGCGAACCGCGCCATGTCGATGTTCCAGCGGCCGAGAAAGCCGCAAGCCAGGGTGATGGCGAAGGCGCGCTTTTCCCAAGCGTGATGGAATACCGGCCGCTCGGGTTCGGGCACCACGGGCCCGAAGCCGTCGACCCCGCCCAGATCGTGGGCGCCGTTCATGGCTTTTGCCCGGGTGCGCGCGCGAGGCCGGTGCCGATCATCGAATCCCGCGTCACCAGTTCGGCCAGCGCGTCCTCGCGCAGCCCCTCGCTGCCCGCGGGCCGCATCGGCAGCACGAGATAGCGCAGTTCGGCGGTCGAATCCCATACCCGGATGCGGGTCGCGGCCGGCAGCGTCACGCCGAAATCGGCCAGCACCGCGCGCGGCTCCTTGACCGCGCGCGAGCGGTAGGGCGCGCTTTTGTACCAGACCGGCGGCAAGCCCAGCACCGGCCAGGGGTAGCAGGAGCACAGCGTGCAGACCACCATGTTGTGCTGCTCGGGCGTGTTCTCGACCACGACCATGTCCTCGCCTTGGCGGCCGGTGTAGCCGAACTCGGCGATGGCGGCGGTGGCGTCCTTCAGCAATCGTGCCTTGTAGGCCGGATCGGACCAGGCCCTGGCGATGACGCGTTTGCCGTTGCGCGGGCCGACCTTGTTCTCGTAGGTGTCGATCAGCGCGTCCAACGCCGCCGGATCGACCAGCTTCTTGTCGACCAGCAGCGATTCCAGCGCCTTGACCCGCAACTGGGTCTCGGACCAGCGGTTGTCGCCGTGGTCGTGATCGTGGTGATGGTCGTGGTCGCCGCCCATGGCCGGAATCATAGCATGGCGCGGCTTGACTTGAAGCGCGGGCGCAAGTTTGATCCCAAGGTCGTACCAAGGGGGACACCATGCTCAAGCGACGCGATGTCATCAAATCGGGTGCAGCGGCGGCGACCGTCGCCGGTCTCGGTCTCAAGGGCGCGCCCGCCATCGCCCAGGCCTGGCCGTCGCGGCCGATCACCATGGTCGTGCCCTGGGGCGCGGGCGGCGGCACCGACCAGACCGCGCGCATTGTCGGCACGCTGCTGGAAAAGGAATTCGGCCAGCCGGTCAACGTCGTCAACCGCACCGGCGGCTCGGGCGTGGTCGGCCATTCCGCCATCGCCACCGCCGCCGCCGACGGCTACACCATCGGCATGATCACGGTCGAGATCGGGATGATGCATTGGCAGGGCCTGACCGACCTCAAGGGCACCAGCTACACGCCGCTGGCGCTGATGAACGCCGATCCGCCCGGCGTGCAGGTCAAGGCGGACTCGCCCTACAAGTCGGTCAAGGACCTGGTGGCCGCGATCAAGGCTAATCCCGGCAAGCTCAAGGGTTCGGGCACCGGCCAGGGCGGCATTTGGCATGTGGCGCTGGCCGGCTGGCTGCAGGCGATCGGCCTCAAGGCCGACGACGTGCCCTGGGTGCCCTCGAACGGCGCCGCGCCGGCGATGCAGGATCTGGCGGCGGGCGGGATCGACGTCGTCACCTGCTCGGTGCCCGAGGCCCGCGCCATGATCGACGCCGGCAAGGCGCGCTCGCTGGCGGTGATGTCGCCGCAGCGCAACCCCGCCTTCCCCAACGTGCCGACCTTGAAGGAGGAGCTGGGCACCGATTGGACGCTGGCGGCGTGGCGCGGCATCGCCGCGCCCAAGGGCGTGCCGGCGGCGGTGACCGATCGGATCGTGCCGGCGCTGAAGCGCGCCCATGACAGCGCCACCTTCAAGGACTTCATGAACCAGCGCGGCTTCGGCATGGTGTGGGGCGAACCCGCCGCCTTCGCCAAGCACATGGCCGACGACGACGCCAAGATGGGCGTGGTGATGAAGGCGCTGGGCATCGCCAAGACCTGAACCTGTGGGAGCGGCGGACGCCGCCGCTCCCCCTTTTTCCCGCGCCAATTCCGATGCGTCTCGACGATCGCCTGACCGGCGCCTTGCTGCTGGCGCTGGCGATCGCCTTGTTGGTCTACGCCATGGGCCTGCCGCCGATGCCCGGCCAGCGCTATGGCGCCGCCGCCTTTCCGACCGTGGTGGCGCTGGGGCTGGGCTTGTTTTCGGTCTTGCTGATCTGGCAGGGCTGGCGGACGCGGCGGCCGGGCGCGCCCTTGTTCGCCTGGGCCGGTTGGGTCAAGGACAGCCGCAATCTCGGCAACTTCCTGCTGTCGTTGGCCTTGGTCGGGGTCTACGTCGCCGCATCCGACAAGATCGGCTTCATTCCGCTGTCGCTGGCGATCCTGTTCGCGCTGTTCGTCCGCCAGGGCGTGACCTGGGGTCGCGCCGCCGCCATCGCCGCGCTGGCGACCGCCGCCATCCAATATGCCTTCGCCAGTCTCTTGCGGGTGCCGCTGCCGCGCGGGCTGCTGGATTCGATCCTGTGACCGTCGATACCCTGCTTGCCGCGCTGGGCCTGATCGCCGACCCGCAGGTCCTGATCGTGATCCTGTTCGCCTCGGCCTTCGGCCTGTTCGTCGGCGCCATGCCCGGGCTGACCGCGACCATGGCGACGGCGCTGTTGGTGCCGATCACCTTCTTCATGCCGCCGATTCCGGCGCTGGCGGCCATCGTCACCGCCAGCGCCATGGCGATCTTCGCCGGCGACATTCCCGGCGCCTTGCTGCGCATTCCCGGCACGCCGGCTTCGGCCGCCTATGCCGACGAGGCCTATGCCATGACGCTCAAGGGCCAGGCCGGCACGGCGCTGGGCGCGGGCGTGGTGTTCTCGGCCTTCGGCGGCATCTTCGGCACGGTGGTGCTGGTGACCGCCGCGCCGGCCTTGGCCGAGGTGGCGCTGGCCTTCAGCTCGTTCGAATATTTCTGGCTGGTGTGCCTGGGGCTGAGCTGCGCCGTGCTGATCGCGCAGGATTCGGCGATCAAGGGCATGCTGGCCCTGTTCCTGGGATTGGCGGCGGCGCTGATCGGGCTCGAGAACCCGGCGGCGGTGCCGCGGCTGACCTTCGGCACCACCGAGCTGATGGGCGGGATCGACATGATCCAGGCCATGATCGGCATGTTCGCCATCGCCGAGGTGCTGCGCGCGGTCGCCGCCACCGGCACCCGCCTGCCGCCGCCGCGCGCCGTCACCGGCGCGATCTTCGCCGGCCAGTGGGAACTGATGAAGAAATATCCGGTGCAGGCCCTGCGCGGGTCCAGCATCGGCACGCTGATCGGCGCCCTGCCCGGCGCCGGCGCCGACATCGCCGCCTGGATCACCTACGCCACCTCCAAGCGCTTTTCCAAGGAGCCCGAAAAGTTCGGCCAGGGCCATGTCGAGGGCATCGTCGAGGCCGGCGCCGCCAACAACGCCGCCGTCAGCGGCGCCTGGATCCCGGCGCTGGTGTTCGGCATTCCCGGCGATTCGATCACCGCCATCGTCATCGGCGTGCTCTATCTCAAGAACGTGATTCCCGGGCCGACGCTGTTCCTCAACCAGCCGCAGACCGTGACCGCGCTGTTCGTGATCTTCTTCCTCGCCAATCTGGTGATGATCCCGTTCGGCTGGCTGGCGGTCAAATCGGCGCGCCGGATCCTGGCGGTGCCGCGCGAGGTGCTGATGCCGATCGTGCTGATGTTCTGCATCGTCGGCGCCTTCGCCGTCACCAACAGCCCGTTCGGCGTCGGCGTGATGCTGGCCTTCGGGCTCTTGGGCTTCGTGATGGAAGAGAACGGCTTCCCGGTGGCGCCGGTGATCCTGGGATTGGTGCTGGGGCCGATGCTGGAGCAGCATTTCGTCACCTCGATGATCAAGGCCGACGGCATGCTGCTGGGATTCTTCAAGCGCCCGATCGCGGCCGCGCTGGGCGTGGTCACCCTGCTGGTATGGGGATCGATGATCTGGCGCGGGCTGCGGGCGCTGGTTCGCAAGGCGGCATGAGCCGCATCCTCGGCGTCGGCGCGGCCTCGCTGACCACCATCCTCAGGGTCGAACGGATTCCCGCCACGCCGACCAAGGTGCTGGCCAAGGACTGCATCGTGCTGGGCGACGGCATGTCGGCCTCGGCGGTGTGCGCGGCGGCGCGCCTGGGCGCCAAGGCCGCTTGGCTCGGCCGGCTGGGCCAGGATGCCACCGGCGACCGCATCCTGGCCGATCTGACCCTGGCCGGGGTCGATGTCGGCCAAGTGCGGCGCGCGCCCGAAGGCCGCTCCTCGGTCTCGAGCGTGATCGTCGATGCCAAGGGGGAACGCCTGGTGGTGCCATTCCACGATCCGGCGCTCGACCCCGATCCGGCCTGGCTGCCCGAAGCCGCGATCGCCGGCGCCGATGCCGTGCTGGTCGATGTGCGCTGGGTCGAGGGCGCGGCGCGGGCGTTGGAGATCGCACGGGCGACGGGCCGCATCGCCATGCTGGATGGCGAGCTGACCGCGCCCGGAATCCTCGAACGGTTGATGCCGCTGGCGACTCATGTGGTGTTTTCCGAGGCCGGTCTCGGCCTTGCCTATGGCGGCGATCTGGTGGCGGCGGCGCGCGCCTTGCAGGGATTCGTCGGCGTGACGCGCGGGCCGCGCGGCTTCGCCTGGATCGAGAACGGGCGCGCGCGAGAGTCGCCAGGCTTCGCGGTCGAGGCGGTCGATACGCTGGGGGCGGGCGACGTCTTCCATGGCGCATTCGCGCTGGGCTTGGTCGAAGGCATGGATATCGCCCGCGCCGCGCGCTTCGCCAACGCCGCCGCCGCCATCAAGTGCTCACGATTTGGGGGCCGGCTCGGTGCGCCCGACCGCGCCCAGGTCGAGGCACTACTTCAAA
This sequence comes from Alphaproteobacteria bacterium, assembly GCA_016869515.1. Lineage (GTDB taxonomy): Bacteria > Pseudomonadota > Alphaproteobacteria > VGDZ01 > VGDZ01 > VGDZ01. The sequence goes on along the minus strand of VGDZ01000064.1, from coordinate 852 downwards.
TCCGACCGGACTCGTAATCCTGGAAGGCCTGGATCAGTTCGGCGCGGGTGTTCATGACGAAGGGACCGTGGCGGGCGACCGGCTCGCCGATCGGCCGGCCGGCGATCAGCACCAGCCTGGCGCCCGCGGGCCCGGCCTTGGCGGTCACTTCGCCCACGCGGTCGTAAAGCGCGAGCTGGCCTTTTTCCGCGAAGCGCCCGCCGGTTTCGACCGCGCCCTCGTAGACATAGGCGAAGGCGTTGTGGCCGTCCTCGACCGGCACGGTGGCGCCGGCGCCGGCCTCCAACGCCAGGTCGAGATAAAGCGGCCGCACCGCGATCTCGGTCACGGGTCCGCCGGCGCCGGCGAACTCCCCGGCGACGACGCGCGCCGCCACGCCCGGCGCGGGCCGCACCTCGGCGATGAGGCCGGATGCGAATTCCTGGTAGCGCGGCGGGGCCATCTTGTCCTTGGCCGGCAGGTTGACCCAAAGCTGGAAGCCGCGCATCAGCCCGCGATCCTGTTCCGGCATCTCGGAATGGACGATGCCGCGGCCGGCGGTCATCCACTGCACCGCGCCCGGCCCGATCACGCCCTCATGGCCGCGATTGTCCCGGTGGCGCATCGAGCCGGCCAGCATGTAGGTCACGGTCTCGAAGCCGCGATGGGGATGGGGCGGAAAGCCGGCGATGTAGGCCTTGGGATCGTCCGAGCCGAATTCGTCGAACAACAGGAAGGGATCGAGCGCGTCCAGCAGCGGCTGGCCGATGACGCGCCGCAGCTTGACCCCGGCGCCGTCCGAGGTCGGCAGGCCCTCGACCAGGCGGCGGACGGCGCGCGGGCTCACCGGCCGGCCGCGGCCGCGCGCCGGGC
>VGDZ01000063.1 GCA_016869515.1 Alphaproteobacteria bacterium | reverse complement strand
GGCGCCGCTGGCCGACGCCATCCGCCGCGCGCTGCCGGCCGGCGCCGACGAGCGCGCCCGCACCGCGCTGGCGCTGGCGGTGTTCCAGCAAATTCCCTACGACACGCTGCGCAGCGGCGACGTTTCCATCGCCGACGGATTCGTGCCGCCGCCGACCTTGATCGAACTCGACAAGGGCGATTGCGACACCAAGGCGACGGCCTTGGCGGCGGTGCTGCGCCGGCTGGTGCCGGGGCGGCGCTTGGCGGTGGTGCTGATGCCGGATCACGCCATTCTCGGCATCGATTTGCCGCCGCAATCGGGCGACGACCGGTTGACGCACGACGGCCGCGGGCTGGTGCTGTTGGAGGCGGCGGGGCCGGGACGGTTCCCGGTCGGGCGGGTGGCCGATGCCACGCGCGATGCGCTGCGCGCCGGTCGTTCGGTCGAGGTGCTGCCGATCGCGCCCGCTCCGACGTCCTGACTATTTCGGCTTGCAGCAGGCGTGCGCGGATTTGTCGATCAGTTCGATCGCTCTCTCGGCCTCGGCCAGCTGGGCCGGGGTCAGATCCGCCGCAACGCGCTTCTGCTGCGTCGCCGCGGCTTGCACGCCGCGCGCCGCCGCCATCTTCAGCAAGGCATAGGCCAGGATCGGGTCCTTCTCGACGCCCGAGCCCTCGAGGTAGTCGATGCCCAGCCGCGCCATCGCCAGCCCGTGTCCGGCCTGGACGGCGCGCTTGAGGTATTCGACCGAGCGCTTGACGTCGGGCTTGCCGAGCTGGCCGCGCCGCGCCATCAGCCCGAGCTGGTAGAGCGCGCCGGGATGGTCCTGGGCGGCGGCGCGTTCGAACCATTCGGCCGCGGCGCGGTTGTCGCGCTCGACCTCGGCGCCCTTGAGATAGGCCTCGCCACGGCGGAAGGCGCGCTCGGCCTCGTCGCCCTGCGCCCAGGCCGGCAGGGCCAGCGCCAGCGCCAGGCACAAGCCGAGCGCCAGCGCGCTAGGACTTTTTCGGCTTGGGCTCATCGTCGTCTCCGGCCGCCCCGCTGCGATAGTCCTCGGTGGTGCGCGGCCGCGGCCGCTCGCCCGCCGCCAGCGGCTGCTTGCCCTCGAAATGATCGACCACCCGGCAATCGGCGCACATCAGCAGCCGCCGCTTGGCGCGGTCGTCGCCGGCGAACATCGGATGGCTGGCGAGCTGGCCGATCATGCGCTCGACCGAGGAGCGGGCGGCGAAGGGCTTGCCGCAGCGCAGACAGGCCAGCGGCTCCTCGTCCTTGACCAGGCGCTCGGCCTTGGCCTCGGCGGTGAAGTCGAGCCGCGGCGAAAGCGCGATCACCTTTTCCGGACAGGTGACGCGGCAAAGACCGCATTGGATGCAGGCCTCCTCGCGAAATCGCAGCATCGGCCGCTCGGGATTGTCGCGCAGCGCGCCGGTCGGGCAGGCACCGACGCAAGCCAGGCACAGCGTGCAGCCCTCGGTCCGCACCTCGACCGCGCCGAAGGGCGCGCCGGGGGGCAAAGGCAAGCGCTCGGGCTGGAGCGGGGCGTGGCGATGCAGATGCGTCAGCGCGAGGCGCGCCAGCATGCGATCGGTCTCGGGCGGCAGGAAATCGCCCGCCACCATCGGCGCCTGCTCGGGCAGGCGGGCGAGCGCTTCCGACAGCCGATCGGGATCGGCCGTGGCCAAAAGATGGATCCGGCCCGAGCCGTAGCCGAGACCCGCCAGCACGGTCTCGGCCAAGCCCATCTGCGCCGCGGTCGCGGCCATTTCCTCGCGCTTCGACGGCGCGACCAGGATCAGCGCCGCCTCGGCGCCATAGGCGAAGGCGGCCATCAGCGCCGAAAACCCGAGTTGCGTGGTCTCGTTCAAGGCTACCGGGATTGCCCGCGCCGGCAGGCCGTCGCCGAAACGCGCCAGTGCCGCCAGGGTCTCGCGCCCCTGCCTTCCGTCATGGAACAGCAGCACCGGCCGACTGCCGCTAGCCGCGCGGTAGGTCGTCAACAGCGCGCGCAGCCGCGCCGCCAAGGCGCCGATGCGCGGCACGACATAGCTGGCGGCGCCGGTCGGACAGACCGCGGCGCACTGGCCGCAACCGGCGCAGATCCCGGGATCGATCGCGACATGATCGCCCGCGGGCGCGATGGCTCCGGTCGGGCAGAGATCGAGACAGCGCGTGCAGCCGGTCTTCTTGCTGCGGCTGTGCGCGCACAGCTTGGCATCGAAGGCGACGTAAAGCGGCTTTTCGAATTCGCCCACCAAGTCGCACAAATCGAACAGCGCCTTTTGCACCGCGGCCGGATTGCCGGGATCGACCCGCACGTAGCCGTCGCGCTTGGCATCGCCCGCAAACAGCGGCTTGCCGCCGGAGAGGTCGAGGATCAGATCGCAGCTTGCGGTAACCCGGTCCTGGCCGGCCTCGAACGCCAGCACGCCGCGCGAGGACGGTCTTACCGCGGCATGACCGGCGAAGGTCAACTCGAACTTGCCGAGATGGCCGCGGGCGGCGGTGATGCGGCCTTTGAACAACGGGAATTGAGTGACTGCCGGCGGAGCGATTTCGGTCCGCGCATCCAGCACCACGGTGACGTCGAGCCGGCCCTGAAGCTGGCGCGCGGCCTCGACCGCGGTTGCTTCTTTGCCGTAGACTAGGCAAGTGCCCTCGGATTTGAGGGTCATGGTCGGCGTTGGAACGGGCTCGATCATGGCCTCGGCCAAGAGCGCGGCGATCTTGGGGCCGGCTTCCGCACCCTCTTTCGACCAGCCGGCGGTCTCGCGGATGTCGACCAAGCCGGGCAGCGGGCCTTCGCCTGCGGTCTCGACGAACAAGGGCGCTTCCTGGGTGCAGGCGATCAGCGGCGGGCGTTCGGCGCCCAGCGCGCGACGGACCCGGTCGATTTGGGAGCGGCAAAGCTGGGTCGAGATCTCGCCAGTGACCTTGGCGCCGCAGGCCTTGGCGATGCGCCCGGCATCCAGCGTCATGCTGCCTTCGCAGTTGCACAATAAAAGGGCGCGGCCAGAGAGTTCCAAGGTCATGGATATCGATGATAAATTAAACACTTGGAGATTAGAAGCTTGGCCTGCCGGAGGCGGAATTGTCGGACGTCGCGTTCGCGATCTACGTCTATACACGCAAGAAGTGGGAATTCCGTGAGCGCTTGACCGGCGAGGACAAGCGCACCGAAGCCCTGAGCAAGCCGTTTCAGCTTTTTCTTGAAAAGGGCATCGATTCGGTCGGCGTGATCGAAGAAACGCCGAACCCGGCCGGGGGCGATCCGATCGTCAAGGAATTGCTGGTGCGCCATCGCGACAAGCGCGCGCCGCCCTTGGTGCCGCCCAAGGCCAAGCCGGTCGAAGAGGTCGTCGTCCATAAGACGACTGAAATCAAGCTGCCTGAACGCGAAGTCCACACCATCGCGGTCAAGCCCTGGCACATTCGCTTCGGCGATGGCGTCAAGGCCGCGGCGGCCGCGTTTGGCCTCGCCTTTTATGTCATTGGCGCCTGGATCAAGCGGCTGTTCGAAGCGGTCGGCGCGGTCGGCTTGGCGCTGGGTTGCGTGGTGGCGGCGGTGCTGATCGGCATCGCCACCGAACGCAGCAGCGAACCCCATTTGACGCCTTACCTGCCGGGGCCGTTCAAGCCCTATGGCAGCGTGCTGTTGGGGATGGCGGTGGCGGTCTTGGCGTGGTGGCTGTTGATGCGCTATGCGGCGCGCGCCGGCATGGCGGTGGCGCGGATGCGCTGGCTGGGTTTCGTCACCGGCGCTGCCTCCTCGGCCAGGGTTGCGGCGACGCTGGCGGGCAATCTGGCCGGAGCCGGCAAGGCGGGGTTGGCCAAGCTCTCGAACAAGCGGCGCTGGCGCGCCGTGCGTCTGGCCTTGGGCGTGATGGTCTTGTCGGTCGCGCTGTCGGCGGCGGCTTTCGCGGTCGGTTTCGGTGCCGCCAACCAGCTGGCCGAATTCAGTTTCGAAGGCGACTGGTGGCTGCAATGGCGGCCCTTGCTCGAATTGGCCGGAGCGGCGGTGGTCGGCGTGGTTGCGATGCTGCTTTTGTGGCGGGGGTTGAGCAGCGCCTGGAAGCGGGCGCGGGCGGCGGCTCCGGGCGCCAAGGGATCCAACACCACGCTCGAGGAGGAACTCAAACTGGTGGCCTTGGTGCTGGAAGGCTCGGTGGTGGGGCTGGCGCAGGCGCAAGGCGGGCGGCTGGACGCGCAGGCCGCCGAGGCGGCGCGGATGTTCGCCATGGGCGCGGTCGAGACCGAATCCGCCCGCCACGGCCATGACGAGGTCGAGACCGGATTGCAGATGGCGCGGCTTCTGGTCGGCATCGGCCTCGGGGCCGAGGCGGCGTCGGGCTTCCTCGCCGCGCTCGAAGCCAAGCTGCGCGACGACCGCATGAAGGCCTGCTATCGCGCCGGCGCGGCGGCGATGATCGCCTGGCATCGCGGCGAGCCGGACGCCGTCGGCATGCTGGCGCAAAGCTATGCCGCCTGAGCCGGTCTTGGCCTAGACTTGTCGGTCATGGAGAACAGCGTCAGCCGCAAGCTCGGCATCGTCGCCGAGCGCAGGCGCCTTGCGGGGCCGTGGCAGGCCTATTCCTGGCGGCCGGTCGAGGTCATGCCCGAACCGCCGCCCGGGCTTGCCGCCGGCACCTGCCTGGTCGAAGGCGGCGCGACCGAGCGCTTCTATCTCGGCGCGCTGGAGCTGACGCTGCATCGCACCGAGGCCGAGAACTATCTCTACAACCTGTCGGGCGAGCGGCCGGCGGTCTATGTCGTCCTGACCAAGCCCGAAGGCGACGACGCAAGGCCCACGCTCTTCTCCTTGAGCTGCGATCCCTACGAGGCCGAAAGCTACGATCTCGGTCATCGCCTGGTCGAGGCGGTGATGATGCCGCCCGAAATCCTGGCCTGGGTCGGGGCGTTCGTCGGCGTGCACTATAAGGAAAGGCCCTTCGTCAAGCGCCAGCGCCAGCCGCACGATCCGCGCAAGGCGGCGCCGATGGGCGACAAGCGATGAGCGACGATGGATTCTTCAAACGCTGGTCGCGCCTCAAGCAGGAGGAGCGCGAGCGCAAGCCGGCCGAGGCGCCGCCGGCCGAGCCCGCGCCACCCGCGGTCCCTCAGTCCCAGGCGCCCGAAGCCGAATCCGAAACAAAACCGTCGCCCGAGCTGCCGCCGATCGAAAGCCTGACCAAGGATTCGGACTTCACGGTCTTTCTCAAGGCCGGCGTGCCCGACGAACTCCACCGCCAGGCGCTGCGCAAGCTTTGGAAAAGCGATCCGGTATTCGCTTTCCAGGACGGGCTGACCGATTATGCCGAGGACTATGGCGCACTGTTCAAGGGGGATAAGGTGGTCGAGACCGCCTACAAGGTCGGCAGCGGCTGGTCGGAGGTGGTCCTGCCCGAAGCCCAACCCAAGCCCCAAACCCCGGCCCCTGTCGGCGAGGGGCATGCCCCCGAAAAGATTGCGGACAAGAGCGAGGAGTCTTCGAGCAATCTTGACCGGCCGGCCCCAAAGCGTCAGACTGACGGCTGACATAATAATAAGAGTCGGGGTGCCCGTGTCGACGGGCAAGAAGTGGGGGAAAGTTGGAAGCGGCGACCGCAACGCGGTTCGACATCGCTGAGGAAGAAAGGTTGCGGGCCGATTTTTATGGCCTGCTCGGCCGGCTGTTGGCCGGCGCGGCCGATGCCGAGACCTTGGCCGCTTGTGCGGCGTTGAAAGGCGATGCGAGCGAGTTGGGCGTGGCGCTGGGCGTTTTGGCCAAGGCGGCGGCAAGCGCCGATCCGGCCGCGGTCGAGCGCGAATACTTCGATCTGTTCATCGGCGTCGGCCGCGGCGAATTGCTGCCCTTCGGCTCGTTCTATCTGACCGGTTTCCTCAACGAAAAGCCGTTGGCGCGGCTGCGCCAGGACCTGGCGCGTCATGGCATCGCCCGCCGCGCGGGCGTGTTCGAATCCGAGGACCACATCGCCGCGCTGTGCCAGGCGATGGCGACGCTGATCGGCGGCGAAAGCCGCGCGCCCGTGGCGCTGGCCGAGCAGCAGACGTTTTTCGACCGGCATCTGGCGCCCTGGGCGGGGCGCTTCTTCGCCGATTTGGAGACGGCCGAGAAGGCCGCGTTCTACCGTCCGGTGGGAACCATCGGGCGGCTGTTCGTCGAGATCGAATCCCAGGCCTTCCGCATGGCGGCCTGATCGGAACTTGGAAGCGGGCGACCGCCGAGGAGGAGTTATGACCACCAAGCAAGAGCAGAAGAAAGCGCCGGCACGGCGCGAGGTGTTCAAGCTGGCCGGCGTCGGCGCGGCCTCGGCGGCGATCGTCGCCGCGGGCGCGGCCCCGGCCGAGACCGCCGTCCCCGGCCGGCCGAGCGATGCTGGCTATCGCGAAACCGATCACGTCAAGCGCGTCTACGCGCTGGCCCGTTTCTAGTCGGGCAGGGAGGAAACGCTCATGTTGCGCAAGAAGACCGCCGGCACCGCCCCGGCCGCCAAGCTGGCCTCCGCCCTGACCGGCCCCGCCGGCCAGACCGTCGACCGCCGCAGCTTCCTCAAGCGCTCGGGCCTGGCCGCGGGCGGCATCGCCGCCGCTGCCGCCGGCGCCAAGCTGGCGATGGTCGAGCCCGCCCAGGCCGCGGGGCCGATCGCCGTCACCGGCGAGGTCAAGAAGGTGATCTCGATCTGCACCCACTGTTCGGTGGGTTGCGCCATCACCGCCGAGGTACAGAACGGGGTCTGGATCGGCCAGGAGCCGACCTTCGATTCGCCGCTGAATCTGGGCGCGCACTGCGCCAAGGGCGCCTCGGTGCGCGAGCATGCGCATGGCGAGCGCCGCCTGAAATATCCGATGAAGCTGGAAAACGGCCAGTGGAAGCGGATGAGCTGGGATGCGACCATCGCCGAACTTGGCGACAAGCTGCTCAAGATCCGCGAAAGCGCGGGCGCCGACGCGGTGTTCTGGCTGGGCTCGGCCAAGCATTCCAACGAGCAAGCCTACCTGATCCGCAAGTTCGCCGCTTTCTGGGGCACCAACAACGTCGATCACCAGGCGCGCATCTGCCATTCCACCACCGTCGCTGGCGTGGCCAATACCTGGGGCTACGGCGCGATGACCAACTCCTACAACGACATGCACAATTCGCGGCTGATCTTCATGATCGGCTCGAACGCCGCCGAGGCGCATCCGGTGGCGATGATGCACATCCTCAAGGCCAAGGAGCAGAACGGCGCGCCGCTGATCGTGTGCGATCCGCGCTTCACCCGCACCGCTGCGCACGCCAACGAATACGTCCGCTTCCGCCCCGGCACCGACGTCGCCCTGATCTGGGGCATCATGTGGCACATCTTCGAGAACGGCTGGGAGGACAAGGACTACCTCAAGTCCCGCGTCTGGGGGATGGATCAGGTCAAGGCCCACGTCAAGCAGTGGACCCCCGAGGTGGTCGAGGACGTCACCGGCGTGCCCGGCGCGCAGCTGAAGCGCGTCGCCCGCCTGATGGCGACCAACAAGCCCGGCACGCTGGTATGGTGCATGGGCGGCACCCAGCACCACATCGGCAACAACAACGTCCGCGCCTACTGCAACCTGCAGCTGGTGCTGGGCAATATCGGCGTCGAGGGCGGCGGGGCCAACATCTTCCGCGGCCACGACAACGTCCAGGGCGCGACCGATTTCGGCGTCACCTCGGACTCGCTGCCGGGCTATTACGGCCTGGTCGAGGGCAGCTGGCGTCATTGGGGCCGGGTGTGGGACGTCAACTACGACTACCTGCTGGGCCGCTTCAAGGACAAGGCGCTGATGGAGCGCACCGGCATCCCGGTGTCGCGCTGGTTCGACGGCGTGCTGGAAGACAAGACCAAGATGGGCCAGCCCGAGAACATCAAGGCGATGGTGTTCTGGGGCCACGCCCCCAACAGCCAGGTCCGCCTGCCCGACATGAAGCGGGCGATGGAAAAGCTCGACCTGCTGGTGGTGATCGATCCCTACCCGACCATGTCGGCGGTGATGAGCGAGCGCAAGAACGACACCTGGCTGCTGCCGGCGGCGACGCAGTACGAGACCTCGGGCTCGGTGACGGCGTCGAACCGCTCGCTGCAGTGGCGCGACAAGATCCACGAGCCGGTGTTCGAGTGCCTGCCCGATCACACCATTATGTACAAGTTCGCAAAGAAGTTCGGCTTCGAGAAGGAGATGTTCAAGAACATCAAGATCACGAAGGACGAGCCGCTGGTCGAGGACATCACCCGCGAGTTCAATCGCGGCATGTGGACCATCGGCTATACCGGCCAGTCGCCCGAGCGGCTGAAGCTGCACATGGCCAACATGGCGACCTTCGACAAGACCACGCTCCGGGCCAATGGCGGGCCGTGCAACGGCGAGACCTTCGGCCTGCCCTGGCCGTGCTGGGGCTCGCCCGAGTTCAAGCATCCCGGCACGCATGTGCTCTACGACACCTCCAAGACCGTGATGCAGGGCGGGCTCAATTTCCGCGCCAATTTCGGCATCGAGCGCAACGGCGAGACGCTGCTGGCCGAGGGTTCTTACTCGAAGGACGCCGAGCTCAAGGACGGCTATCCCGAGTTCACCATGGCCATGCTCAAGAAGCTGGGCTGGGACAAGGACCTGACCGCCAACGAGCTGGAGTGGATCGCCAAGGGCGGCGGCGACAACGCCAACTGGAAGACCGACCTGTCGGGCGGCATGCAGCGGGTCATCATCCAGCACGGCTGCGCGCCGTTCGGCAACGCCAAGGCCCGCGCCGTGGTGTGGAACTTCCCCGATCCGGTGCCGCTGCACCGCGAGGCGCTGTATACGCCGCGGCGCGATCTGGTCGCCAAGTATCCGACCTACAAGGACGTGGCCCAGGCCTGGCGCCTGCCGACGCTTTACGAATCGATCCAGAAGCGCGACGTGTCCAAGGATTTCCCGATCATCCTCACCTCGGGACGGCTGGTCGAATACGAGGGCGGCGGCGACGAGACCCGCTCGAATCCATGGCTGGCCGAGCTGCAGCAGGACATGTTCGTCGAGATCAACCCGTTCGACGCCAACAATCTGGGCGTGCGCAACGGCGCGTTCTGCTGGGTCGAGGGTCCGGAGAACAACGCCCGGGTCAAGGTCAAGGCGATGGTCACCGAGCGCGTCGGCAAGGGCGTGGCGTTCATGCCCTTCCACTTCGCCGGCTGGTGGATGGGCCAGAACCTGCGCTCCAAGTACCCCAAGGGCGCCGATCCGTTCGTGCTGGGCGAGGCGGCCAACACCGCCACCACCTACGGCTACGACTCGGTCACCCAGATGCAAGAGACCAAGACCACCGTCTGCCGCATTCGCGCGGCGTGATCGGCGGCAGGAACTGAGGAGACAACGTCATGGCGAAGATGAAGTTCCTGTGCGACAGCGAGCGCTGCATCGAATGCAACGCCTGCGTCACCGCCTGCAAGAACGAGCACGAGATCCCCTGGGGCATCAACCGCCGCCGGGTGGTCACGATCAACGACGGCAAGCCCGGCGAACGCTCGATCTCGGTGGCCTGCATGCACTGTTCCGACCCGCCCTGCCAGGCGGTGTGTCCGGTGGACTGCTTCTACCAGACCAACGACGGCATCGTGCTGCACTCCAAGGACCTCTGCATCGGCTGCGGCTACTGCTTCTATGCCTGCCCGTTCGGCGCGCCGCAGTATCCGCAGGCCGGCAATTTCGGCTCGCGCGGCAAGATGGACAAGTGCACCTTCTGCGCCGGCGGTCCGGAAGAGGACCACAGCGCGGCCGAGCTGACCAAGTACGGCCGCAACCGCATCGCCGAGGGCAAGCTGCCCTTATGCTCGGAGATGTGCTCGACCAAGGCGCTGTTGGCCGGCGACGGTGATCTGGTGTCCGACATCTACCGCGAGCGCGTCGCCGCCCGCGGCTTCGGTTCGGGCGCCTGGGGCTGGGGCACGGCCTATCAGTCGAAGAGCGGCACCTAGCGGCTGCAGACCGAGGAACCGGTCCGCCGGACGGCCGGACGGACCGGGTTCCGCCAGAACGGGAGAACGACGGATGCGCATCTCGGCATCGTCGATGGTGGTTGTGGGCTTGGCCTTACTGGCCGTGGGGTCGTTGAGCGGCTGCTTCGAGGACGAGAGGCGGCCAGTGATCGCCTATCAGACCGACAAGGGCAAGTACAAGGGCGCTGCCGACCAGCAGCCCAGCGCCCAGGCGCGCGCCGAAGCCCAGGCGCGCACCAAGCAACAAGGCAAGTTGTAGCGCGGGGGTCAGTCATGCGGCATTGGCGCGGAAAAGCGATCGGGTTGGCGGCGGCGATGCTGCTGGCGCTGACGATGGGCCTTGCGGGCGAGGTCGCGGCCCAGGGCATGCGGCCGGCACCCGGCCAGGAACCCGGCGACTACATGCGCGAGATCGGCAACACCCGGGTCGATGCCAACAATGTCGGCGTCTGGCGGCAGGTGCGCCAGGGCGTGCAGGGCTATGCCTCGATCCCCGATGCCCGCGCCGGCACGCTGGTCCAGCCCGAGGGCGAGCGTTGGCGGGCGCTCTACAACGGCCCGCTCAAGCAGTGGGGCGGCTATGCGCTGGGGGCGATGATCGCGATCCTGGCGGTGTTCTTCCTGGTGCGCGGCCGGATCCGGATCCATGCCGGGCCTTCGGGCCGCACTATCCTGCGCTTCGATGCGCTGGATCGGTTCGCGCATTGGCTGACCGCGGTCAGCTTCATCCTCTTGGCGCTGTCGGGGCTCAACATCACCTTCGGCCGCTACGTGCTGTTGCCGCTGCTGGGCCCGTCGGCCTTCGCCACGCTGACCATGTGGGGCAAGGTGATGCACAACTATGTCGGCTTCGCCTTCATCGCCGGCATCGTGCTGATGCTGGTGCTGTGGGTGAAGGACAACATCCCCGAGGGCCACGACCTGACCTGGATCGCCATGGGCGGCGGCCTGCTCGGCGGCAGCGCCCATCCGCCCTCGCGCAAGTTCAACGCCGGCCAGAAGCTGATCTTCTGGTCGGTCATCCTGGGCGGCGGCGCGATTTCCTATACCGGGCTTGGACTGATGTTCCCGGTCGGCTGGTTCGGCACCCAGGACCTGCAGCTTTCGGTGCTGGTCCATGCCGGCACCGCGATCGGCCTGATCACCATCGTCATCGCCCATATCTACATCGGCACCATGGGCATGGAGGGCGCGTTCGACGCCATGGGCACGGGCTATGTCGACGAGAACTGGGCGCGCGAGCATCACGGCATTTGGGTGCAGGAAACCCTGGGCGAGCCGGCGCCGCCCTCCGGCCACGGCCAAGCCAAGCACGCGTGAGGACGCCATGAAGCGATTGCTGATCGCCGTGTTGGCCTTGCTGGCGCCGGCGGCGCTGGCCGCCAGCGAAGCCGAGGTCAAGGCCGCGGTCGAACGCGCCTACAAGGTCAAGGTGCTGAAGATGGCGAAGTCGGCGGACGGCGCCACCTACCGCGTTACCTTCATGGCCGCGGGCGGCGATTCCAACCTCGCCTTCCAGGTGGCGACGGTGACGGTCGACGCCCAGAGCGGCCTGATGCTGCCGAGCTATCGCCATCTGCCCTCGGGCCTGGCCGATACCGAATCGCCGATGATGCGGCCCAATCGCCAGTCCGATTCCGCGCTGGGCGATCGCAGCGTCTGGCGCTGATCGCCGGGCGCGCGCCCGGCCCACTCACCGAAGTGACCCTGGATCTGCCGCCGGCCTATCGCTTGGCGACGATCGGCGAGGCCGACGCCCTGGCGGCCGCCAAGCGCCTGGCGCGCGCCGGCGCCGAAGACGGCACGCTGGTTTTCGCCGATGCCAGGCCTGACCTGAACGCAGCACTGCTGGGCCATCCCGATCTGCCGCCCGAAGAGGCGGTGCAGTTGGGCCTGATCGCGGGCTTGGCCATGGTCGACGCGCTGGGGGCGGTGCTGCCGCCGGCCAGCGAGGTGCGGTTGAACTGGCCGGGCGCGATCGAACTCAATCGCGGCGCGGTCGGCCGGGTAAGGCTGGCGCTGGCGCCGCGCGCCGACCGGCCGTGGTGCGTGTTGGGGTTCGATCTCAGGCACCGCAATCCGCTCGGCCGCGCCCGCAAGGCTCATACCTCGCTCGATGACAAGGGCGTCGCCATGACGCCGGCCGAGTTCCTGGCGGTGCTGGCGCGCCATCTCCTCTCCTGGGTGCATCGCTGGCACGAGGACGGGTTCGAGCCGATCCGCAGCGCCTGGATGCGCCACGGCTTTCATCGGGGCGACCCGGCGCAGCTGGACGAGGGTGGAGCCTTGTCCCTGGCGGGCCGGCGCAAGCAGACCTTGTTGGCGGCCTTCGCTCCATGAGGGCGCTGGTTCTGGTTTTGCTGGCCTTGGCCCTGCCGGCGCGGGCGGCGATGGAACATGACGGCATCGTCAATGCCGTCGCCCTCAGCCGTGACGGCAGGTTTGTGGCTTCGGCCAGCTACGACCAGTCGGTGCGCATTTGGGATGCCGCCGGCGGCCGCGAATTGCAGGTGCTGACCGACCACGCCGGCAACGTCAACTGCGTGGCGTTTTCGGCCGACAGCAAGCGCCTGGTTTCGGGCGGGGCCGGGCAGGAATTGCTGCTGCATGCGGTCGACACCGGTGCCCTGCTGCGGCGTTTCCCGGGCCACGACAACGCCATCTACGGCTGCGCCTTCACCCCCGACGGGCGCTCGCTGTTGTCGGCGTCATGGGATCACAGCCTGGGCGTCTGGGACGCCGCCAGCGGCCGGCGGCGATTGGCGCTGACCGGGCATCGCGCCGCGGTCAACGCGGTGGCGGTGTCGCCCGATGGCCGCCGTGCCGCCTCGGCCAGCTACGACCTGACGGCGCGGCTGTGGGATTTGGGCACCGGCCAGGAACTGCGCCGGTTCGAGGGCCATGAGCGTTCGGTCAACGCGGTGGCGTTTTCGCCCGACGGCAAGCAGGTTCTGACGGCTTCGACCGACGGCACGTTGAAGCTTTGGGATACCGCCAGCGGCGATCTCCTGCGCAGTCTCGAGACGCCCGGCCGCTTCTTCACCGCCGTCGCCTTCCTGGGCGCGCCCGGCAAGGCGATCAGCGCCGGCGGCGACGGCCTGCTCAGGATCTGGAATCTCGACGCCGGCACCGAGCTGGCGCGGCTCGCGGGTCACGATCGCGTGGCATGGTCGGTCGCGGCCTCGGCCAAGGGCGATCTGGCCGCCTCGGGCGGAATCGATCGGACGGTGCGGCTATGGGACGTGACTGCGGGTCGGGAACGCGCCCGCTGAGCGCGGCTTACTTGACCCGGGCGCCTTCGCCCACCATCTTCGTGCCGACGCTGTAATCCAGGTTCTGCAGCACCAAGGCCGCACCGACCGAAATGACGATGCACCCGATCACCGCCGTCCAGAACGCCTTCATCGTCGCCCTCCGCCGAAACCGTCGTCCGGCATGGTGGGACGATCGGGCGGGCTTGTAAAGCCCCGAAGATGGCCGATTTCTGGCGCAGTTCCGGCTTCCATCTGCTCGAGCGCGACGGCCAGGGCCGGCTGCGGCCGAGCAACGATTTCCTGCGCGCCTATCTCAAGCGCCCGGAAATGGCTCCGGCAGCGGAGGCCTGCGAGCAGGAGCGCGGGCTGCACGCGGCGCTGATCGAGGACCCGCGGCGGGCGGTGGCCAAGGACCGCATCGCCCGGCTGGCGGACGAGGACGCACGGCACAATTGGACGGTGTGGCTCGACTTCCGCGACCGGCTGTTGCGCGCCGGCACGCTGGAAGCGTGTTACGCATCGCTGTTCGGCCGCGGCCAGGTCGCGGTGCCGCCCTTGTTCGTCGATCAGCTGGTGCATGCCATCCTGCGCGGCCTGCTGGATGGCGAGGACGCCTTTCGCGCCCGCGCCGGCGAGCTGTTTTTCCGCGAGCAGAACGCCAGCATCGTCGACGGCCGTCCGCTGCTGGCCGATCGCGAGCTGGTCGAGTTCCGCGCCGCCAAGGGCGGGATCGACCTGGTGGCGCTGGCGACGCGGGCGCTCGATCGCCAGGTCGAACTCGACGTGCTCAACGAGGATACGGCGCGCGACTACTGGGCGCGATCGGATGCCTACGACATGGTGCTGGACATGCGCTTCGGCGGGCCGGGACTGGACGCGCTCTGCCGGCTGATCGAGGCCTGGATCCGGCATTTCCACGGCGTTGCCGTCTCGGTCCAGCCGGTGGCGCAGATTCGCGACCAGCGCTGGCGCTGGCATGTCGGACTGGACGCCGAGGCGACGGCGCTGCTGAACGCGCTCTACAAGGGCGAGGCGGTCGAGGACGAGCGGCTGCGACGCATCCTGGCGCTGTTCCGGATCGATTTCGCCGACCCCGCCGATCTTTCGCCAAAGATGCGCGGTTTTCCGGTCTACGCCGCCTATGCCATGAGCGATCGCGGCGCGGTGCGGCTGAAGCCGCAGAACCTGCTGGTCAATCTGCCGCTGGCGCGGCGCAGCTGAGGGAGACCAAGGCCATGAACGAGGATGTCTTCAACATGGAACTGCGCAAGTTCCTCAAGACCGTCGGCGTCACCACCCAGCGCGAGATCGAGAACGCGGTGCGTGCCGGACTAAGCGCGGGTCGGCTCAAGGGCACCGAGACGCTCAAGGTACGGGCGACGGTGACGATCGAGGGCCTCGGCGCCGAGCACCGCGTCGATGGCACCATCGCCCTGGGCTGAGGACGGACGACCTACCCCAGCAAAAGCCGCGCCGCGGCGGCGATCGCGGCCGCGGTGATCCGTGCCTGATCTTCCATCGGCTTGGCGTAGGCGATCGGGATGCGCGGCGCGCCCAGCCGGCGCACCTTGACCCCCAGCTGCTCGGCCGCCTCGGCCGCGATCTCGCCGCCGAAGCCGCCGACCCGCACCGCCTCGTGAGCGACCAAGAGCCGTCCGGTGCGCTGGGCCGAGCCGAACACGGTGGCGCGATCCCACGGCCACAGCGTGCGCAGATCGATCACCTCCAGCGAGGGCGAGCCCGCAAGCGCGGCCGCTTCGAGTGCGACATGAACCGTCTTCGACCAGGTCACGACCGTAACGTCGTTGCCGGGGCGGAGGATGCGCGCTTCGCCCAGCCGCGCCGGCTCGGCCCGCTCGTCGACCTCGCCCTTGAGGCCCCAGAGGTCTTTGTGCTCGTGATAGACCACCGGATCGTCGCAGCGGATCGCCGCGCGCAACAACGCGTGATTGTCGGCCGGAGTCGAAGGTGCCACCACCACCAGCCCGGGGATGTGGGTCCACCAGGATTCGAGCGATTGCGAATGCTGCGCGGCCGAGGACCGCCACATGCCGATCGGCAGCCGTGCCACCAGCGGCACCTTGGCCTGGCCGCCGAACATGAAGCGCGCCTTGGCCGCCTGATTGACCAGCTCGTCGACCGCGCACAGCGCGAAATCCGAAAAGCGCATCTCGACCACCGGCCGCGTGCCCATCATGGCGGCACCGACCGCGGCCCCCATGATGGTCGATTCGCTGATCGGCGTGTCGCAGATGCGCGCCGGCCCGAAGCGGCGCTGCAGATCGCCATACTGGCCGAACACGCCGCCGCGGCCGAGATCTTCGCCCAGCGCCCAGACCAGCGGGTCGCGCTCCATCTCCTGGCGCAACGCCAGGGTCGAGGCTTCGAGATAGCTGATCGTGTTCATGGCTGGGGCGCGCCCACGTCCTGGACATCGCCGAAGGCGGCCTCGGCCGGGGCGAAGGGCGCGGATTGGGCGAAGGCCACCGCGTCCTCGATCTCGCCGCGTGCCGCGCGCGCCAGCGCATCCAATTCGCCCGCCGCCACTCCCAGCTCGATCAGCAGCGCCCGCAGGCGCGCGATCGGATCGTCCTGCCAGCGGGCCTCGACCTCGGCTGCCTCGCGATAGCGCGCCGGGTCGGCGGCGGTATGGCCCTTCAGCCGGTAGGTCTTGGCCCAGAGGAATTGCGGCCCCTTGCCGTTGCGCAGGCGCGCCACCAGCTCGCCCGCCAGTTCGTCGATCCGCGCCACGTCGTTGCCGTCGACCTCGTGGGCGGGGATGCCCAGGCTTTCGGCGCGCGGTCCGGGCCCCGGGCCGCCGGTGACCGATTTGGTGCGGGTGGTCGAGGCAAAGCCGTTGTCCTCGCATACGAACAGCACCGGCAGATCGTAGATCCGCGCCCAATTGAGGCCTTCGAGGAACGGTCCGCGATTGACCGCGCCGTCGCCGAAGAAACACGCCACCACGGCGTCGGCCCCGCGCAGCCGCAGCGCCTGGGCGGCGCCGACCGCGATCGGGATGCCGGCCGCGACCACGCCATTGGCCCCCAGCATGCCGACCTTGAAGTCGGCGATGTGCATCGAACCGCCCTTGCCGCCGCAGGTGCCGGCGGCGCGGCCCATCAGCTCGGCCATCATCGCCCGCGGCTCGGCGCCCTTGGCGATGGTGTGGCCGTGGCCGCGATGGTTGGAGACGATCGGATCCTCGCGGCGCAGATTGGAGCAGACGCCGGCCGCCACCGCCTCCTGGCCGATCGACAGGTGCACCGCGCCGCCGACCCGGCCGTCGCGGTTGGCGCGCTCGGCCTCCTCTTCGAAGGCGCGGATGCGATGCATGATGTGGAAATGGCGTTTCAGCCGCTCGAGATCGCGAAGATTGGGTCGCTGGGTCAAGGGTACACCTCGGCGTGGCGAGATTGACGGGTCGTTATAGCCCAAGCCAAAGTGACCGGGCGAGGGAAGATGGTCGAGATCCGCGTTTCGCCCAGCGCCACCAAGCTGGGTCCCGAATGCAACGACGCCGTCGTCATCTGCGGCTCGCATGGCGGGTTGATCGTCGGCTGGCTGGCGGCCAAGGCGGGGGTGCGGGCGGTGATCCTGAGCGATGCCGGCATCGGCCGCGAGGGCGCCGGCATCGCCGCGCTGGCCCAGCTTCAGGCCGTCGGCATGGCGGCGGCGACCGTGGCCCACGACAGCGCGCGCATCGGCGACGGCCAGGACATGGCGGCGCGCGGCCGCATCAGCCGGGTCAACGAGGCGGCGGCGGCGCTGGGCGTGACCGCGGGCATGGCGGTCGGCGCGGCGGCGGAACGGCTGCGCCGCGCGCCCAAGCCCTTCGGCCAGGTTCCCGAACCGGTCGAATCGCGCTTCCTGCTCGAGGATGGGCCGATCAAGATCTGGGGCATCGACTCGGCCTCGCTGGTGCGGCCCGAGGATGCCGGGCAAGTGGTACTGACCGGATCGCATGGCGCGCTTCTGGGCGGCAAGCCCGAGACCGCCATCGCCCAGCCGGTGCGGGCCTGCCTGTTCAACGATGCCGGCATCGGCATCGACCAGGCCGGGGTCTCGCGCCTGCCGGCGCTGGATGGGCGCGGCATCGCCGCCGCCACGCTGGACGCCGTGAGCTGCCGGATCGGCGATGCCCGCTCGGCCTGGGAAGACGGCGTGGTGTCGCGCGTCAACCGCGCTGCCGAAGCCATGGGCGCGCGGGTCGGGATGACGACCAAGGAAATCTGCCGGCGGTTCGCCGGAAGGTAGGTCAGCCGCCGGCGGCGGCGACGATCGCCGGCACCGACAGGCCGTGCGCGGCCAACAGGTCCTCGTGGCTGCCGTAGCAGTGGACGAATTCGTCCTTGAGGGTGATGGTCTGCAGGGCGCAGCGCGCCTGGATGTCCCAGGCGACGCTCTTGACCTCGGAGGCGAGGCCGCCGCGCGGTGCGTTCTCTTCCGCCACCACCACGCGCGGATGGCTGCGCAGCACCTCGATCACGCCCTCGCGGTCGAGCGGCTTGACCGTCGGGCAGCCGATCACCGACACCGACTTGCCCTTGTCCGCCAGCGCGGCGGCGGCCTTGACCGCCAGGCCCATGGTCACACCGTAGCTGAGTATGGCGACATCGCGGCCGCGCCGCAGGTAGCGCAGCTTGCCGAAGCGGAACGGCTCGATCGCGTCCTTGGTGATGTCGGGCTCGCCCGCCTTGCCGAAGCGCAGATAGCAGGGTCCCTTGCGATCCGCGCCGACCAGGTATTCGGTCGCCGCCGTCGCCTCGGCCGGATCGCACGGCGCCAGGATCGACATGTTGGGAATCGCGCCGGCGATGGTGATGTCCTCCTGGGCGTAGTGCGTGCCGCCCAAGGTCGAATAGATCACCCCGCCGCCGATGCCGACCACTGTCACCGGCAGGTTCTGGTAGCAGAGGTCGTCGCGCACCATCTCGAACGGCCGATAGAGCGCGAAGGTGGCGATGGTGTAGGCGAAGGGCAGCATGCCCTTCAGCGCCAGCCCGGCGCAGATGCCGATCATCGACTGCTCGGCGACGCCGACGTTGATGAAGCGCTCGGGGAATTCCTTGCGGAACTCGTTCATCGGCCCGGCCGGCGAGATGTCGGCGACGACGATGTGGATGCGCGGATCGCTACGCGACAGCCGATACAGCGCCTCGGCGAACTTGTTCCTCACGACTGGACCTTCTCCAGGATCTCCAGCGCTTGTTTGTATTCGGCCGGGTTGGGCGCGCGGTAATGCCAGATCGGCACGCTTTCCATGTATTTGACGCCGCGGCCCTTGACGGTCTTGGCCACCGTCATGAACGGCTTGCCGGCGCCCTTGCGGGCGGTGACGGCGCGGAACACCGCGCCGGCGTCGTGGCCGTTGACCTCGACCGTTTCCCAGCCGAAGGCCTGGAACTTCTCAACCAGCGGATAGAAGCTGGGATGGGTCTCGCTGGTGCGGCCGAGGCTTTGGAAGTCGTTGTTGTCGACCACCGCCACCAGATTGTCGACGCCGAGGGTCGAGGCCATCATCACCGCCTCCCAGGTCGAACCCTCCTGGACTTCGCCGTCGGACAGCACGGTATAGATCGTCGGCACCGGCCGGCCCTTGGCCTTGGCGGCGTTGCGCTCGGCCACTGCCATGCCGACCGCCATGCCGAGGCCGTGCCCCAGGCTGCCGGTCGAGGCGGCGATGCCGGGCGTGCCGTAGTCGGGATGCGCCCCCAACAGCCCGTCCTTGGTGCAGTACTCGTCGAGCGCGCTGCGCGGCAGCGTGCCGTGGGATTCGAGGATGGCGTATTGGGTCATGCAGCCATGACCCTTCGACATCAGGAAAGTGTCGAGATAGGCCCCGGATTCGTCCTTGCGCATCAGCCCGTGATAGATGCAGTCGACGATCTCCATGCACGAAAACGCCGGCGCCACGTGCAGCGCCGAGACGTGTTGGCTGACGTCGAGGATGCGGCGGCGCAGGCGATAGCAGCGCTCGCGGGCGGCGGTGGTGTCGAAATCGTTGGCCAGGCGGCGGGGAGCGGCGCTCATCGAACGGGTCCGGGCGAATCGGCCTCACAATAGGGCGAAAAAATGCCGCTTGCCAGGGCGCCTTGGGCCTTCTATCCATCGCCTCCGAAGGAGGCGGGGCCCCTGGGGTCCCGGAAGGTCATGGGTTATCGCGTCGCCGTCATCGGCGCGACCGGCAATGTCGGTCGCGAGATGCTCAACATCCTGTCCGAACGCCAGTTCCCGGCCGACGAGGTCGTGGCGCTGGCCTCGCGCCGCTCGGTCGGCGCCGAGGTGATGTTGGGCGAAAAGCGGCTCAAGACCAAGTGCCTCGACGACTACGATTTCAAGGGCATCGACATCGCGCTGATGTCGGCCGGCTCGGCCGTTGCCAAGGCCTGGGCGCCCAAGATCGGCCAGCAGGGCACGGTGGTGATCGACAATTCCTCGTGCTGGCGGATGGACGCCGACGTGCCGCTGATCGTGCCCGAGGTCAATCCCCAGGCGCTGGCCAAGTACGGCAAGCGCAACATCATCGCCAACCCCAACTGCTCGACCGCGCAGATGGTGGTGGCGCTGAAGCCGCTGCACGATTTCGCGCGCGTCAAGCGGGTGGTGGTGGCGACCTATCAGTCGACCTCGGGCGCCGGCAAGGAGGCGATGGACGAGCTGTTCGAGCAGACCCGCGCCATCTTCGTCAACGATCCGATCGAGCCCAAGAAGTTCACCAAGCAGATCGCCTTCAACGTCATTCCTCACATCGACGTGTTCATGCCCGACGGGCAGACCAAGGAGGAATGGAAGATGACGGCCGAGACCCGCAAGATCCTCGATCCCGACATCGAGGTCATCGCCACTTGCGTGCGGGTGCCGGTGTTCGTCGGCCATTCCGAGGCGGTGCATGTCGAGTTCGAGCGGCCGATCGAGGTCGAGGACGCGCGCCGCATCCTGCGCGAGGCGCCGGGGGTGATGGTGGTCGACAAGCGCGAGAACGGCGGCTACACCACGCCGCTGGAATGCGTCGGCGACTACGCCACCTTCGTCAGCCGCATCCGCAAGGACCCGACGGTCAAGCACGGCTTGGCGATGTGGGTGGTGTCGGACAATCTGCGCAAGGGCGCGGCGCTGAACGCGGTGCAGATCGCGGAAAGCCTGATCGCCCGGCACCTCAAGAAGGCGGCGTGAACCCGCGGCGCCCGCCCGACTACAAGCGCGAGGTCGGGCGGCGCCTCAAGGCGGTGCGCGCGGCGCTCGACCTGACCGAAAAGGACCTGGCCGAGCTGATCAAGGTGCGGCGCGAGCGGCTGTCGTCGTGGGAGCGCGGCGCCCGCATGCTCGAGCCGCAGATCGCCCGGCGCCTCAAACGCGTATTTGGCGTCACTACCGACTGGCTCTATGACGGCGATCCCGCCGGCCTGCCGCACGCATTGGCCAGCCGGCTGCTGCGCAAATCGGATCAGTTCAGGCTGTTCGACTAGGGCGGGATCGTCAGGACTCGCGCATGACGGTTCGGGACGGACCGATCATGCCGCGCCGGGCGCGACAACAGCGACCTGGAATTCCTTCCGGCCGGACGGCAAGCTTGCCTACGGCTACGGGGTTGGAGACATGCCATGGCGAATTGGGGTGTGAGCGTCAGCGGGGCCGCGCCGGCTCGGATCGTCTACCAGCCGGGCTTCAATGCCGCGCGGCCGTTCATCGACCGTCATCCGGCCGAGGGCCGCGGGCAGAAAGTCGCCATCCGCACCGTCTCCGGCCGCGACGTCAGCTATGCCGAGCTCGCCAAGGCGGTCGATCGGGCCGGCAATGCGCTGCTCGGACTCGGGCTCGGGCCCGGCGAGCGGCTGCTGATGGTGGTCAAGGACTGCCCCGAATTCGTCTTCGCCTTTTTCGGCGCGATCAAGGCCGGAATCGTGCCGGTGCCGCTGAACACCCTGCTGCGCGCGGCCGACTATCGCTACATGATCGAGGATTCGGCCTGCGCCGGCCTGCTCTATTCGCCCGAATTCGCCGCCGAGGTCGAGCCGGCCTTGGCGCAGGCCGGCCGCAAGCCTGGGGTGGCGCTGCGGACCGAAGGCGAAGGCAAGACCCTGGTCGCCGCCATGGGCGCGGCCTCGGATCGGCTCGAGGCCGTCGCCGCCGGTGCCGAGGCGGATTGCTTCTGGCTCTATTCCTCGGGCTCGACCGGCCGGCCCAAGGGCG
>VGDZ01000062.1 GCA_016869515.1 Alphaproteobacteria bacterium | reverse complement strand
GGCCGCCAGCGCGTCCGACATGCGCCTGCCTTCCTCGGCCACCCGCCAGGCATAAATCGCGACGAACACCATGCCGACCGCCAACGCCAGCGACACGGCGAAGGTATAGAGCGGCGGCTGGGCCATGGCGCCGGGCGTGGCCCAGGGCAGGGGAAAGTGATCTATCGCCAGCGCCGCCACGCACAGCAGCGCGATCGCGGTCAGGGCCGCGGTCGAACGCAGGCTCAGCACCGAAGCGCCGATCGCCACCGGCGCCAGCATCAGCACGAGGAAGGGATTGTCGCTGCCCCCGGTGAGATAAAGCAGCGCCGCCAACTGCAATATGTCGAAGCCCAGCATCATTGCCGCGGCGCGGTCCGAAAGCCTGGTCGCGCTGCGGTACTGGGCGGCGAAATAGAGATTGCTGACCGCCAACGCCGCCACCGTCGCCAGGCACGCCACCACCGGCAGATCGTAGCCGAGCGCGAACCCCACCAGCACGATCGCCGAGGCCTGGCCCGCCACCGCGATCCAGCGCACCAGGATGATTGTGGTCAGCCGCACCCGGCCGCCGGCGCCGGCAGCGGGGGTCGGGCGTGGCACAGCCGCGCTCATCGCGGCGGGAGCGGCACGACCGCGCTCAGCCCTTGACCCCGAAGCGCTCGGGCGGCATCCGGAGCTCGGTCGCCCTTCCGCCCTTGACCAGATGCGCCTCCAGCACGTGGTCGACATCGGCCTGGGTCTTGACCGTGTACCAGACGCCTTCGGGATAGATCACCACCGAAACGCCGTGTTCGCAGCGCTCGAGACATCCGGCCGAATTGATGCGCATGGTCTTGAGGCCGAGATCCTTGGCGCGCGCCTTCATGTAGTCGCGCAGGCGCACCGAATCCTTGGTGGCGCAGGAGCCGCGCGGATGATCGGCCGCGCGCTGGTTGGTGCAGACGAAGACGTGGGCGTCGTAGAACTGGGGCGGATCGCCCGCCCGGCCGCGATCGGTCATGGGCGGTCCTTGCGCGGCTTGGCCGCTTCGGCGGCGGCGCGGCCCCAGATCTCCTTCATCGCCTCCCAGCCCGGCGCTGCACCCGGCATCCAGGCCTTCATCAGCGTCTCGGGATCGCTCGACCAGGCCTGCTTGAGGCGTTCTTCCATCGCCTCGACCAGGCGGGCCTGCATCGGCGCCACGTCGGGCAGGCCGAGGAAGCCGCGCGCCTCTTCGGGCGTGCAGTCGATGTCGATGCGGATCTTCATGCCGTGACCTCCATGGCGAGAGTAATGCCATCCGCGCCCTGCGGGAAGCGATTTGCCTCTTGGCACGCGGGAGACTGTAGGATGGTCGCGCCATGAACCGACTCGGCGGCGAGACCAGCCCCTATCTCTTGCAGCATCGCGACAATCCGGTCGAGTGGTGGCCATGGGGGCCCGAGGCGCTGGCGACCGCGCGCCGCGAGGGCAAGCCGATCCTGCTTTCGGTCGGCTATGCCGCCTGCCATTGGTGCCATGTCATGGCGCACGAATCCTTCGAAAGCCAAGACACCGCGGCGGCAATGAACGCGCTGTTCGTCAACATCAAGGTCGACCGCGAGGAGCGGCCCGACATCGACGCCATCTACATGAACGCGCTGCACCTGCTGGGCCAGCGCGGCGGCTGGCCGTTGACCATGTTCCTGACGCCCGAGGGTCGGCCGTTCTGGGGCGGGACCTATTTCCCCGATCGCGCGCGCTATGGCCAGCCGGCCTTCGTCGACGTGCTGCGGCGGGTGCGCGAGGTCTACGACCAGGACCCCGCCGCGGTGGCGCAGAACGCCGATGCCATCATGCGCGCGCTGGAGGAGGAATCGGCCGCCGGCCAGCGCGCCCGGCCGCTGCCCGGCATGGACCGGCACTTGGCGCAGGAGCTGTGCAAGGCGGTCGATCCGGTGCATGGCGGGCTGCAGGGCGCGCCCAAGTTTCCGCAAGCCGCGATCTTCAAGCTGATCTGGCGCGCCTGGAGAAAATACGGCGAGACCGCGGCGCGCGAGGCGGTGCTGGTGACGTTGAAGCGCATGGCCCAGGGCGGGATCTACGATCATCTCGGCGGCGGCTTCGCGCGCTATTCGACCGACGAGATCTGGCTGGCGCCGCATTTCGAGAAAATGCTCTACGACAACGCCCAGCTGATCGAGCTTTACGCCCAGGCCCATGCCGAGACCGCAGCGCCCCTGTTCCAGGCGCGGATCGCGGAGACCGTGGCCTGGCTCGAGCGCGAGATGATCGCCGCGGGCGGCGGCTTCGCCGCCACGCTCGATGCCGACAGCGAGGGCGAGGAAGGCAAGTTCTACGTCTGGGACGAGGCCGAGATCGACGCCGTGCTGGGCGCCGAGTCGCCGGTATTCAAGGCGGCCTACGACGTCACCAAGCGCGGCAATTGGGAACACCACACCATCCTCAACCGCACCAAGCGGCCCGAGCTGGGCGACGAGGCGCATGAGGCGCGGCTGGCGGCGGCGCGCGCCAAGCTGTTGGCGGCGCGGGCGGCGCGCATCCGGCCGGGGTGGGACGACAAGGTGCTGGCGGATTGGAACGGGCTGACGATCGCGGCGCTGGCGCGGGCGGCGTGCCAGTTCGAACGGCCACAATGGCTGGCGCTGGCGCGCCGGGCCTACGATTTCGTGGTCGCGCACATGACCGTCGGCGGACGGCTGTGCCATGCCGCGCGCGCCGGGCGGCTGCAGAAGGCGGCGATGCTGGACGACTATGCCGGCATGATCGGCGCGGCGCTGGCGCTTTGCGAGACCACGGGCGATCCCGCCTGCCTGGCCCAGGCCCAGGCCTGGTGCGGCGTGCTCGACCGCCATTATTGGGACACCGCGGGCGGCGGCTATTTCTTCACCGCCGACGATGCCGAAGCACTGATCGTCCGCCAGCGCCATGCCCGCGACAACGCCACGCCCTCGGGCAACGGCATGATGGCGGCCAATCTGGCGCGGCTGTGGCATTTGACCGGCGAGGCCGCCTGGCGCGATCGTGCCGAGGCCACCATCGGCGCCTTTGCCGGCGAGTTGCGCAAGAACGCCTTCGGCCTCTGCTCGCTGATCGAGGGGTTTTCGCTTTTGACCGAGGCGGTGCAGGTGGCGGTGATCGGCCGCCGCGGCGAGGAATCGACCGAGCGCCTGCTGCGCGCGGTGTGGCGCGCCCCCCAGCCGCTCTTGGTCCTCAGCGCGATCGAACCCGGCAGCGATCTTCCATCCACGCATCCGGCGCGCGGCAAGACCCAGATCGCCGCCCGGCCGACGGCCTATGTCTGCGTCGGCCAAGCCTGTTCGCTGCCGGTCACCGCGCCCGAGTCGCTGGCGAATCTGCTGACCAAGCCCGACCCGCTGGCGGCATAGCCGGCGAAATCGCCGCCCCGAAACCCGCGGGAATCCGTGAGTTAACGAGAATCTTTGCTGATTCTCATCGGCCCAGTTGACAAGTGTCGAACTCGACACCAATTATCATATTAGTTGAGAGTCGAGCCACCAGGAGGAGCCATGTATCTACAAAGATCGCGCCTTTTAGGACGCGAGCAACCAGGCTTGGGGCTACCGGGGAGGGTCAATGGGAGACGAAGGTTCGGAAATTGGGCTGAAGCGTAAGCGGCGGAAGCGTAAGCGCGATGGTCGCGCTTGGGGTTGGATTCCAAGTCGACGCCAATGGTTCGGCCTAGCCGGCACTATTGTCGCGGTCGCCGCGTATTCGATTGCGAAATTTCCTGACGTTGGGAGGTTTCTGGCGATCGAGTTCTCGCGCGGTGTTTTCGCGGCTGTTCTTTCGAAAGCGATCGACGGCAATTGGTGGGGCGCGGAGAGGCCGATCCTGCTGCCACTCCGGCATTGGGGCCATGACGGCTTCTGGCGCGACGGCCCGCCACCGGGAGCGGCGCTGAAGGTCGAGGTCTTTCCCGGGCGTTTCATGACCGAACGGCCCTCGGCAAGTTTCGAAAATTCTCAGATCCTCATCGAGGCCAAGACCGCGGGCGAGTTTGCGCCCGAGGCGACGGTCCGCGTGCGCGGCGATGGCTGGACCACGCCGCGCGATCAGCGCGTGGTGCTGGACCGCGCGCCGGGCCCGGTCTACCTGGTGCCGGCGGCCAAGCCGCGCGAGGGCCTGATGGCGGTGGCGGCCGAGATGCAGCGGCGCCTGGCGCCGGCGTTGGGCTGTCGCGATGCCAGCGGATTCCTCGGCCCCAAGGCCGCGCAGGAATGCGCCAGCGCCCGCCCGGCCGAAGAGCATGAGCGCATCCGCGGGCTGGGCGAGGACCTTCATCGTTACCGGCTCGAAGCCGATGCGCTGAAAAGCCTGAGCGCGCGCGAGCGCCGCGATCACGCCGATTTCCTGGCATCGGTGCCGTTGGCCTGCCATGCCGCCGATCAGTTCGAGATCCTGCACCGGCAGAACCCGCGATCCAGGCGCATCGGCGGGCCGATGCTGGATGAGGCGCTGTGGGCGACGCAGAACCGCTTCGCCTGCATTTCGGAATCGCGCCACGACGTCGCCGCGCAATGCCTGGCCTTCGTCGATTCGACCGCGGCCGAACTTTCGCAGCGCGCCACCAGCCGCGCGCTCAAGACCGATGTCGGCGATGCTAACTACGCCGAGACCTTCGGTCTCGCCATGACCTGCAGCCGCAAGGCGGCCAAGCATATCGGCCGACTTGAACGGATCGACGATCGCCAGACCTGTTCGATCCTGATCGGCGATGGCCGCCTCGCCACGCTGCAGGCGCTGCGACATGTCGGCCAGAACGGCTACGCCCGCCTGGCCGATCTGCCGCCGCCCGAGACCCATTGCGAAACCATGCTCGGCCGCATCCGCGCGCTGCTGGAGGGGGCCAAAGATCGATCGCGTTCATAATGGACTCGATGCAAATCGCATCCACGTCAAAAGAGACAGCATCATTGACTTAGGAGAAGTTCTACGTTTCTATTCTTCTATAAAGAGTGCGACGAAGAGGCGATTATTGAAGCAAGGCCTGGAGACTGTCGATGCCATTGGGCAAGCCGAAAACTTCTGACCCGTCTGTGCGAAGAAACGGGCCACGGCCTCCCGGCAGTCCGGAAGGTTGGCTGAGATGGTGGCGCGAGATTATGGCCGCAATCGGAGCGACGGCGTTCGCGGGATACCTATTGGCCAAGCTGATTTTTTATGTGATCGATCACCACAAAATCCCGTTGCAGAATGACGTCGCCGTCGCTCATCGCTTGAGTGCGCCCGTTAGGCATCTGGCGGCGGACGACACGGAAATCGCGGGCGCTCCCGCCGGAGTAGAGCTCAAAGCCGAGATCGTCGAACCGAAAAACGCCCAAGGCCTGCAGACTGAAATTGATGACAACGGCCTCCATGTCAAGTCGAACGGAAACCTGCCTCCGCGCGTTGTCGTGCGTGTCAGCGGATCCGGTTGGCAATCGTTGGCGGATCATGAGTTCACGCCCTCCGGCCGAATTGTCGAAGTGCTTCTCGTGCCAAATTCTCGGCGGCGCGATGTGCTCATGCGTCTGGCCGAGGAGGAGCAGAGGAAATTGGCGCCGACCCAAAAATGCGGGTTCGAGGAGACCTATCTCGGTCCCAAGCCTCATTGGGAGTGCTGGTCACAGCGCTATGTCGACCGGGCAGCCAGGGACAAGTTGCGCGAAGCCAGCAAGCACGTTCACGATTTGAGAATGGAGGCAGACGCGCAACGAACCTTGTCACAGGCCGAACGCCGCCAACATGGGGATTTTCTGGCCTGGTCGACGCATTCCTGCCTAGCAATGAATCAGTACAGATTGTTGCGCGATTCGGAGCCCGAAAGCGATGCCATTACCAACGCCGCCCTTTGGCACTGGCAGCATTTGTTCGTCTGCATCGTTCACGAACAAAATCACGATGTCGCCAATCGATGTTTCGAGTTTTCCGCAAGTGTCACTTCCGAACTGGTTCGGCACCGGACCAACAAACGCGATCGCAATGCTCCGGGCAATGCACAGTACGGCCAAGCCCTTGGTCTGGCGCTCGATTGTTTGCGTATCGCCAGTAGCGCACTCGCTCATACCAACCAGATCGATCACGACGGTATCTGCAGGCAAATGAGACTGGCCGGGCAATTCGTTCATTTGGAAGGTCTGCGTCGCGCGGCAATGAATGGCCACAGCCGACTCGAGAGGCTTGTTACCCCTGCTCGGAACTGCCCCGGCATGCTCGACGAGATCCGCAGGGTTGCCGAAGAATCGTCTCGCACTGTCAGATCACGCGCGCGGTCAAACGCCAAGCCCGCTCGCCCTCTCTAACCCGCCCACTTGGTCCCGGCGAGTTCGCGTTCGTCGGCGGCCACCAGCCGCGACCAGTGCGCGGCGCGGTCGGCGGCGAACAGATCCTCGACCAGGCGCCGCGTCAGCCGCTCGACCGCCGTGCCCAGGCCGGGAATGTCGCCGGCGATGGCGCCGTGGCTGGGCAGGCAGCCATGGTTGAAGCAATGGATGTCGGCCAGGAAGGGCGCTTCGCCCGCGCGCTTTTCCTGGAAGGCGAAGCCGGCATCGAGATAGGGAAAGCGCCCGAGCTCGTCGTCCGCGAGATCGGAAGGCGGCGCATAGCGATCGCGCCACAGCGCGATCTTGTCGGCTAACGCCGCCAGCTCGGGCCGCATCGCCAGATCGGCGGTAAAGCCGGTGCCGAGAATGACGAAATCGAATTCGTAGTCGCCGGCGGTAGTCTCGACCCGCACGCGATCGCCGCGACGCTCGACCCGGGTCCAGGAGCTGGCGAAGTGAAGCTGGAATCCCGAAAACCGATCCAGCCGCGCCATGGTCTCGCGCGGCGGCGGGACCTGCGCCGCCAGGGCGTGGTGGATGAAGCGCCAGCGCTCGGCATCGCCGAGGCGGTAATGGCCATTCAGCGGCCCGGGATAGCTCAGCGCCTTGAACTTGTTGACCTGGGCCAGGTGCGGGCTGCGGCAGAACTGATCGACCGCGGCCGCACCCGCTTCCAACGCCGCCGCGGCGTTGTCGAAGGCCGAGGCGCCCGCGCCCAATATGCCGACATGCTTGCCGGCGAGGCGCGCGAAATCGATGGCATCGGCGCTGTGCGCCAGCAGATCCGCGCCCAGATCGCGCGGCACCACCGCCGGCCAGCGCCGCCCGCCCGCGCCCTCGCGCCCAGTCGCCAGCACGACCTTGCGGGCGAAGACCGCGCCGCCGTCATGCTCGAGCCGGAACAGCCCGGACGATTGGGGCCGAATGCGCGCGATCCGCACCCGATTCCGCACCGGAAGATCCAGCATCCGGCGATACCACATCAGATAGTCCATCCAATCGCGGCGATCGATCTTGCCGAGTTCGTCCCAGGCCGTGGCGCCGCGCCTTGCCTCGAACCAGGCGCGAAAGGTCAGGCCGGCCAGTCCAAGATCGGGGCCGGTCAGATGCTTGGGCGAACGCAGCGTCTCCATCCGGGCGAACGTGACCCAGGGTCCCTCGCGCCCCGCCTCGGCCGCATCCAGGCAGGCGATGTGGCGCACGCCCTCGCGAATCAGCCCATGCGCCAAGCTCAGCCCGACCATGCCCGCGCCGACGATGGCCACGTCCAACGCCCGCGCGCCGTCGGGTCCCGCGCGCGGTTCGACCCAATCGCGGCCGGGATAGTTCAGCCGCGCCAGGTCGATGTGCAAGCGCGCATCAAGCGCGGCCGCTTCGGTTTGGTGCCTCATCGCCGCTGTTCTATCATGCCGCCATGAGCAAGACCGTCGAGTGCTTCTATTCGCTGTCGAGTCCCTGGGCCTATCTGGGCGGGCCGCGGCTGGAAGAGATCCTGGCCCGCCGCGGCGCGCAGCTGGTGCTGCGGCCGTTCGACTTCCTGGCGGTCGCGCCCAAGACCGGCGGCATCCCCCTGCGCACCAGGCCGCAGGCGCGCCAGGACTATCACGCCGTCGAACTCGATCGCTGGCGGCGCTTCCTCGGCCTCAAGCTCAATCTCAAGCCGCGCTTCTATCCGCCGGCCGACAACAAGCCGGCCGGGCACATGGTGATCGCGGCGCAGGCGCGCGGGCTTCCCGCACAAAAACTTTCGCACGCCTTGCTGCGCGCGCTCTGGGCCGAGGAGCGCGACATCGCCGATCCGCAGGTGCGCAAGGCAGTGGCCGAGGAGCAGGGCCTGCCCGGCGGCGAATTGCTGGCGGCCGAGAGCGCGGCCGAGACCCAAGACGAGTTTGCCGCCAACACTCGCGCCGCCATCGCCCGCGGCGTGTTCGGCGCACCCAGCTATGTCTACGACGACATCAAATACTGGGGCCAGGACCGGCTGGACTTCCTAGACCGGGCGCTTGGCGCGGTCGATACGAGGGCATGATTCGCGTTCCGCCTTGAGCGCAATCGTTCAAGCCGGAACGATCACGCCCTGACGGCGCGTTGACCGGTTACGGTCAACGCGGATTGGTATCAATCAGCCGCTACCGATTTGAGCGCGGGCGCGGCGTTGTCGACGATCACCGGGGTGTCGAAAAAGCGGATCTCGGGCTGCTGGCCGTAGCGCTGGGCGATGTAGTCGCGCCATTCCTTGGTGTAGACCGCCTCGGCCGCGGCGCGGCTTTCCCACAGATAGACCCCGCCGCCGGTGCGGCTGGCGGCGTCGAACAGGTAGTATTTGCGCACCAGGCCCTTGAGGCCGGTGTATTTCGGCGCCGAGCCTTCGAACAGCGCCTTGGCCTTTTCCGGCGTGACCTCGGCCGGCAGTTTGAAATTGACGATGGCGGTGATCATGGCACGTCCCTCCGGGGATCAAGTCGGCTTGTCGCCGAGGCGTTGGCGCAGGAACTGGATGTTGTGGCGGATCGAGGGCGAGTGGGGATGGACCTTGCCCGCGGCCTCGAAGAATCGCAGCGCCGCGCGCTGGTCCTCGCGCGCCAGGTTGATCAGCCCCAGCCCCGACAGCGCGCCGAAATGGCGCGGCTCCAGCGCCAGCACCCGGCCGCAATCGGCGATCGACTGTTCGAGCATGCCCATCAGGTAATAGAGCGTGGCGCGCTTGTTCCAACCTTCGGCGAAATCGGGCGCGCGTTCGATCACGCTGTTGAAGAGGGTCAGCGCCAGCGCGAAATTGCCGCCGCCCATGGCCTCGGTGCCCTGCGCCAGCAGCCGGTCGGTGGCGTCGTCGCCCGAGCGCATCCACAGCATCCAGATGCCGGATTCGACCGCATCGGACTCGCCCGCGGCGGCGGGATCGGCCAGGCGCGCGAACAGCCGATCCAGCGCGGCGCGGTCCTCGGGCGCGGAGGTGGCCGGCATCGCCAGGCTCAGCCCGAATACCACCGCCAACAACGCCCAAAACCCCCGGACCCATCGGGTCGGAGGCCGGCTCCGGCGCGATCCATCGGGCCTCCGCGCGGAGGCCGATGCGGCGTTACTGGTCGTATTGGGCCCGCTTGCGGGCCAGCTTGCGGGCGCGGCGGATGGCCTCGGCCTGCTCGCGGGCGCGGCGTTCCGAGGGCTTCTCGTAGGAACGGCGCATCTTCATTTCGCGGAACAACCCCTCGCGCTGCATCTTCTTTTTCAGCGCGCGGAGCGCTTGATCGACATTGTTGTCGCGGACGACGACTTGAACCAAGGCCGGCAGCCTCCTTCGGTCGCGCCGGGATCCCCCCGGCAGGGCGCGCGCTTCCTAGCACTTTGCCGGGGCCATGGGAAGCGCCGGCGGGCGGGATTTGACCGGGCGTGGCGCCGCCGCCATATAGGGGCATGGCCATCCTCAAGATCGCCCGCATGGGCCATCCGGTCTTGCGCCGCCGGGCCGAGCCGGTCGCGGACCCGACCGCGCCCGAAATCCGCCGCCTGATCGAGGACATGGTCGAGACCATGATCGACGCCCCGGGCGCGGGCTTGGCCGCGCCCCAGGTCCATGTCCCGCTGCGGCTGGTGATTTTCCGGGTTCCGGCCGAGCGCATCACCGGCGGCGCCGAAGACCGGCCGGTCGATCTGCAGGTCCTGATCAACCCGGAAATCGAGGCCCTGGGCGCCGAGACCACCGAGGGCTGGGAGGGTTGCCTGTCCGTTCCGGGCTTGCGCGGCAGCGTTCCCCGCCATGCAAGAATCCGCTATCGCGGCCTCGACCAGAACGGCGAGCCGATCGACCGCATCGCCGCCGGCTTTCACGCCCGGGTGGTGCAGCACGAATGCGACCATCTCGACGGCGTCTTGTATCCGCAGCGGATGAAGGATCTCGGCCAGCTGATGTTCGAAAGCGAACTCAGGCACTATCAGGTCATGGACGCCGAGGCCGAGGAGACATGACCCGACGCGACCGTACCACGCGGGATCCAACCGCGCGCGATCGGAAGTCGCGCCGGCACGTGCTGGCAGCCATGCTGCGCCATGTGCCGTTCGACGGCTGGAGCGCGGCTGCGTTGGACCGCGCGCTTTCCGATTGCGCCGTCAGCCCGGCCGAAGGACGGCGCATGTTCCCGGACGGCGCGCGCGAACTGCTGGCGGCCTTCCTGGCCGAGGGCGATCGGCGGATCACGGTGGCGCTGGCGGAACAGGACCTGGCGCCGCTCAAGGTGCGCGAGCGGGTGGCGCTGGCGGTGCGGCTGCGGATCGAGGCCCAGGCCGGCGAGCGCGAGGCGGTGCGGCGGGCGCTGGGCGCGCTCGCCTTGCCCTCGCATGCCGGGCTTGGGGCGCGGGCCTTGTGGGCGACGGTCGATGCGATCTGGCGCGGCATCGGCGATCGCTCGCACGATTTCAACTTCTATACCAAGCGCGCCATCCTGGCCGGGGTCTATGCCAGCACGCTGCTGGCCTGGATCGCCGATGGTTCCGAGGATGGCGGCGAGACCTGGGCCTTTCTCGACCGGCGCGTCGCCGATGCGCTCAGGATCGGCGGCCGGCTCGGGCGGCTGATCAAGGGCGGCGCGGCGTGAGGCGCGGCCGCGCCCGGGCCGTGGGCGTGATCGGACTGGGAATCAAGGGTGGCGCGATGGCGCGCAATCAGGTGCGCCGCGGCTTCGATGTCACGGGCTACGATCCCGATCCCAAGCGGCGCCGCGAGGCAGCCCGTGCCGGCATCGCCGGCACCGTGCCGGCGAAAAAAGTCCGCCCGGGCGCGGCTTGAGCCGAGCCGAGTTACCGGATCACAGCTTGATCTTGGTTTCGATCACGTCGTAATCGGCGCGCAGGCCGGCCTTGGTGGCGGTCATCAGCTTGGCGTCGACCAGCGCGCGGACATCGGCATGGACGTTGCTGTAGTCGCGCTTCAGCGCCTTTGCCAGGGCGCGCACGCTGGCCGGGCGGTGGCGGCGGACATGGCCGAGGATTTCCATCCGCTTGCCGGTCAGGACCCGCCACAGCGTCCGCCAGTTCTCGAAGGCGTAGTGGCGCTCGCGGAACTTCTCGCCGCGTTCGGCCCGGTGCCAAGCGTCGATGAAGCCCCGCGTCGCCTCGCCTTCCAGATCGCCGCCGACCGAAACGCCGACCTTGGTCGCAATTCTCTTCATCGCTTGCCTCGCATGGCCCGGACATCGGACCAGAAATCCGCCAGCAACCGTTCGACCGTCGTCAACCGATAAGCCAACTCGACGTCGAGCAGATGCCGATGATCGCCCTTGCCGCGCTCGTTGTCGTAAAGAACCAGCGCCTCGCCCGGAAGGCCGAAAAACAGCGAATACTTGTACCGATGCGAAGACGGCGGCACCGGCGCACTCACATGCCAAATCCTCAACTCCACGATGCTGCCGTCGTCGTAGTCGATGCGACGCTCGTAAAGCAAAACCGCGCGCATGCGGCTTCCTTATGGCCTATTTGGCCATATGGCGTCAATTGCCATCGAATGGGGAGTGGATCGACCCTCTCCGGCTCGCCCCGCCCTACTCGGCCGCGGCGGCGCCGCGGACATAACCCAGCGTGTCGGCCAAAGCGCGGTCGAAGCGATCGAACATCTCGTCGATCTCGGCTTCGGTGATGATCAGGGGCGGGCAGAACGCCACCCGATCCCCCATCAGCCCGCGCAGGATGACGCCGTGGCGTTCGGCCTGGGCGCCGCAATATTGCGACACGCCCAGCTTGGGATCGAAGGCGCGCTTGCTGCGCTTGTCGGCCACCAGCTCGACCGCGCCGATCAGGCCGACGCCCTTGGCCTCGCCCACCAGCGGATGGTCGCGCAGCGCCTCGATGCGGGCGAGGAAGCGCCGGGAGACCTTGCGCACGTGCTCGACGATCTTGCGCTGCTCGTAGAGCTCCAGCGTCCGCACCGCCACCGCCGCCGGCACCGGATGGCCGGAATAGGTGTAGCCATGGCCGAACACGCCGATCTTGGCCGAATTCTCGGTCACCGCATCGGCGATCGGCTTCGAGATCAGGCAGGCCGAGATCGGCAGGAACGCCGCCGACAGCGCCTTGGCGCAGGTCAGCAGGTCGGGCTTGATGCCGAAGGTCTCGCAGGCCCACATGTTGCCGGTGCGGCCGAAGCCGGTGATGACCTCGTCGGCGATGAACAGCACGTCGTATTTCCTCAGCACCGCCTGGATCGCCTGGAAATAGCCCTTGGGCGGGATGATCGCTCCGCCCGCGCCCATCACCGGCTCGGCGATGAAGGCCGCCACCGTGTCGGGGCCTTCCTTCTGGATGAAGGCGTCGAGCTGGGCGGCGAGGCGGGCCGAGAACTCCTCCTCGCTCTCGCCGTCCTTGGCGAAGCGATAGTGATGCGGGCAGTCGGTGTGGACGATGCCGGCGATCGGCAGGTCGAAATCGCGATGGTTGTTGGGCAGGCCGGTCAGCGAGGCGGTGGCGATGGTGACGCCGTGATAGGCCTTGATGCGGCTGACGATCTTCTTCTTCTTCGTCCGGCCGAGCGCGTTGTTGTAGTACCACACCAGCTTGATCTGGGTGTCGTTGGCCTCGGAGCCGGAATTGCAGAAGAACACCTTGTCGGCGGCGAAGGGGGCGATGGCCTTGAGCTTCTCGGCCAGCGCGATGGTCGGCGGCGCCGATTTGTGGTTGAACTGGTGATAGAACGGCAACTCGGCCATCTGCTTGCGCGCGGCCTCGACCAGCTCGGGTTCGTCGAAGCCGAGCGAGGCGCACCACAAGCCCGCCAGGCCCTCGATGTAGTCCTTGCCCTGATGGTCCCATACCCGCACGCCCTTGCCGCGCACCATCACCACCGGGCCCTGGTCGCGGTGCTTCTTCATGTTGGTGTAGGGATGAATCAGCGCCTCGATGTCGCGCTGGGCGATGGTGTTGGAGATCGCGGTCATGGCAGGGCCTTTCGGCTGGGACGGCTCGGGCGCCTTCTATAGCAAGTCGCCCCGGCTTGGACGACTTTTTAGCGCGCGAATCGCGGCTTGAGCTCGGGCGCGCCCTGGCTGTAGTCGCCGAAGGGGCCGTCGCGCCCGGCCACCGCCGCGCCGACGCCCTTCTCCTCCGCCAAGCGGACGAACGCGTCGGCTTCGGGGGTGTTGCGCATGATCGCGTCCAGCACCGGACCCATCATCGCGGTGTGCTCGATACCGGCGCGGTCGTAGACCTGGTTGACGACGAACTTCATCGCCGCCAGTTGGCTGGCGGGAATCCGCACCAGATCGTCAAGATAGGCCCAGACCTTTTCTTCCAGCCGCTCGAGCGGATGGGCCTCGTTGATCAGCCCGATTGCGGCTGCTTCCTTGCCCGAGACCGAGCGGCCGGTGAGGGCGTAATGCTTGGCCCGCGCCAGTCCCAGCCGATAGACCCAGGCCCCGGTCAGATGGCAACCCCACACCCGCGCATAGGGCGTGCCGAAGCGCGCATCCTCGGCGGCGATGACGATGTCGCCCAGCAGCGCGTATTCCGAGCCGCCGCCCAGGCACCAGCCCTGGACCTTGACCACCACCGGCTTGGGGCTGCGCCAGATCGCCATGAAATGCTGGGTCGGCGCGGTCCAGGGGCTGAAGCAATTGGCCATGTCGGCGCCGATGTCGTAGCGGCCCTCGGCGGTCGGAATGCCGAAACCGTCGAAATGCGCAAGCCCGCCCGAGAAATCGAAGCCGGCGCAGAACGAATCGCCCGCGCCTTGGAGCAGAATGACGCGCACCTTGGGGTCGCGATTGGCGGCTTCGATCGCGCCCGATATCAGATCGGGCATGGGCGGGACGATGGCGTTGAAGCGCCCGGGCCGGTTGAGGGTGACGACGGCGACGGCGCCGCGGGTCTCGGTCAGGACAAAGCTCTGGCTCATGGCGGACTCCTCTTGTGGGACCGCCATGCTCAGCTGCTTTGCCTGGGCAGACAAGCCGTTTGGCCTACTTGACGTGGCGACAATCGCGTAAACACTTAGGGCATGATCGACCCGTCTTGAACCACATGGTTCTAGACAGGCCGTGAGTCATGCCCGCGTATCCCGCTGTGGACCGCGATTCACGGTTCAAAGGGAATCGCGGCCGTGATTCCCTATGAACCGATCGCGGTTTAGGCTGGAAAAGGAGAGCCATGGTTCAGCAGTCCCAGAATCGATCCGCGAGCGGTATCGCGACCGAGGCTCCGACCCCGGTGCTGGTGATCGGCGTCGACGCGGTCGGCCGTCAGACCATCGAGGCGCTGTTCGCGCAGATCGGCGGCGCGGGCTTCGTGCTGGACAGGGTCGACGACCTGTTGGGCGCGGTCGATGCGCTGTCGACCGGCCGGCACGAGGTCGCGCTGATGGGGGAAATGCCGGGCGAGGGGCTGCTGGAGACGGCGCGCGAACTGGTGCCCTTGGCCAAGCGCGCGCCGGTGATCCTGCTGCTGGACGAGGATCGGCCCGAGACCGAGACCGAGGCCGAGGCCGAGGCCGAGGCCTTCAAGATCGGCGTCGCCGACGTGCTGACCCTGAACCTGCTCAGCCCCAACGGCCTCCGCCGCGCGGTGTTCCACGCCATCAACCGCAAGCGCACCCAGGACCGCCATCGCGAGGAGAAGGACTCGCTGATCCGCACCCTGCTCGAAGCCCAGGACACCAAGGATCGCATCGAACAGCAGGCGGCCGAGTACGTCGCCCTGACCGAGGACCTGGCCGCGGCCAAATCGACGCTCGAACGGCTCAATCAGGAAAAGAACAAGTTCTTTTCGATCATCGCCCACGACCTGCGCAGCCCGTTCACCGCGCTGTTGGGTCTGACCCAGTTTATGGCGATGTCGTCGGGCAAGCTCGATCCGGCCAAGATGGGGCAATACGCCAAGAGCGTGAACGATTCCGCCAAGCGCGTGTTCGCGCTGCTGCAGAACCTGTTGGAATGGGCGCGGATGCAGATGGACCGGGCCGAGCCGCGGCCGGTCGACTTCATGTTGGGCGAGTTGGTGATGCCGACGCTGGAAGTGCTGGGCCCGGTAGCGGCCGAGAAGGGCCTGACTTTGAGTTCGCGCGTGCCGGCCGATTTCGCGCTGCGCGCCGATCGCGACATGATCCAGACCGTGATCCGCAATCTGGTCAGCAACGCCATCAAGTTCACGCCCGCAGGCGGTACGATCGGGGTCGAGGCCGCGATCGCCGACGGCCGCGCGCGCATCGCCGTGGTCGACAGCGGCGTCGGCATGACCGAGGAACAGCGCGCCAAGCTGTTCCGCATGGACCAGCATCTGTCCACGCTCGGCACCGGCGGCGAGAAGGGCACCGGCCTCGGGCTCCTGATGTGCCACGACATGGTTGCGCGCAATGGCGGCACCATCGGCGTCGAGAGCGAACCCGGCAAGGGTTCGCGCTTCCATTTCGATCTGCCGCTGCCGGAAGAGGCCGGCTAGACCGCGATCGGTTCATGGGGAATCGCGGCCGCGATTCCCCATGAACCGTGAATCGCGGTCCAGAGCGGGATGCGAGGGCATGACCCGCGATCGGTCTTGAACCCCATGCTTCAAGACAGATCGATCGTGCCCTAAACCTCGTCCAGCCGCGCCAGCAGCGACGGATTGTCCCAGCGCGGCTGGCGTTCCTCGACCAGCACGGTGTGATCGTCCCGGCCCGATTCCGGCCCGCGCCGCGTGCGCAGCGCGATCTGGGTCCATTTCGCCACCAATTCGTTGGACAGGTCCTCGAGCATGGCGGTGGCAAGGTCCTCGGCGCCGGTCCAGGGCTGGGCCGCGACCGCCGCCAGGTAGGCCGCGAAACCGGCCGATTCCAGCACCAACCGATCGGGCACGAAGCGCAGCTTGACCCGCAGCGGCGCGGCCGACCCGGGCAGGCTCAGCATCCCTTCGAGTCCGATCAGGTATTCGTTGGCGGAATGCGGATTGGGGCGGGTGCGGATCGCGGCGCGGCGCGCCTGGGTGGCGGCGAAACGCGCGGCGAAGCGCTGGGCGGGATCGGCGGCTTGCGCGCTCACGTTCAGATCACCACCGAGCCGCCGCGGCCGCCGACCGGCTTCTTCAGCTCGGCCGCCGGATCGAAGAACTCGCGCGTGGTCTGAAACAGGATGCCGCCGGCCATGCCGGTGATGGCCAGCGATTCGCCGAACAGCGCCATGATGTCGTCGCGCATGCCCATCGGCAGGGCGTCGTGGGTGCGCACCATCATGTCGAATTTCTGCTCCTGCAACAGCCCATCGAGCTGCATCGGCCCCAATTGGCTGAGCGAGAGGTCGACCAGGACGCGGGTCGAGACCTGCTCGCTGTCCTCGCGTCTGCCGTCGTCCTTGTCCGATTTCTTCTTCTTGTTCTGGCGGGTGAAGACCCGCACCGCCGACAGCGCCTCGCCGTCGAGGAAGGGCAGCAGCAGGATCCGCCAGTCCTGGGGATTGGCCTGGCTCATCAGCTTGTT
The DNA here is from genome assembly GCA_016869515.1 of Alphaproteobacteria bacterium. Classification (GTDB taxonomy): domain Bacteria; phylum Pseudomonadota; class Alphaproteobacteria; order VGDZ01; family VGDZ01; genus VGDZ01. The sequence goes on along the minus strand of VGDZ01000062.1, from coordinate 5,119 downwards.
GAGTTCGCGGAAGTCGTCGTCGAGCCGCTTGAGCAGATCGCCGCGTCCGGCTTTTTCCAGCGCCTGGGCGGCGGCACGGCCCAGCCAGGCGCGCCCGTCGCCCGCCCGCACCGCGCCGGCGAAGGCCAGGATGTTGGCGGCCAGGTTGGCGTTGGCCTGGGGCAGGCGATCGGCGATCAGCTGACGGGCCAGCCCGGGATCGGCCCGCTGCAGCACGCCGAGAGCCTCCCTGAGCGAGCCGAAGCCTTCGGAATAGGTCTGGTAGGCGAACAGCCGCGGATCGAGCAGCCGATCGATCTGCATGCCCTGCGCCACCGACCGTCCGGGCGCGGTGCCGCCCAGCACGTTGAAGGTCAGCGAGGTGCCGGGCGGCAGCACGCCGGCATTGTCGATCCGGATCATGCCCATGGGCGAACTCAGCACCATCTGCCCGCCCATGCCGGTCAGCACCTTGGCGGTGACCGGCCCGCCCTGCGGGTTCAGCAGCGGCGAGCCGGATTGGGGCTGCAGCATGCGCCCGGCGACCTGGTTGAGCTGCTGGCTGAGATCGCCCGGCGGTTGGATCGCGATCAGTTGCAGCGTCAGCCGCGTGCCGGCGCCCAGCCCGGACTGGGCTTGATAGGCCGCGGCCTGCTGGGATTGGACCGTGCCCGAGGTCTGGGTGGCGGCCGCGGCCGCGGCGTTGGGATCGCTCAGCACCAGCGCCTGGAGATTGACGCCCGCGCGCAGGGCCGGCAGCGCCGTGGCCGGGGCGTTGGTGCCGCCGGTGGCCTGGAACAGGGTCTGGGCGTTGAGCCCGGTCAGCACCGCGCTGGCGCTTTGCGGGGTCGGCAGCGGCTTGCCGTCGATCGAGGTCAGTTGGGCGCTGAGCCGCGAGCCGAGATCGAGGATCTTGAGCGTGACCTGGGAATCGACCGGCGGCGGCGGCTCGGTCACCAGCGCCAGCGTGCCGGCTTGGGTTTGCAGGATGACGCGGCCGCCGGTGCCGGTGCCGATCACGGTGCCGCTGATCTCCTCGCCGACACCGGCGCCGGTCAGGCTGGGCGGCAGGGTGACGGCGGAATCGGCGGTGCGGGGCGACTGGTTCTGGACTTGGGTCTGGGCGGCCGTGGCGGCGGCGGGCGCGCCGGTGGTGCCGGGCGCGGCGGCGGGCTGGACCTGCTGAACGGCCGCCGAGGACTGGACGACGCGGCCGATATCGCTCACGGCGCCTTGGCCAGCGACCCGGCCAGCGTGGCGACGTCGCTGGCCGCGTTCGAACCCGGGTGGCGGGTCAGGATCGGCATCTGGTGGCGGATCGAATCCTTGACCCGGTCGTCGCGGCGGACGATGCCGGCCAAGGGCGGCGTGATCTTGAGGAAGTTGGTGCAGGCGCGCAGCAGCGTCTTGTAAGTCTTCTCGCCCTCGGAGGGATTGGCGGCCTGGTTGATGACGACCCGGATGTCGGCGCCGGGAGTGGTCCCGTTCATCACCTTGATCAGGGCATAGGCGTCGGTCAGCGAGGTCGGCTCGTCGGTCGCCACCACCAGCAGCGTGCCGGCGGCGCCGGCGATGGTGCGCACCGCGCTTTCGATCCCGGCGCCGAGATCGGCCACCACCAGGTCGTAGCCGCGGGCGATCTGCAGCATCTGGTCGCGCAATTCGGCCAGGCGCTGGGGCGACAGGGTCGCCAGCGCGCCCGAGCCGGACTTGCCGGCAAGGATGTCGAAGCCGCCCTCTTCGAACTGCGTGATGGCCTCGCGCAAGCCCGATTGGCCGGCCATCACCGTGCCGAGATCCTTGGCCGGGGTCAGACCGAGCTGGATGTCGACATTGGCCAGGCCGAGATCGCCGTCGAACAGCAGCACGCGCTGGCCGCGCTGGGCCAGCGCATGGCTGAGCGTGACCGACAGCCAAGTCTTGCCGACGCCGCCCTTGCCCGAGGCCACGGCCAGCAGGTTGCGCGCCTGGGCGCGCGCGGCGGTCTGGGCGATCGAGGTGACGACGCTCATGAGGCGGCCTTTCGCGCTGCCGCCGCCGGGGCATCGCCGGCGACGCGCAGCAACAGACGGGAGATGGCGATCGGATTGACCGGCTGCAAGCCGTTGGCGACGAAAGGCGTGTCGGCCACGGCGCCCAACGGCGCGCCGGCGGCCTCCATCGCCGCCAGCACCGCCCCCAATCGGCGGGCAAGGTCGAGCCGGGTGAAAATCAGGTTGCGCGGCTTGAGCCTTGCGTAGGCGGCGGCGTGATCCGCCGCCTCGGCCGGATCGCCGCCGGCCGACAGCACCAGCATCGGTTCGGCCCGCACCGCGGCGGCGCGCCGGCGCAGCTCCTCGATCTCGGCCGGATCGTAGGGGTTGGCGCCCTGGGTATCGATCAGCGTCACTGTGCCCGGCTTGGCCTCGGCGACGAGGCGGGTCAGGGCATCGACGTCGGGGGCGGCGCGCGGCTCGTGGCGCAGGATGCGGACGAAGGCGGCGAACTGCTCGATGCCGCCGGCGCGCGCGGTGTCGCAGGAGATGGCGTTGAGCGCGCGTCCCGCCAGCACCGCCTGGGCCGCGATCTTGGCGGCGGTGACGGTCTTGCCGGCGCCGGGCGGGCCGTAAAGCAGGATCGGCCGCTCGGGCACCGCGGGCAGCGGCACGAACTTGAAGGCCATGTCGAGCGCGCCGGCCAGCGCCATCGCCGGATCGCGGGTCTGCAGGCCCTGCGCGGTCTTGTGCAGGCGCTTGGCCAGCGCCGCCGGCACGCCGTGGAAGGCAAGCGCCCGGGCGACGGCGTCGGCGGCGGCTTCGGGCGGCGGCGCCGGCTGGGCGCGCTCGCCCTTGACCTCGGCCAGCGCTTCCTCGATCGCCGCCTCGATCAGCGCCTCCTCGATGGCGGCGGTGATCTGCACGCCCTGGCCGCGCTTGAGCTGGGTGGTCGAGACGATGATGGCGTCCGGTCCCAACGCCTTTTTCACCTGGGCCATGGCCTCGGCCATGCTGGGCGCGGTGAAGGTCTTGAGCCGCATTGCCCGCCGCCCGCGCTAGATCTGGCCCAAGGTGCGGATCTTGGCCCGCGGGTGGATCTCGTTCTGCGACAGCACCACGGTCGTGGGCCGGAAGCGCTCGACGATCGAGCGCACATAGGGCCGCACCGCCGGGCTGGTCAGCAGGACCGGCACCTCGCCTTCCTGCGCCAGCCGCTCGAAGGTCTGACGGACGCGGCCGATGAAGTCCTGCAGCCGCGAGGGCGCCATCGCCAGCTGCCGCTCGTCGCCCTGGCCGACCAGGGCCTCGGCGAAGGCCTGCTCCCAGTCCGGCGACAGCGCCACGATCGGGATGTAGCCGCGCGGCCCGGTGTGCATGTTCGAGATCAGCCGCGACAGCCGTGCCCGCACATGCTCGGTGATCTGCATGATGTTCTTGGTGTAGCCGACCGCCTCGGCGATGCCTTCCAGCACCGAGGCCAGATCGCGGATCGAGACCCGCTCGGCCAGCAGGTTCTGCAGCACGCGCTGGATGCCCGACAGCGTGATCTGGCTGGGCACCATGTCGGCCACCAGCTTCTGCTGGGCCTTGGGCAGCTCGTCCAGCAGCTTCTGGGTCTCGGCGTAGGACAGCAGGTCCGACATGTGCTCCTTGACCGTCTCGGTCAAGTGGGTGGTGATGACCGTGGCCGGATCGACCACGGTATAGCCGCGGAAGCTGGCTTCCTCGCGATAGGTCTCCTCGACCCACATCGCCGGCAGACCGAAAGTCGGCTCGACCGTCTCCTCGCCCGGCAGCGTGATCGGCTCGCCGCGCGGGTCCAGCACCAGCCAGCGTCCCGGCCGCACGTCGCCGCGGCCGACCTCGGCCTCCTTGATGCGGACGACGTAGGTATTGGCCGGCAGCTGCATGTTGTCGAGGATGCGCACCGAGGGCATGACGAAGCCCTGCTCGGACGCCAATTGCCGGCGCAGCGCCTTGATCTGGTCGGTCAGGCGATAGCTGCGGGTGTCGTTGATCAGCGGCAACAGGCCATAACCCAGTTCGATGCGGACATCGTCCATCGCCAACGCGGTCGAGATCGGCTCTTCGACCGCGGGCGCGGTCGGCGCCGCCCCGGGCGCGCCCGGCGTCGGCATCGCCATGGCCTCGACTTCCCTGGCCTTCTCGCGCCGGTACACGTTCCAGGCCAGGCCGCCGGTCGCCGCCGCCATCAGAAAGAACGGGATCAGCGGAATGCCCGGCAGCATCGCCATCGCCACCATCAGGAACGAGCTCAGGCCCAGCGCCTGCGGGTAGTTCGAGAGCTGGCGGAACATCGCCTTGTCGGCCGAACCCTCGACGCCGGCCTTGGTCACCAACAAGCCGGCGGCGATCGACACCACCAGCGCCGGGATCTGGGTCACCAGGCCGTCGCCCACGGTCAGCAAAGTGTAGGTGTTGGCGGCCTGGGCGAAGGTCAGGCCCTTCTGGGCGATGCCGATGATCATGCCGCCGATGATGTTGATGAAGGTGATCAAGAGACCGGCGACGGCGTCGCCGCGCACGAACTTGGAGGCGCCGTCCATGGCGCCGAAGAAGGTGTTCTGGTCCTCGAGTTCCTTGCGGCGGGAGCGCGCCGTCGCCTCGTCGATCAGCCCGGCCGAAAGATCGGCGTCGATCGCCATCTGCTTGCCGGGCATGGCGTCCAGGGTAGGGTGAAGCGCGCCGCGACCTCGGCGATGCGGCCCGAGCCCTTGGTGATGACCACGAAATTGACGATCACCAGGATGGCGAACACGATCACGCCGATGATGAAGTTGCCGCCCATGACGAACTTGCCGAAGGCCTCGATGACGTGGCCGGCGGCGGCGGAGCCGGTATGGCCCTCGGCCAAGATCAGCCGGGTCGAGGCCAAATTGAGCGACAGCCGCAGCATGGTGGCGATCAGAAGGATGGTCGGGAAGGACGACATCTGCAGCGGCTTGTCGATGAACAGCGAGGTCATCAGGATCATGACCGAGAAGGCGAGCGACAGCGCCAGCGACATGTCCAACAGCCAGGTCGGCATCGGCAGGATGAGAATGACGATGATGCCGACGATGCCGAGGGCGAGCGCCACGTCGCCGAAACGCGACAGGCCCATGAGTTGGCCCAGCATCGCCTGGGCCTGGGCGCGAACGTCG
>VGDZ01000061.1 GCA_016869515.1 Alphaproteobacteria bacterium | reverse complement strand
GCCAGATCGCGGCGCTGGAACGCACGCTGGCGACCCGCGCCGCGGGCAATGACGGCGGGCTGGCGCGGGTCGGCGCCGACATCGCGCGCCTGCGCGAGGCGCAAGCCGTGATCGCGCAGGAAATCCGCCGACGCTTTCCGGCCTATGCCGAACTGGTGGCGCCCCAGCCGCTCGATGCAACGCGCGCCCGGCGGCATCTGCGCGCGGACGAGGCGCTGATCGCCACCCGCGCGGCGCAGGATCGGCTTTACGTCTGGGCGCTGCGCAAGGAGGGGCCGCTGGCCTTTGCCGCGGTCGATCTGGGACGGCAGGAACTGACCCGGCAGATCGAGACCTTGCGGGCGGGAGTCACCCCCAAGGGCGACAAGCTGGGCGACATTCCGCCGTTCGACCTGGCATTGGCCCATCGGCTTTATCGCGAAATCCTGGCCCCGGTCGAGGCCGGCTGGAAGGGTGCGCGCAAGGTCATGGTCGCGCCCGACGGCCCGCTCGGCTCGCTGCCGTTGGCGATGTTGGTGACGCGCGAGGCGCCGATGCCGCGCGATTCCGATTTCGCCTTTAGCGGCTATCGTTCGGTGCCCTGGCTGATCCGCGAGGTCGGCATCACCCAATTGCCCTCGGTCGCCAGCCTGGCGGTGCTCGACGCCGTGCCGCGCGCGGGCGCGGTTCGCAAGCCCTTCATCGGCTTCGGAAATCCGCGTTTCGCTCCCGGCGCGCCGCCGCCGCAATCCACCCAAATCGCCTTTCGGGCGGTGCGGGTGACGCCCAAGCTCGAAAGCATCGATGCCGGCGACGAACGGCCGCGATCGGTGGCGGCGCTGGCGCCGCTGGCCGACACTGCCGCCGAGCTGCGCGCCATCGCCGCCACGTTGGGGGCCGATCCGGCGGCCGACGTGTTTCTGGACGAAGCCGCCAACGAACGGCGCGTGCGCGACATGCGATTGGACGACCGCCGGGTGGTGGCATTCGCCACCCATGGCCTGGTGCCGGGCGACATCGCCGGCCTGGCCGAACCGGCGCTGGCGCTGTCGCCGGGCGAATCCGGCGGCCAGGGCGACGGGCTCTTGACCATGACCGAGATCGCCGGCCTCAAGCTCGATGCCGATTGGGTGGTGCTGTCGGCGTGCAACACCGCCGCCGCCGGCGGCGCGGGCGGCGAGGCGGTATCGGGCCTCGGCCGCGCCTTCTTCTATGCCGGGGCGCGGGCGGTTCTGGTTTCGCACTGGCCGGTCGAATCGAGTTCGGCCACGCGGCTGACGACGACGCTGTTCCGCCGGCTTGCGGCCGACGCCACGCTCGGCCGTTCGCGGGCGCTGCGCGGCGCGCTGCTGGAATTGATCGAAAGCGGCGCCCATGCCGATCCCGCCAGTGGCCGCCCGCTCTACAGCTACGCCCATCCGATCTTCTGGGCGCCGTTCGTCCTGGTCGGGCACGGCCGCGGCGGGGCCGACGGCTGATGCGGGCGCTGGCGGCGATAGCGCTTGTTGCCTTGCTGGCGGCCTGCGCGCCGGGGCCGCATCGCGGCGTGCCGGTGCTGCAGGGCCAGGCGGGCGTGCCGGTGGTGGTGCTGATGCCGGTCGACGTCGAGCTGTACGAGATCACCGCCGGCGGCATGGTCGAACCCAAGGGCGAATGGACCGATCGCGCCCGGCCAGCGGTCGAGACCGCGCTGGCGCGCTTCAAGAACAGCCGCGGCATCGGCTTTCGCAACTTGGGCGGCGTCGGCGACACCGAGACGCGGGATCTGATCCTGCGCACGATCCGGCTGCACGGCGCCGTCGGGCAGGCCATCGCCATTCATCGCTTCAGTCCCGGCCAGACGCTGCCAAGCAAGCGCGAGCGCTTCGATTGGTCGCTGGGTGCCGAGGTGGCGCCGATCGGCCGCGCCCAGCGCGCCGACTACGCGCTGTTCGTGCATTTGCACGACAGCTATTCCAGCGGCGGCCGGGTAGCGATGGCGGTGGCGGCCTCGGTGCTGACGCTCGGCCGGGCCTATATCCAGATGGGCCGGCAGGAAGGCTTCGCCTCGCTGGTGGATCTGCGCACGGGCGAGATCGTCTGGTTCAACCGCCTGCTGGAAAGCGCGGGCGGGGATCTGCGCACGCCCGAGGGCGCCGGGCGCACCATCGCCGCGCTGCTCCAGGACTTCCCGCGATGAGGCGGATTCCGCGACGCGGGTTCCTGGCCGGCGCCCTGGCCGGCTGCGCCGACGCCGCCACCGGCGCCATGACGCCGGTCGGCGCCGGCTATCGTCCCGAGGCCGGCAGCGACGAGGCCGAGCTGTGGCGCGCGCTCGACCGCATGGAAGAGGGCACGCGCCAGTCGCGCTTTTTGCTGCGCGAGCCGGCGATCGTCGACTATGTGCGCGACGTCGCCTGCCGCCTGGCGCCCGAGCAATGCGGCGATCTGCGGGTCTACGTCGTCCGCACCGCCCAGTTCAACGCCTCGATGGCGCCCAACGGCATGATGCAGGTCTGGACCGGGCTACTCCTGCGTTGCGAGAACGAGGCCCAACTGGCGACCGTGATCGGCCACGAGATCGGCCACTACATCGAGCGCCATTCGCTCAAGGGCATGCTCGACCGCCGCAACAAGGCCACCGCCGGCATGATCCTAAGCCTCGGCCTGGGCGCGGCCGGCGGCGGCCTCGGCTCGGAACTGGCCCAGCTTGCCGGCTATGCGTCGATGTTTTCCTTCAATCGCGACCAGGAGCGCGAGGCCGATGCGGTCGGCCTGGGGCTGATGGAGCGCGCCGGCTATCCCACCATCGAGGCGGCCAAGGTGTGGGAAAACCTGATCGCCGAGAACAAGGCGATGCCGCAGCGCGAGCGCGGTCCCGGCTTCTTCGCCACCCATCCCGCCCAGGAGGAGCGCGCCGAGACCCTGCGCCGCCAGGCGGCGCAACAGGCCGGGCCGGCCGATGCCCGCCAGGGCGAATACCTCGCTCGGCTGCGGCCGATCCGCCGGCTCTTGTTGCAGGACGAGCTGGCGCTGCGCCAGTTCGATCGCTCGCTGATCGTGCTTGGGCGCCTGGCCGAAGCCCTGCCCGAGGACGCCGCCACCCAGCATTTCACCGGCGAGGCCTATCGCCTGCGCGACCAGCCGGGCGATGCCGACCGCGCGCTCGGCATGCTCGGGCGCGCGGCCCGGCTGCCCGATGCCCTGGCCGAGACCCAGCGCAGCCTGGGCATGATCCACCTGGCGCGGCGCGACCAGCGCGCGGCCAACGCGGCCTTCCGCCGCTACATCGAACTGGCGCCGGCGGCACAGGACCGGCTGCTGATCCAATCCTTCATCCGCGAGGGCGCATGAAAGCGATCCGCGCCGCGATCCTGTCCCTGGGCCTCCTTGCCGGCTGCACCGCCTACGAGGCGATTCCGGGACAGCCGCAGGCCATCGGCAATGGTCTTTCGGTCGTCGGCGAGCCCGAGTTCAACCGCCGCACCGGCGCCATCGGCCGCCGTGCCGAATTCCAGCAATGGACCGCGGACGGGTTCGAACTCAACGCGCTGCATCTCTACGGCGGCATCGGCGAGGGCGAAACGCTGAGCCCGGTCGCCGACCGCGACAACCGGCGCGAACTGCCGGTGTTCCGTGCCAATTCCAACCTGGCCGAGGCGGCCGAGTTCGTTCAGGCCTCGATCGCCAAGCTGGGCGGCACCGCGCTGATCGAGGCGCGCGACATCCGGCCGATCGCGTTCGGCGGCCGCGACGGTTTCCGCTTCGAGTTCCGCATCACGCTCAAGGACGAGGTCGAGCGCGACGGCATCGCCGCCGGCGCGGTCGCGAGCGGCCGACTGTACCTGATTTTCTACCACGCCCCGCGCCAGCACTATTTCGAGCGCCGCAAGCCGGCGGTCGAACGCATCATCGCCTCGGCAAGGCTGTGATCGGCTATACTCGGGGGCGATGAACGCCCTCACCCGACCGCAAAAGACGTCCAAGGCCAAGGTCGAGATCCGGCCTTCGACCTGCCCGCACGATTGCCCCTCGACCTGCGCGCTGGAGGTCGAGCGCATCGATGCCCGCACCATCGGCCGGGTGCGCGGCGCGGCCGAGAACGGCTACACCCTCGGCACGATCTGCGCCAAGGTGGCGCGCTATGCCGAGCGCGTGCATCACCCCGACCGGCTGATGCATCCCCTGGTGCGCGTCGGCGCCAAGGGCTCGGGCCGGTTCGAGCGCATCGGCTGGGACGCGGCGCTGGACCTGGTGGCCGAAAAGTTCCTGGCCGCCGAGGCGCGGCACGGCAGCGAGGCGGTATGGCCCTACTACTACGCCGGAACCATGGGGCTGGTGAACCGCGACGGCATCAACCGCCTGCGCCATGCCAAGAAATATTCCGGCTTCCATTCCACCATCTGCGTCAGCCTGGCCGATGCCGGCTACATCGCCGGCACCGGCCGCAAGGCCGGAGTCGATCCGCGCGAGATGGCGCATTCCGATCTGATCGTGCTGTGGGGCACCAACGCCGTCGCCACCCAGGTCAACGTCATGACCCACGCCACCCAGGCGCGCAAGGCGCGCGGCGCCAAAATCGTGGTGGTCGACCCCTATCGCAATCCGACGGCGAAGCAGGCCGACATTCACCTCATGCCGCGGCCCTCGACCGATGGCGCGCTGGCCTGCGGCATCATGCATGTGCTGTTCCGGGACGGCCTCGCCGACTGGGATTATCTGCGGCGCTATACCGACGCGCCCGAGGAACTGGCCCAGCACCTGAAGTCGCGCACGCCGCAATGGGCCGAGGCGATCTGCGGCGTGCCGGCGGCCGAGATCGAGGCCTTCGCCCGGCTCTACGGCTCGACCAAGCGCAGCTACATCCGGCTGGGTTACGGCTTCTCGCGCGCCCGCAACGGCGCGGCGCAGATGCACGCCGCGCTCTGCCTGCCGGCGGTGACCGGAGCCTGGAGCGTGCAGGGCGGCGGCGCGCTCTACAACAACGGCGCGATCTACCATTGGGACAAGACCCTGATCGAGGGGCTGGACGCGCGCGATCCCGCGATCCGCATGCTCGATCAGTCGCGCATCGGCCCGGTGCTGACCGGCGACCGTCGCGATCTGGGATCGGGACCGCCGGTGACGGCGATGCTGATCCAGTCGACCAACCCGGCTTCGGTCGCGCCCGAACTCGACAAGGTCCGGGCGGGATTCCTGCGCGAGGATCTGTTCGTCTGCGTCCACGAGCAGTTCATGACCGAGACCGCGCGCCTGGCCGATCTGGTGTTGCCGGCGACCACCTTCCTCGAACACGACGATCTCTATCAGGCCGGCGGCCACACCCATATCCAGCTCGCCCGCGCCGTGATCGAACCGCCGGGCGAATGCCGCTCCAACCACGACCTCATCCAGGCGCTGGCCAAGCGCGTCGGCGCGCGGCACCTCGGCTTCGACCTTAGCGCCTGGGAGATCATCGACCGGACGCTGAAGCTCTCGGGCTGGCCGGGCGGTGCCGAATTGGCCGAGGCGCGCTGGCACGACGCCGGGCCCGATTTCCGTACCGCCCATTATCTCGACGGTTTCGCTCATGCCGACGGCAAGTTCCGCTTCAAGCCGGAGTGGAAGGCGATGGGTCCGCTCGGCGACCGGTTGCCGGCCCTGCCCGATCATTGCCCGATCCACGACGCTGCCACGCCCGAGCGGCCCTTCCGCCTGATCACGCCGCCGGCGCGCGGGTTCCTCAATTCGACCTTCACCGAGACCCCGACCTCGCAGCGCCAAGAGGACAAGCCGGTGGCGTTGATCCATCCCGAGGACCTCGCCGCGCTCGGCATCGCCGACGGCGCCGCGGCGCGTCTCGGCAACGATCGCGGCGCGGTGACGGTCGCGGTCAAGGCGTTCGACGGCCTGCGCCGCGGCACGGTGGTGGTCGAGGGCATCTGGCCCGGCGGCGCCTTCCAAGGCGGCATCGGCATCAACCGGCTGATCTCGGCCGATGCCGCGCCGCCCAATGGCGGTGCGGTGTTCCACGACACCGCGATCTGGATCCGCCCGGCGTGACCGCTTCGGTCAGCCGACTCGTTCGATCCAGGCCGCGATGAACTTGGCGTAATCGCCGAAAGTCAAATCCGCGACGTCGGTATGCGCCCGCCGGCAAAGGTCCGGCAGTGCCGTATCGAATCCGATATAGCGCGCGACGATCTTTTTCGCGCCGGGGATTTGCCGGTCGTGAGTTTTCGAGGCCAGCCAATGTCGGATCGCGACGATGCAACGTCGTCGATCGTTGCCGTGCGCGACGACATCTTGGCCGGCGATGTCGGAAAGGAATTTTTGGTAGCGATAGCGATGCGTGTCCAATATCAGCGCCAGTTTGCGGCTCTGACGCTTGCTCCCGAAGCGCTTCGCACCCAAGAACAAGCCCAATTCGAACGGCATGTTGAATCGCGGCAGTCGGCTCTTCGGATCGAGACCGGTCCGCGACAAGTCATGAATGCCGAACCGGCATTGATCGATCAGGCCGGCAATCTTGTCGATTCGCACCACGCCGCTGTCGCTGTCCTCCAGCGCGCAGCGTGCGACGTAACCGCAATCGATGACGGCGAAAACTATGGCTCGAAACAGCGGCTCGTAACGTCGATCGAAGGGGCAGTTGATGAAAACCGAGCGGTCATAGTCGATCGCCGCCACGCCCGAACTCGCTTCAGGCGGATCGCCGCGAACGCTTTACGCTTCCCTTGCCGTGCTCCGCCGCACCCGCTCTTGGAGTGCGCTCGACATATAGCTTGACGGCATTCACGATCGCGTCGATCGGAATTCGCGACTTGGCGGGCTGAAACATGACGACCCGCCCGCTGCGGTCCGCGGTCGCGCCTTGCCGTCCCGAGCTGGGATGTGCCTTTTTGGGTGACGCGTGTTTCTGCATCGCTTGATTGCCGGTCAATTCGCTTGCAACCTACTATAGCAGGCTTCGATTGCCGTACAATTCGTCGAACATGCCGAACCAAACCGACGATCACGCTTTCGGCAGCGCCTTGATGTCGGCCATCAGCCGGGCGTGCAGCTTGGGTCCGGCCGCCAGCACCGAGGGATGGCGCAGCGGTTCGAGATTGTAGACGAACGGGCTGCCGTCGACCGCGGTGGCGAGGCCGCCGGCCTCGCTGACGATCAGGTCGGCGGCGGCGATGTCCCAATCGCTCTTCTCGCCCAGCGAGACGCAGGCGTCGTAGCGCCCGGCGGCGACCAAGCACAGGCGATAGGCGATCGAGCTGACCATGCGGATTTCGGCCTTGCCTTCGAGCCCGAGGCGCTTGGCGCCCTTCTCGCCCATCAGCAACCTGCCGCCGACCGGATCGTCGACGCGGGTGACGCTGACAGGAATGGCGTTGAGCGTGGTGCCCTGGCCGCGCGCGGCGGCGAACATCTGCTTGGTGGCGGGATTGCACACCGCCGCCAGCAGCGGCCGGCCGTCCTCGACCAGCGCGGCGACGACGCTGAACTCGGCCTGGCCCTTGAGGAAGGCGCGGGTGCCGTCGATCGGATCGACGATCCACACCCGCTTGGCCGCGCGCAGGTCGGGGGCGCGGGCGCTTTCCTCCGACATCCAGCCGGCGGCGGGGTCGAGCGCCGCCAGCCGCTCGCGCAGCAAACCGTCGACCGCCAGATCGGCCTCGCTGACCGGATCGCCCGGGTGCTTGTCCCAGCTTTTGACGCCGTTGCGGAAATAGCGCAGCGCCAGCGCGCCGGCCTCGTCCACCGCCGCGACCAGGTCAGCGAGCATCAGCGGCCGGCGACCGTCATGCCGTCGACCCGCAGCGTCGGCGCGTTGGTGCCGTAGCGAAACTTGAGGTCGTCGGCTGGCCGCACCGCCAGAAACATGTCCTTGAGGTTGCCGGCGATGGTCATTTCCGACACCGGATGGTCGAGCTGGCCCCGGCGGATGCGGAAGCCGGCCGCGCCGCGGCTGTAATCGCCGGTCACGGGATTGACGCCGAAACCCATCATCTCGGTGACATAGAGGCCCTCGTCGATGTCGGCCATCAGCGCCTCGGGAGAGACCGCGCCGGGTTCGAGATAGAGATTGGTGGTGGCGGGCCCGGGCGGGTGCGAAATGCCGCGCGCGGCATGGCCGGTGGTGGTCAATCCCAACTGGCGGGCGGAGGCGCTGTCCAGCACCCAGGTCTTGAGCACGCCGTCCTCGACCAAAGCCTGGCGGCGGTTGGCGACGCCCTCGCCGTCGACCGGCTTGGAGGCCAGGCCGCGGCGGCGATGCGGCTCGTCGAGAATGTGGATGCCGGGCGCGAACACGCGCTGGCCCATGCGGTCCTTGAGGAACGAGGTGCCGCGCGCCACCGCCGGCCCCGACACCGCGCCGGCGAAATGGCCGACCAGCGACATCGACACCCGCGGATCGAACACCACCGGCATGCGGCGGGATTCGATCTTGCTGGGGCCGAGGCGACGGACCGTGCGCTCGCCCGCCTTGCGGCCGACTTGGGCCGCGGCGTCGAGGTCGGCCCCATGCCGCGCCGAGGAGAATTCGTAATCGCGCTCCATCGCCGTGCCCGAGCCGGCGATCACCGCCACGCTGACGCCGTGGCTGGAAGTGCGGTACGCGCCGGCGAAGCCGTGCGAGGTCGCCAGCATCACCTCGCTCCGACCCCAAGAGGCGCCGGCGCCCTCGGAGTTGGTCACGCCCGCGACCGCGCGCGCCGCGTCCTCGCATTCCGCCGCCCGCGCCGTCAGTGCCTCGATCCCGGGCTCGACCGGATCGCACAGATCGAGCTCCGGCAGGGACTTGGCCAGCAGCGCGCCATCGGCCAGGCCGCAATAGGGATCCTCGGGCGCGACCTGCGCCATCGCCACCGCGCGCTCGACCAGGCGGGCAAGCGAGTCCTTGCCGTGATCGTTGGTCGACAGCACCGCCTGGCGCTTGCCGATCAGCACCCGCAGGCCGAGATCGCTTTCCTCGGCGCGCTCGACGTCCTCCAGCCGGCCGAGGCGCCAGGACAGCGACAAGGATCGGCCGTTGATGCGCACCGCGTCGGCGGCGTCGGCCCCGGCGCGGCGCGCGGCCGCGACCAGGTCGATCAGGCGCGAAAGTTCCTCGGACATGGCGGCCGGTTATAGCGGAAGCACCTGTCCCAGGACCAGCCCGAGGAACAGCAGCAAGCCGAAATCGCGGTTGGAGCGGAACTTGTCGAGGCAGTCGGCCGGATCGTCGAAATCGACCCGCCAGGCCTGCCAGAACAGATGCGCCGCCGCCACCGCCAGCTCGGCCCAGAACGCCCAGGACAGATTGGCCATGGTGGCGGCGGCGGCGAAACAGCTCAGCGCCAGCGCGTAGAAGACATAGATCCAGCGCCGCGTCCGCCGCCCGAACAACAGCGCGGTCGAGCGCACGCCGACGATGGCATCGTCGGCCTTGTCCTGATGGGCGTAGATGGTGTCGTAGCCCAGGGTCCAGAAGATGCCGCCGGCGTAAAGCATGAAGGCCGGCCAATCCAGTCGACCGGCGGCGACCATGAACCCCAGCAGCGCGCCCCAATTGAACGCCAGCCCCAGCACGAATTGCGGCCAGTGGGTGATGCGCTTCATGAAAGGGTAGATCGCCACCAGCGGCAGGCTGGCCAGGCCCAGCCAGATCGCGTCGTCCTCGAACTGCAGCAGCACCGCCAGCCCGATCCCGCCCAGCAGCGCCATGAAGCCCAGCGCCTGGCGCACCGAGATCGCGCCCGAGGCGATTGGCCGCGAGGCGGTACGCTCGACCTTGCGGTCGAAATCGCGATCCGCCAGGTCGTTGACCACGCAGCCGGCGCCGCGCATGACCACGGCGCCCAGCGTGAACAGCCCGATCAGCCCCCAGGCCGGCAAGCCCCGCTCGGTACCCAGCGCCAACCCCCATAGGCATGGCCACAGCAAGAGCCAAGTGCCGATCGGGCGATCGAGCCGGGCCAACCGCGCATAGGGCCGGAGGCCCGCCGGCAGGAAGCGGTCGACCCAGTCGCCGGCGGCGATGTCGCTATGGCCGCGCTTGGCCTCGGGAGACATGGCGGCTAGCATGAGCCATCGCCCCTCCCGCCGGCAAGCGCATGGCCACGCCCAAAATCCGTCTTTACGTCGATGCGCCGCTTGCGGCTGCGGGCGAAGTCGCGCTCGACGCCGATCAGGCCCATTACCTGCGCCACGTCATGCGCCAGGAACCGGGCGCGGGCCTGGCGCTGTTCAACGGCCGCGACGGCGAATGGCTGGCGATCGTCGAATCCTTCGCCAAGAAATCGGGCCGGCTGCGGGTTCAGCGCCAACTTCGGCCGCAGACGCCCGAACCCGATCTGTGGCTGGCGTTCGCGCCGCTCAAGCACGCCCGCATCGACTTCCTGGCCGAAAAGGCGAGCGAGCTGGGCGTCTCGGTGCTGCAACCCACATTGACCCGCTTCACGGCCGTTACCCGGGTCAATGTCGAGCGCCTGGCCGCCAATGCCCGCGAGGCCGCCGAGCTGACCCATCGCCTGACCGTGCCCGCGGTGCGCGCGCCAATGGCGCTCGACAAGCTGCTGGCCGCATGGCCGCGCGGGCGGACGCTGGTGTTCTGCGACGAGACCGGCCAGGGCCGGCCGGCGATCGAGGCGCTGGGCGGGCGCGCGCCCGGCCCGGCCGCGATCCTGATCGGACCCGAGGCCGGGTTCTCGGACGAGGAACGCCGCGCCATCCGCGCTTTGCCCGACGCGCTGGCGGTCGATCTGGGGCCGCGGCTGATGCGGGCCGAGACCGCCGCCATCGCCGCGCTGGCCGCCTTTCAGGCATTGGCCGGCGACTGGCGGCGCCCGATCGCCAAATCGCTCACGCTCGAATAGGGGCTGTACGGACTTGCCGGTTGCGCACCGGCTCCCCACATGACAACCTTCGCGGTCGAGAGGTCTCATGAGCGTCCCGGTCAACGACGAACGCGCCGCGCCGATTTCCGGCAAGCGCGAACTGGTGGAATACATGGCGTCCGGCAGCAAGCCGCGCAGCGCCTGGCGCATCGGCACCGAGCACGAGAAGTTCGGCTATCGCCTGTCCGATCTGCGGCCGTTGAGCTACGAGGGGCCGCAAGGCATCGCCGCCCTGTTCGAGGGCCTCAAGCGCTTCGGCTGGACGCCGGTGCACGAGGGCAACACGGCCATCGGCATGGCGATGGGCCGGCAGTCGATCTCGCTCGAACCCGGCGGCCAGTTCGAACTCTCGGGCGCGCCCCTGGCGACGCTGCACCAGACCTGCGACGAGGTGAACACGCACCTCGCGCAGGTCAAGACGGTGGCGACCGAAATGGGCATCGGCTTCCTCGGCCTCGGTTTCCATCCGAAATCGAAGCTGGACGACGTGCCGATCATGCCCAAGGGCCGCTACGCCATCATGCGGCGCTACATGCCCAAGGTCGGCGGGCGCGGGCTGGACATGATGTTCCGCACCTGCACGGTGCAGGTGAACCTCGATTTCGGCTCGGAAGCCGACATGGTCAAGAAGCTGCGCGTGGCGCTGGCGCTGCAGCCGATCGCCACCGCACTGTTCGCCAACTCGCCCTTCGTCGAGGGCAAGCCCTCGGGCGATCTGTCCTCGCGCTCGCGCGTCTGGACCGACACCGATCCGGCGCGCACCGGCATGCTGCCCTTCGCCTTCGAATCCGGCATGGGCTTCGAGCGCTATGTCGACTACGCCCTCGACGTGCCGATGTATTTCGTCTTCCGCAAGGGCCAGTACGTCGACGTCGCCGGCCAGAGCTTCCGCGACTTCATGCGCGGCAAGCTGGCCGGCCTTCCGGGCGAGCTGCCGACCATGGCCGATTGGGGCAATCACCTCACCACCTGTTTCCCCGAGGCGCGACTCAAGACCTATCTCGAAATGCGCGGCGCCGACGGCGGGCCGTGGAAGCGGCTGTGCGCCCTGCCCGCCTTCTGGGTCGGCCTGCTCTACGACGACACCTCGCTGGACGCGGCCTGGGATCTGGTCAAGGACTGGACCGCCGAGGAGCGCCAGGGGCTGCGCGATGCCGTGCCCAAGACCGCGCTGGCGACGCCGTTCCGCAAGACCACGGTGCGCGACCTGGCGCGGCTGGCGGTCGAGCTGTCGGAGCACGGCCTCGCGCGGCGCAACCGGCTTTCCAGCCTGGGCGGCAACGAGGCCCATTTCGTCAACACCCTCAAGGCGACGGTGGAATCCGGCAAGACCCCGGCCGAGGAACTGCTCGAAGCCTATCGCGGCCGCTGGCAGGGCCGCATCGAGCCGGTGTTCGAGGAATACAGCTACTGAATCGACTCACCTTCGGTACTGCACGAAGACCGATTTGGTCGCCACCTTGTCGTAAAGGCCGCGGGCGCGGTAGTTGAACTCCTGGGTGGTCCAGTAGGTGCGGGTGCATTGGCGCCGGTCGGCCTCGGCATAGACCGCCTCGATCAGCGCCTTGCCGACGCCGCCCGCGCGCAAATCCGGCCGCACGAACAGGTCCTCGAGATAGCAATACCAACTCGGCGACCAGGTCGAGCGATGGAACAGCACATGCGCCAGGCCGATCGGGCGATCGGCGGCGTCGACCGCCACCAGCGCGATATGGAATCCCTCCTCGCCCTGCATCAGCCGCCGCCAAGTCAGCTCGATGACCTGGTCGGCGACGCTGGCCTTGTAGAAGGCGATGTAGCCGCGGAACAGCGCCTCCCATTCCTTGCGGTCGCCCTCCGCCAGCCGCCGGACGCGCGCGGTCATGATTCCTCCTTGCCGAGTTCGGCCAGCGCGGCCGCGATGCGTGTCAGCGCGGCTTCTTCGAGCTGCGGATACATCGGCAGGCTGAGGATCTCGGGCATGGCCTTGTCGGTCAGGCCTAGGCCTGCCGGACCCACCGCCACCCGGCCGCGATAGGCCGGTTGTTGGTGGACCGCCTGCGGGTAGTGCACCAGCGTGCCGATGCCGCGCGCGGCCAGCGCCGCCTTGAGGCCGTCGCGATCGCGGGCGCGCAGGACGTATTGATGGAAGACGTGCCCCGCGCCCGGGCGCCGGCGCGGCGGCGCAATCGCCGTTTCATTCAAGGCGCGGTCGTAGACCGCGGCGATGGCCGCGCGGCGGGCGTTGTCGGTGGCGAGATGCGCCAGCTTGACGCGCAGGATCGCGGCCTGGATCGGATCCAGCCGGCTGTTCATCCCGGTCTCGGCGCTGATGTAGCGCTCGCGCCAGCCGTATTCGCGCAAGGCCTTGAGCCGCGTCGCCAGCGCCGCATCGCCGGTGGCGATGACGCCGCCATCGCCCAGCGCGCCCAGGTTTTTGGTCGGATAAAGGCTGTAGCAGGCGACGTCGCCGAAACTCCCGACCCGCCGGCCGGCGAGGCTGGCGCCATGGGCTTGGCTGCAATCCTCGATCACCTTGAAGCCGTGGCGGCCGGCGAGTTCCATGATCGGACCCATGGCGCAGGCCTGGCCGTAAAGGTGAACCGGGATCACGGCCTTGGGCTTGTGCAGCCGAATTGCCGCCTCCAACCCGCCCGGATCGAGGCCATAGAACGGGTCGATGTCGACCAGCACCGCGCGCGCGCCGACCAGTTCGATCGCCGCCACCGTGGCGACCGCGGTCAGCGACACTGTCGCCACCACGTCGCCGGGGCCGATGTCGAGGCCGCGCAGGGCCAGTTCGAGGGCATCGGTGCCGTTGGCGACGCCGACGGCGTAGCCGAGCCCGCTCCAAGCGGCGAAGGCGCTTTCGAACGCCTCGACCTCGGGGCCGAGGATATAGCGCCCCGAGGCCAGCACGCGCGCCACGGCGGCGTCGATTTCGTCCTTGCGCTCGCGATAGGCGGCGCCGGGATCGGTCTGGGGGATGGCGGGTTGGGTCATGGCCGGCGGCGATTGAGATAATACTCGTCGCGCGGAAACAGATCAGTATTGATGGTGTCGGCGGCTGCCGGGCCGGACGGGCGCGGCAGCACCGCGATTTCGACCCGGCGATACATCGCGGCCAACTCCTCGGGGTCCAACCCCGCCGCGCGCAGATAGGCCTGCGCCGCCGGAGTCGCCAACCGCGCCAACAGGGCGGCACGGTCCACCGCCAGCGGCGCCTCGCTGCCGACCAAGGCGGTGTCGATCCGAGTGACGTAAGGAAAGACATCGCGGAAGGTGGCTTCGGTGCGGGCGGTCGGCGACCACTGCACCACCATGCCGCCGGGCTTGAGGGTGCGCCGCATCTGCTCGAAGAACTCGCGCGAATAAAGCAGGCCCGAGAGCGAGGTGCGCGGCAGGATGGCGTCGGCCTGGATGATGTCGTAGCGCCGCTCGGCCAGGAACAGCCGCCGCCGCCCGTCGTCCACCGTCCAGTCGTAGCGCGCATCGCCGAACGCCGCGCGCACGCTCGCGCCCTCGGGCGAGGCGGCGAAGGCGCGCATCACCTCCAGCACCGGCCGCACGATCTCGACCGTGGCGACGCGCTCGGTCGCCGGGTTGATGCCGGCGGCGAAGGGCGTGCCGCCCGAGCCGACGCCGATCACCAGCACCTCGCGCGGTGCCGGATGCAGCAACGCGCCGAGCGATCCCAGGAACTGATGGATGACGCAATAGGGCACGCAGCTTTGGGTATGGCCGCCGATGTAGAGATTGGCATGGCCGGCGGGGCTCCGGCGCAGCACCGCGACTCCGCTCTTGTCCTCCTCGGTCCACACCTTCTCGTCGGGCTGGGCGGCATGCAGCTTGGCCCACAGCGCGCGGTTGTCGGGCAACATCACCGCCAGCGCCGCCCCCACCGCCGCCAGCGCCCAGCTGCGCGGCGATCCCGTCGTCGCCAGCGCGAAGCCTACCCCGGCCAGCGCCAGCAGCCCGAGCGTGCCGGCGGTGCCCAGCCAGTCCAGCAGCACCAGCCCGGTCACCAGGCTGCCGGCCGAATTGCCGGCGATGTTGAACAGCTGGATCATGCCGACCCGGCCGCCGATGCGGGCGGCGTCGTCCTGCACCGCCTTCTGGCTGAGCGGGAAGGTAAAGCCGATCAGCACGCTGGCCGGCAATACCAACGCGGCGGCGACGCCGATGGCACCGGCGATCATGGCCGCGCTCGGCCGGTCGGGATCGCCCTCATGGAACAACCGCACCAGGCCCAGCGGCTCGTAAAGCCAGTGGAAGGCCAGGATGCTGCCGACCGCCACCGCCAGCGCCGCCGCCTGCAGCAGCAGGAACAGCCGCAGCGCGTCGTTGACGCGCTTTGCCACCGCCGCGCCGATCGCTAGGCCCGCAGCATCGCCGATCAGGAACAGCCCCAGCACCAGCGCGAAGCCGTAGGCATTGGACTGGGTGACGACGCCGATGACCCGATACCAGGCGATCTGCAGGGCGATGGCGGTGAAGCCCGAGACGAACACCAGCACGCACCAGCGCCAGGCATTGGCGTCGGCGCCGAAGCCCTTGGGCGGCGCGGCGGCGGTCTCCTCGGGCAAGGACCGCGCCGCGATCAGTCCGCCCAGTCCGACCACGGCGTTGAGCGCGGCGCCGATCTGGATGGTGACGGCATAGCCGAACTGGCCGTTCAGCACCCAGCCCGCGATCAGCGCGCCCATGCCTGCGCCCAGCGTGTTCAAGGTGTAGATCGCGCCGATCTGGCCGGCGGCGCGCGCCGGGTCCTTGACCAAGGCGCGCGACAGCAGCGGCAGGGTCAGGCCCATCAGCAAGGTCGGCCACAGCACGGCGAGGAAGGCCAGCGCGAACACCGCCAGCCGCGAGCGCGCATAGGCGATCAACTGCCCGAACAGCAGGTCGTGCATCAAGGCCGGCGACGCCAGCGCATAGGCGGCGATGGCCAGTTCGCAGGCGGCGAAGGCATAAAGCGCGCGCCGCCGCGTCAGCCGGTCGGCCAGGCCCGAGGCCAGCAGGCTGCCGAGGCCGAGGCCGAGCAGGAAGGCGCCCACCACCAGCGCCGCCGAGATGCTGTCGGCGCCCGAAAACAGCCCCAGCAGCCGGTGCCAGGCGGTCTGGTAGATCAGCGCGCTGAAGCCCGAGAGGAAGAACAGCGTCGCCAGCACTACGCCGGCCGGACCCAGGCCGGTGGCAGACGGCTGCGATCGATTCATGACGCCAGCATAACCAAAAACGAAACGCCCGGAAGCCGAAGCTTCCGGGCGTCGCGTCGGCTCTTGGGCAGCCTATTCGTCGCGCTGGCCGAACAGGTTCATCAGCATCATGAAGATGTTGACGAAGTTCAGGTAGAGGCTGAGCGCGCCCATGATCTTGGCCTTGTGCAGGATCTCGGGCTCGTAGCCTTCCAGGAACTCGGCCTTGATGCGCTGGGTGTCGTAGGCGGTCAGGCCGACGAACACCAGCACGCCGATGGCCGAGATCGCGAACTGCAGCATGCTGGACTGCAGGAAGATGTTGACTAGGCCGGCGATCATCAGCCCGATCAGGCCCATCAGCAGGAACGAGCCGAAGCCGCTGAGATCGCGCTTGGTGGTGTAGCCGTAAAGGCTCATCGCGCCGAAGGTGGCGGCGGTGATGAAGAACACGCGCGCGATCGAGGCGCCGGTGAAGACGACGAAGATCGAGGCCATTGACAGCCCCATCACCGCGCAGAACAGCCAGAACAGCGCCTGGGTGGCGCCGTCCGACAGCTTGTGCAAGCCGAAGCTGAGCACCAGGATGAAGGCCAAAGGCGCCAGCATCACCACCCACTTCAGCGGCGTGCCGAAGATCACCGCCATCGCCGTCTGGTTGGATGCCACCAGCATGGCGACGATGCCCGACAGCAGCACGCCCGAGGCCATGTAGTTGTAGACCTGCAGCATGTGCTGGCGCAGCGCCGCGTCGAACCGTTCCGCCCGGTCGAGCGTGCCGGTCCCGGTCTGGATCGTAGTGCGGTATGCGTCGCTCATCGCATTCTCCCCGTGGTTTTTGCGTTGCTAAACAAATGGTCGCTGCATTGCCGAAAGTCAAGTGCGGCTAACCCTTTACGCCGCCGCGGGCATGTCGCCGGCGAATCGGCCGGGTTGCGCCGCGCCCTCTCCGGAGCCAAGCTGGGAGACAGCATCACCCCGACCGGAGCCGATCATGAGCGCCGTCCCGACCGCCAATCCGCCCGCCACCGACTGGGCCAAGATGGCCGGCGATCTGGAACGTCTCTTGCGGCTGCGCAACCCGCCTTTCGGCATGAAGCTGTTCGAGCGCATCGAGGACATGGCGGCGATTCCCCGCATCCGCCGGCCGAAATCGGTCCACACCCTCGATCAGGTGGTGGCCCAGGCGGCGCGACTCGGCTGGACCGTCGGCATCACCGCCGAGGACCTGGTGGGCGCGCAATGCCGGGCGGTGGTGGGCCTGGGCGATCAGGGCGAGCCCTGGATCTCGGGCCAGCACATGGTCGGCGTCTGGTTCGCGACGCCCGAGGATGCGCGCGCCCATCAGAACGCGATGAACCTGGTGCCCGCGGGCCGCTATCGGGCGCTGGCGGTCTCGCCCTTGGCCGCGGGCCGGCTCGATCCGCCCGACATCGCCCTGTTCTATGCCACGCCCGGCGCCATGATCTATTTCGTCAATGGCCTGCAATGGTCGGGCTACAAGCGCTTCGATTGGAGCGTGGTCGGCGAATCGGCCTGCGCCGATTCCTGGGGCCGCGCCCTGCGCACCCGCCAGCCCTCCTTGTCGATTCCCTGCTTCGCCGAGCGCCGCTATGGCGGCGTGCTGGACGACGAAATGCTCATGGCGCTGCCGCCGGCGGACATCGCCAAGGCCTTGGAAGGAATGGAAAAACTGGCCAAGAACGGGTTTCGCTATCCCTTCGCCCAATACGGCATCCAGCAGGACGTGCGCGACGGCATGGCGGTCAGCTACCCCGACCGCAAGAAATAATCGCCGGCGTTAAGGGTTCGTTTACCAAGCCCGGAGATAATGCCCGCGTCGGCCCCCAGGCCGGCCGCGCGGCGGCTGAAAGCGCCGCGTTCGATCCGGAAGGATCGAGAGCCCGGTCGCGGAGCGTATCATGGGCGTTTCGATCAACACCAATGTCGGCGCGATGGCCGCGCTGCAGAGTCTGAACGGCACCAACTCCCTGCTCGACAAGACCCAGCAGCGCGTCAATACCGGCCTGCGCGTCTCGGGCTCGGTGGACGACGCCGCCTCCTACCAGATCGCGCAGAAGATGAAGGGCGACCGCGCCGGCTACGAGGCGGTGCAGATCGCGCTCGGCCTCGGATTGGCGACGGTCAATACCGGCGTCAAGGCTTCTGAAGCGGTCAACGACCTCCTGGTCGAGATGAAGGCCAAGGTGGTGCAGGCCAACCAGGCCGGCCTCGACAACGCCTCGCTCTCGGCCCTCAACGACGATTTCCAGGCGCTGGCGACCCAGATCACCACCATCGTCAGCTCGGCCACCTTCAACGGCAAGAACCTGATCACCTCGGGTTCGACCTCGCTGACGGTGCTGTCGACGGTCGATGGTTCGACCATCACCGTCTCGGCGGTGGCGCTGGACCGCACCGCGCTGGGCATCCAGTCGCAGACCCTGTCGACCTCGTCGGGCGCCTTGACGGCGCTGACGGCGATCAACTCGGCGATCGTGTTGGCCGCGACCAACGCCGCCAAGATGGGTTCGGCGGCGAAGGCGGTCGGCATCCAGGCCGACTACTCGTCCAAGCTGCTCGACATCATCACCACCGGTATCGGCTCGCTGATCGACGCCGATCTGTCGCGCGAATCGGCCAACCTCCAGGCCTTGCAGATCAAGCAGCAGCTGGGTACCCAGGCGCTGTCGATCGCCAATGCCCGGCCGCAGGTGCTGCTCGGCCTGTTCGGCTAAACCCGAAAGACGTACGAACAAGCGCGGGCCCGGGACCACCCCGGGCCCGTGGTGTTTCGGCGGATACGGCGACGCTTTCCGTCGGAGGTTGACGCCGGCATCCTCACGCATATTGCGAGAAATACCATGCCGCTTGATTCCTATTGGATTGTGTTCCACTATATTATTCCTGCAAAGATAGCAATTAAGGAGGGATTCTAATGCTATCTAGTTACAAGCTTCCTGCCGTTATCGCCCTGAGTATTGCGCTCGGAGCATGTGCCACCATCGTCGATGGCATCAAAGGCGAGGACGGAAAAACGATCGCGCTCAAGACCGACCCGCCGGGAGCGCGATTCACGATCGAAGACAAGAAGGGCCGTACCGTGGCCCGCGGCACGACGCCGGCGCAAATCGCGGTCGAAAAAGGCTGTGGCTATTTCTGCGGCAACGACTTCAAGGTCAAGTTCGAACTCGACGGCCACGAAGTCCACGAACTCAACGTCCTGACGACCCCTTCGGGCTGGTACGTCGCCGGCAATATCGTATTCGGTTTCATCGTCGGCTGGTTCATCGTCGATCCGCTGACCGGCTCCATGTTCACCCTCGAACCCAATATCGCCTCGGCCGATTTGCGGCCCAAGAGCAGACAGTCCGGCGCGGAGGCGCCGACGCTGCGCCTGACCACGCTCGACAACGTGCCGGAAGCGGCGCTGCCGTTTCTGAAGAAGGTCGACTGAAACCGCCGGCGAGGGTGCCCGAGCGCCCTCGCCTCCCTCCCGCCCGCCCTTAATCCACCTTGCGTTTTTCGATCATGGTGCCGACGCCGTGCTCGGTGAAGGTCTCCAGCAGCAGCACGTGCGGCACGCGGCCATCGAGGATGTGAGCCGCGCCGGCGCCCCTGGCCAGCGCCATCAGGCAGGTTTCCAGCTTGGGCAACATGCCGCCGCTGGCGGTGCCGTCGGTCATCAACTGGCTGGCCTCGGTCGGGGTCAGCTTGGGGATCAGCTTGCCCTGCTTGTCGAGCACGCCGCGGACGTCGGTCAGCAGCATCAACTTGGCCGCGCCCAGCGCGCCGGCCACCGCGCCGGCGACGGTGTCGGCGTTGATGTTGTAGGTCTGGCCGTCCTCGCCCAGGCCGATCGGCGCGATCACCGGGATGATGTCCGATTTGGCGAACAGCGCCAGCACATGCGGGTTGATCCGCGAGGGCTCGCCGACGAAGCCGAGATCGAGAATCTTCTCGATCTCGGAATCGGGATCGCGCTTGGTGCGCCTGAGCCGCCGCGCCTCGATCAGGTTGCCGTCCTTGCCCGACAGCCCGATCGCCATCCCGCCCGCGGCCTGGATGGCGGCGACGATCTGCTTGTTGATGGTGCCGGCCAGCACCATCTCGACCACCTCGACGGTGGCGGCGTCGGTGACGCGCAGGCCGTCGACGAACTCGCTCTTGATCTTGAGCCGCGCCAGCATGGCGCCGATCTGCGGCCCGCCGCCATGCACCACCACCGGGTTGATGCCGACCTGCTTCAGCAGCACGACGTCGCGGGCGAAATCGCGCGCCGCCGATTCCTCGCCCATGGCGTGGCCGCCGTATTTGATGACGAAGGTCTGGCCCGAGAAGCGCCGCATATAGGGCAAGGCTTCGGACAGCGTGCGGGCGGTGCCCAGCAGCGCGGGATCGAAAGGCGGCAGGTCGGAGGCGGCCATGGCGGCTCGGGTTATAACGGCCGCCCGGCCAGGCTCGCAAGCGCGGCGCGCAGCTCGGGCAGGCCGGTCCCCTCGACGCTGGAGGTGACGAAGGCGGCGGGATGGGCCGCCGGCCGCTTGGCGATCTCGGCCCGCAGGCCGGCCTCGACCGCGGCAAGGTCCTTGGGCTTGGGCTTGTCGGCCTTGGTCAGCACGGCGTGATAGACCACCGCCGCTTCGTCCAGCAGGGTCATGATCTCGCCGTCGACCGGCTTGAGGCCGTGGCGGGCGTCGATCAGCAGGCAGACCCGCGCCAGCGTCGGCCGGCCGCGCAAATAGTCGCGCACCAGCGCGTTCCAGGCCTCGATGCGCGCCTTGGGCGCCTCGGCATGGCCATAGCCCGGCAGGTCGACCAAGGTCAGCCGCCGGCCGAGATCGAAGAAATTGAGTTCCTGGGTACGGCCCGGCGTGTTCGAGGTCCGCGCCAGGTCCTTGCGCCCGACCAGGGCGTTGAGCAGCGAGGACTTGCCGACATTGGAGCGCCCGGCGAAGGCGATCTCGGGCAAGCGGAAGGCCGGCAGCTTGCCCAATTCCGCCACGCCCATCAGGAAGCGGCATTCCTGGGCGAACAGCCACCGCCCGGCCTCCAGCGCCTTGGCGTCGGGCCGTTCCAGCGCGGTCGAGGGCGCGAGGCTGGGAAGCATGCCGGCAGACTACCGGATTCCGCGGCCTTTATACCAAGCTGCGATGAGCCTTGTTCATCGCAGCTTGGAACGGCCATTGAGGCCGCGCGTCTTATGGCGCGTAAGCCAAGGGCGCGGATGCGCCCGCCCGGCGCCTGAGGGCGCGTTGACCGGTCACGGTCAACGCGGATTGGTATTAACCGTTCCTTAACCATGGCGCGCTATTATGCCGGCCATGAACCGGATCGCGCCCCTTCTGGCGGCCCTGGCCGCGCTGGCTTTGCAGGCCTGCACCAACACCGCCAATCGCACCCTTTCGGCGATCACCGACCAGGATTGCGACGTCGATCGCCTGATCACGCCGCACAAGGTGTGCAGGCCGGTCCAAAACGTCGTCCAGCGACCGCTCTACTGCTACAAGACCATCGGCGTGATGAATTGCTACGCCACGCCCGATCCCTTCATCGATCCGCTCAGCCCGGTCCAAGTCGCGTCCTTGCCGGTCAACACCATTCCCGCCGGCAGTTACGGCAGCAACGGGCCGTCGGTGGCCAATCCCGAAGCGCGCGTCGCCGCCCAGTTGGCCGCGCTGCAGGCGGCCGAGATCGAAGCCCAGCGCCAGATGGCGCTCGAAAAGGCGCGCCAGGATGCGCTCGAGGCGATCGAACGCGAAGTCAAGGCGCGCGAAGCCGCGCTTGCGGAACGCCTCCGCCGCGAACAAGCCGAACGCGACGCCGCCAACGCCCCGCCCCCGCCGCCCGCTCCGGTGACGGTGGTGCCGACCCAGCCCGAAGAAGCCAAGAAGCCGCCGCCGCGCCGCCCCGCGCGTCGCACCACTTCGACCAACCGGCCGCGTCCCTTGACCAGCA
>VGDZ01000060.1 GCA_016869515.1 Alphaproteobacteria bacterium | reverse complement strand
CGGGCACCAGCGTTCCTTCGACCGCGCCGGTGCCCGCCGGCGCGCCGCCGGTCCCGGGCCAGCCCGCGGCCGCGGCTCCGGCTGCCGCCGCACCCGCAACCCAACAAGTCGCCACGCCGCGGGCAGCGATCGACGGGCCGCGCCTCAGGGGTTCGATCAGCCTGGTCGGCGGGCGGATCGACCGGATCGTGCTCAAGGGCTATCGCGAGACGGTGTCGCGAGCCTCGCCCGAGATCGTGCTGTTCGAGCCGCCGGGCGCGCCGCATCCCTATTTCGCCGAATTCGGCTGGAGCGGCGGCGCCGATGCGCCGGCGCTGCCCAATGCCACAAGCCTGTGGCGGGCCGACGGCGATCGGCTGACGGCGGATCGCCCGCTGACCCTGACTTTCGACAACGGCCAGGGGCTGGTCTTCACCCGCCGCTTCGAGATCGACGCCAATTTCATGTTCACCGTCACCAACACGGTCGAGAACAAGGGCGACAAGCCGGCGACCGCGCATCCCTATGCGCTGCTCTCGCGCACTGGAACGCCGCCGACCCAGGGCTTTTATATTTTGCATGAAGGCCCGTTGGGCGTGTTCGAGGGCAAGCTCGACGAGTTCAAATACGACGATCTCAAGGACAAGCGCCGCATCCAGCGCCCCTCGACCGGCGGCTGGATCGGCATCACCGACAAGTACTGGCTGGCGGCGCTGGTGCCGGAATCGGGCGCGCGGGTCCAGGCCAGCTTCACCCACGCCTTGGTCGACCGCCTGGACAAGTATCAGGTCGACTATCTGCATGGCGGGCTGACCGTGGCGCCGGGCGGGCAGGCGCGGGTGGTCGACCGGCTGTTCGTCGGCGCCAAGGAAGTCAACCTGCTCGACGCCTACGAACGCCAATACGCCATCGCCCTGTTCGACCGCGCCGTCGATTTCGGCTGGTTCTACTTCCTGACCAAGCCGATCTTCCACGCCATCGACTGGCTGAACCGGCTGTTGGGCAATTTCGGCCTCGCCATCCTGGCGCTGACGGTGGTGATCCGGCTGCTGTTCTTCCCGCTGGCCAACAAGTCCTACCGCTCGATGCAGCAGATGAAGGACCTTCAGCCCGAGATGCTGCGCCTGCGCGAGCGTTTCGGCGAGGACCGCCAGCGCCTCAACCAGGCGATGATGGAGCTTTACAAGCGCGAGAAGGTCAACCCGATGGCCGGGTGCCTGCCGATCCTTCTGCAGATTCCGGTGTTCTTCGCGCTCTACAAGGTGCTGTTCGTCGCTATCGAGATGCGGCATGCGCCGTTCTATGGCTGGGTGGTCGATCTCTCGGCGCCGGATCCGACCACGATCTTCAACCTGTTCGGGCTGATCCCGTGGGACCCGCCGGCCTTCTTCGCCGCCGGCGGCGCGGTCGGGCTGGGCGTCTGGCCGATCCTGATGGGCATCACCATGTTCCTGCAGCAGAAAATGAACCCGGCGCCGCCCGACCCGGTGCAGGCCAAGATCTTCATGTTCCTGCCGATCCTGTTCACCTTCATGCTGGCCAGCTTCCCGGCCGGGCTGGTGATCTACTGGAGCTGGAACAACATCCTCTCCATGGCGCAGCAATACGCCATCACCCGCGCCATGAAAAAGAAGAGCTGAGCGTCAGCGCAAGGTCTCGAACAGCCTGACCCAGAGCTTGGTGCGCGGTTCCAGCGAGGCGTAGGACATCTGCTCGTAGTCGGTGTGGGCGCCCTTGCCGTCGACGCCGAGCCCGTCCAGGGTCGGAATCCCCAAGGCCGCGGTGAAATTGCCGTCCGAACCGCCGCCGGTCAGCGGCACGTCCTTGAGTTCGAAACCGATCTCGGCCGCCAATCCCTTGGCGTGCTCGAACAGCTTGGCGATGCCCGGATTCTTGACATAGGGCGGGCGGTTGAGATTGGCCTTGATCTCGAGCTTGACGTCGGCATCGAAGCTTTGGAAGGCGCGGATCTTGGCCAGCATCTCCTCGGCCGCCTGCGGGTCGGGCACGCGCATGTCGACCTCGGCCGAGCATTCGGCCGGGACCACGTTCATGCCGGTGCCGCCCTTGACCGTGCCGACCGAGCAGGTGATGCCGCGGCGATAATCGGTCAGTTCCTCGAAGCGCAGGATCTGGCGCGCCATTTCGCGGATGGCGCTGCGGCCGTCCTCGTGACGGGCGCCGGCATGGGCCGGGCGGCCGATGCACTTGACCCAGATCTGCATCACCCCCTTGCGGGCGGTGACGATGCGGCCGCCGTCGCGCGCCGGCTCGGTCACCAGCACGTATTTGTTGTTGCGCGCCTCGGCCTCGATCAGCGCGCGCGAGGTTGGGCTGCCGACCTCCTCCTCGGGCACGAAGACGAAGGTGATCGGCAAGGGCGAGGTCTGGCCCGAGCGCACCAGATGGCGGTAGGCGTAATAGGCCAGGTAGGCGCCGCCCTTCATGTCGTAGATGCCGGGGCCGAAGACGGCGTCGTCCTTGCGCTCGAACTTGAGCAGATCGCGCAGCGTGCCGACCGGATGCACGGTGTCGAGATGCGCCAGCACCAGGATGCCGGGGCCCTCGCCCCAGGGCGAGCGCGCGATCAGCACGTCGCCATAGCCCTCGCGGCCGGGGACGCGCTCGATGCGGGCGCCGGCCGCCGCCATCTCGTCGCGCGCCTTGTCGACCATGCGGTTGACCGCGGCGGCGTCGTGCGAGGGGCTTTCGATCTCGACCCAGCGGCGGATGCCTTCGAGGATTTCCTCGGCATCGATCCGCGGGCGGTTGGTGACGTTCTGGGACACGTTCATTCTCCGGTCAAAAAGGCCAACAGGGCAGAGACGCTGAAGACGGCGATGGCGGTCGAGAAGAACACCGCCGACGAGGCGCGGCGGATGTAGACGCCGTATTGGGTGGCGACGACGAAGGCGCTGGCGGCGGTCGGCAGTGCGGCCTGGGTCAACGCCACCTTGGTCCACAAGGGGTCGAACTGGGCCAACTGCGTCACCGCGATCCACACCGCCAGCGGGTGAAAATAGAGCTTGAAGGCCGAGACGAACAGCGCCTCCTTGAGATCGCCGGCGACGGCTTGGCCCGACAGCGTCGCACCTAGCGCGAACAGCGCCGCCGGTGCCGCCGCCTGGCTCAACAGCCGGCCGAAGGCGGCCACCGGCTCGGGCAGGGGAACGCCGAACCAAGCCAGGGCCAAGCCGGCGAAGATCGCCAGCAACAGCGGATTGCGCAGCATGCCGAGCGCGAGCTTGCCCAGGCTGCGGCCGATGCCGGCGCGATCGCGGCGATCGGACTCGAGCAGCAGGAAGGTGAGGGTGTTGAGCACCAGACTGTCGAACACGATGATCAGCACTGCCGGCAGCGCCGCCGCTTCGCCGAAAGCGGCGATCGACAGTGGCAGGCCGATATAGCCGACATTGGGAAAGCTCGCCGCCATGCCCTGCAGCGCCTGCACCCCCAGTCGCGTTTCGAACAGCACCCGCCCGGCCAGCGCCGCCGCGGCATAGACCGCGAGTCCCGCGCCGTAATAGGCGCCGAAAAAGCCGAGATCGAACGCCTCGCGCACCGGCGCCTTGGCGACCAGGATCAGCAGCATGGCCGGCAGCGCGAACCAGTAGACGAAGGCGTTGAGGCCGCGCGTGGCGGCCTCGTCGATCAGCCGCCCGCGGCCGGCGAGATAGCCGCAGAAGATCAGGCCGAAGAACGGCAGGACGACGGTGGCGACGATGACCATGGATGCGCGCCGCCAGCTTGGCGGGTCCGCACCCCCGGGCGCAAGGCGAAAACTGCGGTCGTTTCGCTGCCTAACCCAGGTTGCCGAAAGGCGCCGGCCCGCTGGCGGCATAGGCCATGCGCCGGCGCGGGGTCTCGCGCAGATTGTTGGCTAAGAGCCGGACGATCGCGCGCAGGAAAGGATCGGACTGCTCGAGCTTCTTCTTGAAGAGCAGGTCCCGGATGACCATCACCTGGGTCCTGGCTACCGCCACCGCCGATGTCGGCCTGGGCGCGTCGTCGAGGATCAGCGCCATTTCGCCGAAAATGCAGTGGGCGCCGAGGCGCTCGACCGTCATGCGCCGATCGCTGCCGCCGGACTGCAGCTCGACCACGCCCTCCTGGATCAGGAAGGCGCGGCGGCCGCGCGCGCCCTCGCGGAAGATTTCGTCCCCGGCGGAGAAGACTCGCCGTTCGATCGGTTCGGGCGAGCCTCCGCGCGCGGGCCGAAACTGGGCCAGGCCGAATTCTATCGGTCCTCGATGGTGCGACATATCAGTAAAGGCCTCCTGCCAATACTACGGGTCCATACCTACAGAGTCGCAAGAAATGGGCCACTGCCAGAATCGGTCTAACTTATTGATTTATATGAATTAAAGATTCGCGATTGGAGCCCGGGTTGGCTAAGTGTCGGCACTTCCTGCCGGGCGAACCGAAAGGCGATCGGGTGGAATGGAATCGCCGCTGCGATTCTGTTTCGTTCGATCGGAGCTGGAGCGGAAAAAAGAGTAAAGATTCGTGCTCCGTCTCGCCCTCGACTGCCTGTGTCCTGGAGGAAATGGGGCGAGCGCAGGTTCGGCCGGAATGGGATCCCAAGCCCGGCTCCAGGCACGCCGCGAATTGCGCCGCGCGGGTTGGGACAGGAGAGCAGGATCTGCGGTCGGTCTTGCAACACACGGCTCAAGACAGATCGATCATGCCCTAGGACGGCGCGGCCGCGCTCGATCCCGGTTTGGCGGCGTTCAGTTGGCGCGCGATCGCGGCCAGCAAAAGCTCGATTTCGATCGGCTTGGTGACGTAGTCGTTCATCCCGGCGGCGAGATATTCCTCGCGATGGCCGGCCATGGCGTTGGCGGTCAGGGCGATGATCGGGATGCGCGCCACCTTGCTAGGCAGGCCGCGGATCAGGCCGGTGGCGGTGGGGCCGTCCATTTCCGGCATCTGCACGTCCATCAGCACGACATCGTAGGTCTTGGCCTGGACCAGCGCCAGCGCCTCGGTGCCGTTGGAAGCAATGTCGACCTGGTGGCCGAGCGGCTCGAGCAAGGAGCGCAGCACGATCTGATTGATGTGATTGTCCTCGGCGGCAAGGATGCGCAACGGCGGCAGCTTGGCGGTGCCGCCGGTTCGGCCAAGTGCCGGGATCGGCGGCTCGGCCGGGCTGAAGGGCACTTCGAACCAGAACCGGCTGCCATGCCCGGGCTGGCTTTCGACGCCGATGCGCCCGCTCATCAATTCGATTAACTGCTTGGAGATCGCCAAGCCGAGGCCGCTGCCGCCGAAACGGCGGGTGGTCGAGCTGTCGGCCTGGGCGAAGCGGGCGAACAGGGCGGCGACAGTTGCCGCGTCCATGCCGATGCCGGTGTCGCGGACCTCGAAGCGCGCCAACCCCGGCTCCGGCTGCCACTCGCCGATCACCTTGACCGAGCCCCGGGCGGTGAACTTGATGGCGTTGCCGACCAGATTGAACAGCACCTGTCGGAAGCGGGTCGGATCGCCCGCCACCGCCCGCGGCATGGCGGGGTCGAGTTCGACCGCCAGCGTCAGCCCCTTGGCCTCGGCCTGTTCGTGCAGCAGCGAGATCACCGAATCCGTCGCTTGGGCGATCAAGAAGGGCACCTTCTCCAAGGCGATGCGGCCGGCTTCGAGCTTGGACAGATCGAGGATGTCGTTGATCACCGACAAGAGGATGCGGCCGGATTGCAGGATAGTTTCGATCTGGTTGCGCTGCGCCGCGGTTGTCCCGGCCTTGAGCATGACCTCGGCCATGCCGATGATGCCGTTCAAGGGCGTGCGGATCTCGTGGCTCATATTGGCCAGGAATTCGGACTTGGCCAGGTTGGCCTTCTCGGCCTCGAGCCGCGCCCGCATCAGCGGCGAGACGTCCTGGACGGCGAGGATCGCCTTGACCGGGCGTCCGTCCTTGGCGCGTTCGATCTCGTAGGATTCGTGCAGATAGCGGATTTCGCCGTCGGGCAGTTGGATGCGGAATTCGCGATGACCACGCGGCACGGTGCTGCTTTCGACCAGCGGCACCAGCAGGCGGTCCTCGGGATGGACGCGATCGAACCAGGCCTGGAAGCTGATCTCCTCGCCCAGCGCGAAGCCGTAGATGCGCAGCGCATTGTCCGACCAGGCGCCGCGCTCGGTGATCAGGTCCAGCGCCACCAGCCCCATGTCGGCGGCGCGCTGGGCGGCATCGAGCTGGCGTTCGTACTCGGCCAGCGCGTCCTGGGCACGCATCAGCGCGGTGACGTCGGTGGCCGAGCCGCGATAGCCCCGGAAGCGGCCCTCGGCGTCGAACACCGGATGGCCGCTGGTGCGGAACCACAGGGTCTCGCCGGTGTTGCGCACCCGGCTGACCAGCACGTTGCGGTAGGGCCGGCGCTCGGTCTGGGCGCGCTCGATCTCGTTCGCCGGGGCTTGGGGATCGGCGCCGGTCGCGATCGACAACTCGCGCCGCGTTTTGCCGTAATGGAATTCGGGCGTGTCGCCGGTCAGGTCCTTGACCCGCTGCGACATGTAAGTGAAGCGGAGATTCTCGTCCATCTCCCAGATCCAATCCGAGGCCAGTTCGGTGAACTGGCGGAAGCGGGCTTCGTTCTCAGCCAAGGCCCGCTCTGCGCGTTTGCGGTCGGTGATGTCGAAATCGAGCGTCAAGAGGTGGTCGGGCAGCCCGTCCTGCTCGGCCAGGGGAATCTTGGAGGTCAGCCAGCTGCGCGGCCCCGTGATCGGCATCGGCACGTCGTGCTCGTATTGGTGGATGTCGATGCCGCTCTGGCGCACCTTGACATCCAGTTCGGTGACCCGCGCCGCGGCTTCTGCAGACAGGTATTCCTGCATGCGATGGCCGAGCAGTTCCTCGCGTTCCTTGCCGAGATGCTCGGTCACGCCGCGATTGACCAGCACGAAGCGGCCATCGGCATCCTTGACGTGGACGTTGCCCGGAACGTGGTCGATGATGTTGCGCAACAGCCGTTCGGTGCCGGTAGCCTTGCGATCGGCGCGATGCACCATCAGCACCAGAAGGCCGTAGACCACCAATCCCAAGGCGCCCAAACCGGCGGCCAATTCGTAGAGCGAACGGCCGATGATCGCCAGGATGCCGGTCGAATCGACGTAGACCTCGATCACGCCCGTGATCTGACCGCGACCGTCGCGCAGCGGCACGTAGCTCGACAGCAGGTCGCGGTTCGAGATTTCGCCCTCGAAGGCGGAAAATTGGCCGCGGACGTAGAGGTCGCTGACGCCGCGGCCTTCGCGTGCCGAACGAAAGCCGGAATTCGACGATTTGTCCTCGCCGATCTGGCGCACTTCGGAGGAATAGACGGTTAGGCCGGAGAGATCATAGAGCTTGAACTTGACGATCGGCGTGCCGGCGACGAAGGTCCGCACTTCGCCGTCAATGACCCCGAAAATGTCGCTGCCGCGCAGCGCTTCGGGCGTCCGGCCCTTGGCGCGCTCGAAGGCCGGTCCGATCCTATGCCAGGTCTCGTTGACGAAGGCCCGCGCCAGGGTCTCGTTGGAGCGGCCGCCCGATTCGAGGATATCCTTGCGCAAGGCCGCATGGGTCAGCAACAGCGCCCCGCCGACGGCGAGTACCAATAGAACCAGGGCGATGGCGGCGAAGTTGCGGGTCATGCCCGAGATTCCTATAGGGGAATGCATGCCCTGCGCAATTGGCAGACCTTCTTATGCCATTACGACTAGGCCATCCGCATGATCGTGCAAAAACGTCACCAAGCCGCCGTCCTCGATCGGCAGGTCGGCGCGCAATTCCCGGCGTTCTATGCCTTCCGCGCGCAATCCCATCTCGCAGACCATCAGGCGGCCACCCATGGTCACAACTGACGGTAGCAATTCCCGGAATGTAGCCACCTTGGAGGTGGCGAAATCGGCGTCGCGCCGGGCCCAATCGGAATCGGCCGCCCCCGGCAGCAGCGCCCGGCAGGCGCCCATGGTGAAGAATAAGGTCGCCGGCCGCCCAATCGCCAGCGCCGCGCTGGCCATGGCCAGGGCATAGTGCACGCGCTCGAATTCGCCCGACTGGACGACGATCGAAAGCCTAGGCCCGGCCATGGCAAGACAGGTCACGGATGGTGGCTTGCGGGCCGCAGAGCGGGCAATCGGGATCGCGCGGCACCGCCAGCTTGCGCACCGTCGCCGACAGCGCATCGTAAAGCATCAGCCGCCCCGACAGAGAATCGCCGATGTCCAATAGCTCCTTGACCGCCTCGGTCGCCTGCCAGGCGCCCAAGGTTCCGGCCAAGGCGCCCAAGACGCCGGCCTCGGCGCATGACGGCACGGTCTCGGGCGGCGGCGGCTCGCGATAGAGGCAGCGATAGCAGGGGTGCGGCGGGCCGAGATGCGATTTGAAGGTCGCCAACTGCCCGTCGAAGCGCAGGATCGCGGCCGACACCAGCGTGCGCCCGGCCAGATGGCAGGCATCGGCGGCGAGGAAGCGGGTGGCGAAATTGTCCGAGCCGTCCAGCACCAGATCGTAGCCGCCGATCAGGTCCAGGGCGTTATGCGCATCCAGGCGCTGGGCGTGCTCGATCACGCGGATCTCGGGATTGAGCGCGGCGACGCCGACCGCCGCGCTGTCGGTCTTGAGCCGGCCGAGATGGGCGGTGGTATGCAGCACCTGTCGCTGCAGGTTCGAGAGCGATACCCGATCGTCGTCGACCACGCCGATGGTGCCGATGCCGGCGGCGGCAAGGTAAAGAATGGCGGGCGAGCCTAGCCCGCCGGCGCCGATCGCCAACACCCGTGCGCGCAGCAATCGCGCCTGGCCGGTGCCGCCGATCTCGTCCAACAGGATGTGTCGCGCATAACGCTGGATCTGCGCTTCGCTCAGAACGCCCGGGCGTTCAGACATAAATGTCGAGGTTCTGGCCGAGATGGGCTTCCTTGCGCTTGGCGCGGGTCTGGCCGCGACGTGGCGCGACAACCAGCCCGCCACCGCCGCCGCCCGAAGACGGCGCCTCGCTGTCCGCGGCGATCGCGGCCGCCTGAGCGTTGGCGTCGCGATTGCGTCCGACCGGCGCGGCGCGGATGGCCGCAGCCTGTGCGGAGGTGCTTTGCGGGCTGACGATCTGCATCGCGGCTCGGCTCCGAAACCCCCTTCGGCATCAACATAGGCGCTCGGAGTCCCAGCCACAAGGCGAGCTAGCGGGACTTGGCTTCCAGAGACCGAACCCGCCGCTCGGCCTCCTCGGCCTTGGCGGCTTCGCCCAGTACGCGATAGGCCTGGGCCAGCCGCCGCCAGCCCTCGAGGTTCTCGGGCTCGCTTGCCATCCGTTCGGCCAAGCGCTCGACCATCGAGCGGATCATGGCGGTGCGGTCGGACTCGCTCATGCGGCCGGCGGCCTCGATCTCGGCCGCGCCCGGGCCAGGAGTCCGAGCGGGCGCGGAGGCGACCGAAGCCGGCAGTTCCTTGGCCATGTCGAGGCCGAGGCGGCGGCCGAGCGCAGCCACGCGGTCATGCATCGCCTCGCGCCATTCGGCCTCGGGCGGCGCGTCCAGCAGCAGCGCCTTCCACACCTCGTAGGCGCCGCGCGCATCGCCGTCGCGTTCCAGGAACACGCCGCGATAGAACCGCGGCACCGGATGGCGCGGATCCAGCACCGCGCCCTTGCCTAGCGCCGTCATCGCCTCCTCGGGGATGGCGCCGCCGGAATGGGCGATGGCCAGCGCCTCGCCCAGCCCGATCCAGGCATCGGCATCGTCGGGCACCAGCGCCGTCGCCCGGCGATAGGCCGCGACCGCCTCGGACCAGCGTCCGAGCACGCCCTGGGTGCGCCCCAGCAGCATCCAGCCGCGGGCGTCGTCGGGCCGGCCGCGCAGCCTTTCGGCCAGGCGGTCGGCCAGCGCGACCATCTCGGCATCGCCGGCGGCGACGCGCGCCGCCAAAGGCTGGTCGGGAACGCTCGGGCTGCCGAGCACGGCATAGAGCCCGAAGCCGATCGCCGGCAAGGCGATGGCCAGGCCGTAAAGCGCAAGAGGGCTGCGCGGCGCCGCCGGCCGCGCCTGGGC
This sequence comes from Alphaproteobacteria bacterium, assembly GCA_016869515.1. Classification (GTDB taxonomy): domain Bacteria; phylum Pseudomonadota; class Alphaproteobacteria; order VGDZ01; family VGDZ01; genus VGDZ01. The sequence continues at coordinate 12,420 of VGDZ01000060.1, read as the reverse complement.
GCGATCGGCCGCGCGCAACATGCGGCGCTGGATCTCGACCTCGGCTGCCTCGCGCTCGGCGGCCGAAATCAGGCCGCGGGCGACGTCCTGGTCGAGTTCCTTGAGCTGGGCGCGATAGACCGCCAGCTCTTGCCCGCCCGCGTCCTCGGCGCGGCCGCCGCGAATCAAGGGCCAGGCCGCACCGACCAGCGCGAGCACGGTCAGGGCGCCGAGGGCGAGATAGAGGCTCATGCCCGGTCGCGCTCCTCGATCAGCGCCTTCAGCCGGCGCCGCTCCTCGGCGCTCAGCGCCTGGGGCTGCGGCGGTCTGGCGCGGCGGCGGGCGAGCGCGAACACCGTCGCCAGGGCCGCGATCAGGATCAGCCCCGGTCCCAGCCACAGCACCAAGGTGCCGAGCTTGAACGGCGGATCGAGCAGCACCCAATCGCCGTAGCGCGCCACCAGGAAGCCGCGCACCTGGTCGTCTTTCTCGCCCAGCGCCACGCGCTCGCGCACGATCATGCGCATGTCGCGGGCGAGATCGGCGTTGGAATCCTCGATCGACTGGTTCTGGCAGACCAGGCAGCGCAGGCCGCGGCTGATGGCGCGGGCGCGCTCCTCCTGCGCCGGATCGGCCAATTGCCGCTCGGGCGCGCCGGGCAGGCCCTGGCCCAGCGCCAAGCCCGCCCACAGCACGAGGACGGCCAAAGCGCGGATCACGAGCCCAGCTTTCGCAACAGTGGCATGATCTTGTCTTCGATGTCCTCGGGCCGCAGCGCGCCGACATGCTTGAGCAGGATGCGGCCCTGGCGGTCGACGATGAAGGTCTCGGGCACGCCGTAGACGCCCCAATCGATCGACACCCGGCCCGACAGGTCGGCGCCGGTGCGGTCGTAGGGATCGCCCAGGGAGTCCAGCCAGGCGGCGGCGGCATCGGGCCGGTCCTTGTAGTTGATGCCATGCACCGGAACGACCTTCTTGGCCGCCAGCTCGACCAGCAGCGGATGCTCGACCCGGCACGGCCCGCACCAGGATGCGAAGACGTTGACCAGGCTGACCTCGCCCGCGCGCAAGTCGCGCGCGGCAAGCCCGCGCTGGCGGCCCTGGACCGGCGGCAGGTCGAACTCGGGCACCGGCTTGTCGATCAGGGCCGAGGGAATCTCGCGCGGCTTGAGCTGCAAGCCGACCAGCAGGAACAGGCCCAGCACCACGAACAGCCCGAGCGGCAGCAGATAGCGCAACCGCATTTCAGTCCCCGGTCGCCGCCTGGGCGGCGCGGCGGGCGCGGACCGGGGCCCCGACCCGGTGTCGGCGATCGCTCAGCGACAGCGCACCGCCAGTGGCCATCACCAGCGCGCCCAGCCAGATCCACGACACCAGGGGCTTGTGATAGAGCCGGGTGGCGAAGCCGCCCTCGCCGTCGGGTTCGCCGACCACGGCGTAGAGGTCCTCGGTCAGCCGCGGGCGGATGGCGGCTTCGGTGGTGGTCATCGGCGGCACGGGGTAACGACGGGTCTCGGGCTCCATCACCGCCACCGGCCGGCCGTCGCGGGTGACCTCGAAATGGCCGCGCAGCGCCAGGTAATTGGGGCCGTCGAGTTCGCGCGCGCCCTTGAAGTCGAATTTGTAGGGACCGACGGCGACGGCATCGCCCGGCCTCAATGCCTGGATGCGCTCGGTCTGCCAGGCCTCGGACGCCACCACCCCCATCGCCATCAGGCCGACGCCGAAATGGGCCAGGCTCATGCCCCAAGCGGCGCGTGGCAGGATGCGAAGCCGCGCCCAGCTCTCGGCCAAGGGCGCGCGGAACAGCCGCAGCCGTTCGGCCAGTTCGACCAGCGGCGTCGTCAGCGCCCAGGCCACCAGTCCAAGGCCGATCGCTCCCAGCGCGGCGTGACGATCGGCCAGCGCCAGGGTGATCAGCGCCACCGCCAGCGCCACGCCCAGCGCCACGCCCAGGCGCCGCGTCACCGCCGGCAGATCGCCGCGCTTCCACGCCAATAGCGGGCCGAAGCCGAGCGCGATCGCCAGCGGCAGGAAGGAAGGCGCCAGCGCGGCATGGAAGAAGGGCGGACCGACCGAGACCTTGTCGCCGGTCAGCGCATCGAGGAACAGGGGATAAAGCGTGCCCAGCAGCACCGTCGCCGCCATCGCCCCCAGCAGCAGGTTGTTCAGCACCAGCGCGCCCTCGCGGCTCAGCGCCGCGAACCACGACCGCGCCACCAGCGCCTCGGCCCGCGCCGCGAACAGCGCCAGCGAGCCGCCGACCGTGACCGCGAGGAAGGCGAGAATGAACAGCCCGCGCGCCGGATCGGTGGCGAAGGCGTGGACCGAGGTCAGCACGCCCGAGCGCACCAGGAAGGTGCCGAGCAGCGACAGCGAGAAGGTCAGGATCGCCAGCAGCACGGTCCAGGCCTTGAGCGCTTCGCGCTTTTCCACCACCGTCGCCGAATGCAGCAGCGCCGTGCCCGCCAGCCAGGGCATCAGCGAGGCGTTCTCGACCGGGTCCCAGAACCAATAGCCGCCCCAGCCCAGCTCGTAATAGGCCCACCACGAACCCAGCGCGATGCCGACGGTCAGGAACGACCACGCGGCCAGCGTCCACGGCCGCACCCAGCGCGCCCAGGCCGGATCGACCCGACCCTCGATCAGCGCGGCGATGGCGAAGGCGAAGGCGATCGAGAAGCCGACATAGCCGAGATAGAGGAAGGGGGGATGGAAGGCGAGGCCGGGGTCCTGCAGCAGCGGATTGAGGCCGTTGCCGTCGGCCGGCGGCGGATCGATGCGCTGGAAGGGGTTGGAGGTGAACAGGATGAAGGCCAGGAAACCGAGCGCGATCATGGCCTGCACCGCCAGCACGCGGGCCTTGAGGCTGGGCGGCAGGTTGGCGCCGAAGGCGGCGACGCCGGCCCCGAACAGCGCCAGGATCAGCGCCCACAGCAGCAGCGATCCCTCGTGGTTGCCCCAGACGCCGGTGATCTTGTAGAGCAGCGGCTTTTGCGAGTGCGAGTTGGTGGCGACGTTGATCACCGAGAAATCCGAGCCGAGGAAGGCCTGGGTCAGCGCGCCATAGGCCAGCGCCACCAACAGGAACTGGGTCAGCGCGGCCGATCCGGCGAAAGCCATCAGCCCGCGATCGCCGCGCGCCGCGCCCCACAGCGGCAGGCTGGCCTGGGCCAGCGCCACGCCCAGCGCCAGGATCAGCGCGAAATGGCCAAGCTCGGCGATCACGATCCGCCGCCTTCCTTCCAGTGGCCGGCCTTCTTCAGCGCATCGGCCACTTCGCGCGGCATGTAGGTCTCGTCGTGCTTGGCCAGCACGCTGGCGGCCACGAACACGCCCTCGCGCAGATGGCCCTCGGCCACCACGCCCTGCTTTTCACGGAACAGGTCGGGCAGGATGCCGCGATAGACCACCGGAATGGCGTTGACGGTGTCGGTGACGCGGAAGCGGATCTCGGCGCCCTGGCGCTGGACGCTGCCCTCTTCGACCAGGCCGCCGAGCCGAAAACGCTTTTCGGCCGCGGGCGGCTTGGCCAGGACCTCGGTCGGGCCGAAGAAGAACACCAGATTGTCGCGCAGCGCGGTCAGGCTGACCGCCACCGCGGCGCCCAGCGCCAGCAGCGCCGACAGGATCAGGCTGAGGCGGCGATGCTTAGGCCGCATCGCTTCCGCCCGCGCCGCCGCTTTCGCGTTCCAGCGCATCCAGCCGCGCGCGCGCCGCGCGCCGGGCCGCGATTCCGCCCAGCGCCAGGCCCAGCATCACGGCGAAGGTCAGCCCATAGGCCGGCCAAATGAAGGCGCCATGCCCGCCCATCGCCAGGAACTCCGCGCTCATGGCCGGTCGGCGCTGCGCTTGAGTTCGAGCACGCGCGCTCGCCGGCCGAAAATCTCGGCCTCGGCCCGCACCAGCACCGTCCAGGCGGCGAACAGGCTGAACCCCAGCGCCATCACCAGAAGCGGCGTCAGGATCGAGGCGTGGATCGCCGGCCCGCCGGCCTTGAGCACGCTGGCCGGCTGGTGCAGCGTGTTCCACCAATCGACCGAGAACTTGATGATCGGCACGTTGACGAAGCCGACCAGGGTCAGGATTCCGGCCGCCTTGCCGCCGCGCTCGGGATCGTCGTGCGCGGCCCGCAACGCAATGGCGCCGAGATAAAGGAAAAACAGCACCAGCACCGAAGTCAGCCGCGCATCCCACACCCACCACGCGCCCCACATCGGCTTGCCCCAGAGCGAGCCGGTGGCGAGCGCGGTCAGGGTGAAGGCGGCCCCGACCGGCGCGCAGGCCTTGGCCAGGAGATCGGCCACCGGATGGCGCCAAACCAGGCTCATCAACGCGAACGCGGTCATGGCGGTGTAGATCGACAGCGCCAGCCAGGCCGAGGGCACGTGGACGAACATGATCCGCACCGTATCGCCCTGCTGATAGTCGGGCGGGGCCTCGAACAGGCCGAGATAAAGGCCGGCGGCGATGGCGACCGCGGCCAGGCCGGCTAGCCAGGGCCGGAAGGCCGCGCTCAACCGCAAAAAACGGCCGGGATTGGCCAGGAAATGCATGGTTTCGATATACGCGGCGGCGTCCGCCAAAACAAGCCAGGCCGCTGTTTCATCCGGCAGACGAACGCGCCTCGGCCACCAGCCGCGCGGTGGCGGGCTCGATGCGCTGCTTGAGCTCTGCCATGAAGGCGTCGCGCTCGAGCCCGGGCGCGATCGGTTCCTGGAACTCGACCACGATCTTGCCCGGTCGCAGGGTCAACGCCCGCGCCGGCCAGCACAGGCCCGAATTCAGCGCCACCGGCACCACCGGCACCGCCAGGAACTTGTAGAGCGCGGCCACGCCCGGCTGGTAGTCGAGCCCGTGCTCGGGCGGGGCGCGGGTGCCCTCGGGGAAGATCAGGATCGGCTGGCCGCGGCCGACCGCGCGCTTGGCGGCCTCGATGGTGGCGCGCAGCGCCTTGGCTCCGCCGCGGCGATCGACCGGAATCATCTCGACCTTGCGGGCGTATTGGGAATAGCCCGGCAACCGCATCAGTTCGATCTTGAGCACGATCGCCGGATCGTCCAACAGCAAATGATAGACGAAGGTGTCCCAGGCGGATTGATGCTTGGAAGCGACGATGCAGCCGCCCTTGGGCAAGCGCTCGGCGCCGCGCAGTTCCCAAGTCACCCCCACCAGATGTCGCAATAGCCAGAGATTGCCGCGCGCCCAGCGCTCCATCTGGCGCACGGTCTCGATCCGCTGGCGCCGCAACAGCGGCAGCGAAATCAGGATCATCGACAGCGTCCAGCCGTAGAAGGCGAGCTGGAATGCAAGCGAGCGCAGGACGATCATGCCGCGAGACTAGAGCCCGAGCCGGGTCCGCGCCAGCGCGGCGAGGAACTTGGCGTATTCCCCCAGCAGCAGCATGGCGGTCGGCGGCCGATGCCACCAGCTGCCGAGCGGCGCCAGCGTGTCGCTGACCGGATGGGCCAGGAAGGCGCCCTCGGGCATGGCGGCGCGCAGTTCGACCAGGCTGCGCGGCATGTGATAGGCCGAGGTGACGACGATCAGCCGCCGAAAGCCGTGACGGCGCGCCCAGGCGGCGATCTCGGCGGCGTTGCCGCGGGTGTTCTGTGCCGAGCGTTCGAGATCGACGCAGCACGTCGCCTTGGCGGCATCGACCGCCAGCACCGGCCGCAGATGGATCGGGTCGGTGCCCCAGGCCACGCCCGAAAACAGCAGCCGCCGGCCGCGCCCGGCGCGCAGCAATTCGAACCCGGCATGCAGCCGCTCGCTGCTGCCGGTCAAAACGGCGATGGCATCGGCCTCGCCGGCGACCGGCGCGCGGCCGAGCTGGGCGACGAACCACAGGAACCCCCCCAGCCACAGCAGCCCGAGCGCCAGCGCCCCCAAGAGCCAGCGCTGCGCGCTCACGGCATGCGCCTGAGCTGCGAAAGCACCGTGGCGCGGGCGGTGGTCCTCGCCACCAGCGCCGCCAGCACCGGCAAGAGCGTCAAGGTCAGCCACGCCCACCAGTCCAGCGCCAGCCGCGGCAGCAACGGGCCCTCCATGCTTTCGCCCAGCACGACGAACCCGACCAGCGTCGCCAGCGCCACCGCCAAGCCGAGGATTCCGCCTTTGGCGCCGAGGCCGAGGAAATGGTCCTGGAACTGGCGCGCGATATAGGCGTCGCGCGCGCCCATGAGGTGGATGATGTCGATCACCTCGAGATGCGCGGCGAAGCCGGCGCGGGTGGCGAACACCACGATCGCCACCGCCGCCAGGCCGATCAGCCCGACCGCGGCCAGCGCCAGCGCCTGGATGGCGCGCGCCGCCGCGACCAGCCCGCCGGTCCACAGCGAATGATCGTCCAGCCGCGCGCCCGGCACGCTGGCCTCGATGCGGCGGCGAAGCTCGTCCAGTCGGGGCGGGGCCGCCGGATCGATCGTCAGGTCGATCAGGATCGGCAGCGGCAGTTCGCCCGGCAGGTTGCCGCGCCCGAGCCAGGGTTCGAGCAGGCCGATCAGCGCCGGCCGGCCCAGCACCTCGTGGCGGGCGATGCCGGGCGTGGTCTTGATCACCTCGATCGCCAGCCCGAGCCTGCGGTCCTGTTCGGCCGAGGGCGCCGGGTCGATCTGGATCGTGGCGCGGTCGGTCAGGGCGCGGTTCCAGCGCTCGATCGCGCCGTTGATCGACAATGCCCCGCCCAGCGCCAGCGCCGCCAGGTAGACCATGATGCCGATCACCCAGGGCAGGATGCGGGCCGAGGGATCGCCCTCGAGCTGGAGGTCGCTGCGCCCTCGGCTCACGTTGCCCCCTCGACCTGCACCATGCCGGCGCGCAGGCGCAGCACGGGATGGCCGAAGCGCTCGATCAGTCGTCCGTCATGGGTGGCGATCACCACCGTGGTGCCGACCCGGTTGAGCTCCTCGAACAGGTACATCAGCCGATAGCCCAGATCGGCGTCGACATTGCCGGTCGGCTCGTCGGCCAGCAACAGCCGCGGCCGCGCGATCACGGCGCGGGCGATGGCGACGCGCTGCTTCTCGCCGCCCGACAGCGTCGCCGGCCGCGCCGTCATGCGATCGGCCAGCCCGACCCAGGCCAAGAGCTCGCCGACATGGGCGCGCATCTGCGCCTCGGGCGTGTCCGCCAGCCTGAGCGGCAGCGCCACGTTGTCGAACGCCGAGAGATGCGGGATCAGCCGGAAATCCTGGAACACCACGCCGATGCGTCGGCGCAGATCGGGCAGCCGATCCCGCGCCAGCCGCGTCACTTCCTGCTCGAACATGGTCAACAGCCCGCGCGAGGGCCGATTGGCCAAGTACAACAGCCGCAACAACGAGGACTTGCCGGCGCCCGAAGGGCCGGTCAGGAAATGGAACGAGCCCGCCTTGAGCTCGAGGGTGATGTCGCGCAGTACCTCGGGTCCAAGGCCGTAGCGCATGCCGACATTTTCGAACCGAACCACGAATCCCTCGCTGGCCGCCAAGCTCGCATGGCACGGATTTGCGGGCAAGTCCGCGCCGTTTTGTTTGCAGCCTGGGCGCGAATCGCTTAACCTGTTGGAACATCGAGAGTCTTTGGCGGATGCTGATCGCCTGCCCTAAATGCGGCACCCGGTTCCGGGTCGACCCGGCCATGCTGGGTGCGGGGAGGCGCGTGCGTTGCACGGTTTGCGACCAGGTCTGGTTCAAGCACGGGCTCAGCGGCCGGCGGCCGACGCCGCCGCCGGCTTGGCCGCCGGCCGAAGCGGCACCGCCGCCGCCGATGGCCATGCCCGAGCCCGAGCCGATGCCGCTGCCCGAGCCTTTGCCCGAGCTGCCGGCGATGCCCGAGCTGCCGGCCGAACCCGAGCCGCCGCCCGAACCCGAACCCGAGCCGCCGCCGCCCGAGCCCGAACCGGAGCCGCCGCCGCCCGAACCCAAGCCCGAGGACATCGAGCCGCGGCCGCGCAAGACGCCAGCCAAGAAACCGCCCAAGGCCAAGGAGACCAAGCCGCGCGGCAGCCTGGCCTGGATCGGCTGGGTGATCGTCGGCGTGGTGATCGCGGGGCTGTTGGCGGGCGTCGTCTTCATGCGCAACTTCATCGTGCTCTACTTGCCGCAGGCCGAGCCGGTCTACGAGGCCCTTGGCCTGACGGTGAAGCTGCCGGGCCACGGACTCAAGCTCGACAAGATTCGCTCCTCGGTGGCGCGCGAGGGCGACGTGCTGATCCTGATCGTCGAGGGCGAGGTCGAGAATTCCAGCGACGAGACTCAGCCGGTGCCGCGCATCAAGGTCACGCTGTTCGATCGCTCGGGCAGGGAGGTCTATTTCTGGACCTTCGCGGTCGATGCGGCCGAACTCGAGGCCGGCAAGAGCGTGCCCTTCGCCACCCGCCTGCCAAGCCCGCCCGACCGCGCCTTCCGCCAACAGGTCAGCTTCGTGCGCGAATAGGTAATCCTCGATATTTCAAGCGGTTGAGCAATGACCTAGAGTACGTCCGGATAGGGGGCCAGAACGGCCTTGGGGGGGCTATGGCACGCATCCTGGTGGTCGAGGACGAGCCGGCGCTGCGGGAATTCCTGCGGCGCGCGCTGACCAAGCGTGGCGACAACGTCGCCATCGCCGGTCACGGCGGCGAGGCCATGCTCAAGCTGCGCGACGGGCGCTACGACCTGATGCTGACCGACATCGCCATGCCGGAAATGGACGGCATCGAATTGGCGCTGAAGGCGGCGCAGGATTTTCCCGCGGTGCGGCTGTTGCTGATGACCGGCTACACCGACGAAAAGCGCCGTGCCGAGGCGCTCGAACACCTGGTCAACAAAGTCCTGATGAAGCCGTTTTCGATGACCGAGCTGTTCGCCGCGATCGATGCGGCGATGGACAAGCCGATGGCCGAGGCGGCGCCGGGCCAAGGCGCGCGCAGCGCATGAAGATTTTCGATCTCGCGGGCAAGGTGGCCTTGGTCACCGGCGGCAATGGCGGCATCGGGCTCGGCATGGCCGAGGGCTTGGCCCGTGCCGGCGCCGAGGTGATGATCGCCGCGCGCGATGCCCGCAAGTCGAAGGCGGCGGCGGCGCGCCTGGCCAAGCTCGGGCCGGGGGCGGACTGGATCGCGACCGACGTCGCCGATCCCGCTTCCTGCCGTGCCATGGTCAAGGCGACGCTGGCGCGCTTCGGCCGCATCGACATCCTGGTCAACAATGCCGGCATCAACATCCGCAAGCCGCCCGAGACCTACGCGATCGAGGAATGGCAGCGGATCATCGGCATCAACCTGACCGGCGCCTTCCTCTGCGCCCAGGCTTGCCATCCGGCGCTGAAACGCCGCGGCGGCAAGGTGATCAACATCGGCTCGATGACCTCGCTGTTCGGTGCCTCCTTCGCCGCCCCCTATGGCGCCTCCAAGGGCGGCATCATGCAATTGACCAAGGCCTTGGCTTCGGCCTGGGCCAAGGACGATATTCAGGTCAATTGCGTGCTGCCGGGCTGGATCGACACCGATCTGACCAAGCGCGCGCGCCAGGACGTGCCGACGCTGCACGACAGCGTGCTCAGGCGCACGCCGGCCGGACGCTGGGGCAAGCCAGGCGATTTCGCCGGCATCGCCGTGTTCCTGGCTTCGGCCGCGTCGGATTTCGTCACCGGCGCCGCGATCGCGGTCGACGGCGGCTATTCCGCCCAGGGCTGATCCCGGCATTCGATCTTGACGGCCCATACCAAGCTGCGATGAGCATGACTCATCGCAGCTTGGAACGGCCATTGAGGCCGCGCGCCTTATGGCGCGTGAGCCAAGGGCGCGGATGCGCCCGCCCGGCGCCTGAGGGTGCGTTGACCGGCCACGGTCAACGCAGGAGCCGTATCAAGAGTCGCTGACGATTCCCTTGCGTTCCCAATCGCCATAGCGGGTCGGCTCGGGCCCCGCGGGTCCGCCCCGTTCGCCCGGCGGCTGCACCAGCTTGATCGCGGGCTTGGCCGGGCTTTTGGGCTTGTCGCCCGCCGCGGGCGCATGCGGCGCAGGCTTGGGATCGGTTTCGGTCATGGCGCTTGCAATCGGGTCGCGGCACATTACTTATGCCGGGGCGGAGGAATTTTCCATCATGAACCTGTTCAAGACCGGCGTCTTGCTGGCGGCCTTGACCGCGCTGTTCCTGTTCATCGGCTATGCCATGGGCGGCGAGGGCGGCATGCTGATCGCGCTGGCCATGGCCGCGGGCATGAACCTGTTGGCGTGGTGGAACTCGGATCGCATGGTGCTGGCGATGACCGGCGCCGAGGAGGTCGATCCCCAGCGCGCGCCTTCGCTCTACGAATTGACCCAGAAGCTGGCGGCGCGGGCCGAGCTGCCGATGCCGCGGCTTTACGTCATCCACGAGGACCAGCCCAACGCCTTCGCCACCGGCCGCGACCCCGAACACGCCGCGGTCGCGGTCACCACCGGCCTGGTCGATCGGCTCAGCACCGAGGAACTGGCCGGCGTCATCGCCCATGAATTGGCGCATGTGCGCAATCGCGACACGCTGATCATGACCGTCACCGCCACCATCGCCGGCGCCATCGGCATGCTGGCCAACATGTTCGCGTTCTCGAACATGTTCGGCGGCCGGCGCGACGAGCAGGGCCAGGGCGGCGGCGGTCTCGGCGCCATCGGCGGCGTGGTGATGATGATCCTGGCGCCCTTGGCCGCCTCGCTGGTGCAGATGGCGATCAGCCGCAGCCGCGAATACGAGGCCGACGCGCTGGGCGCCGCGATCTGCGGCAATCCGCTGTGGCTGGCCGGGGCCTTGGATAAGATCGCCCGCGAAGCCCAGGCGATCGACAACCCGACCGCCGAGGCCAAGCCGGCGACGGCGCACCTTTACATCGTCAATCCGCTGCATGGCGGGCTCGCGGGCCTGTTTCGTACTCACCCTTCGACCGAGGAACGCATCCGCCGGCTTGAGGCCTTGGCCGGCCAGGAAATGGCGCCGGCTGCCGCGGTTTCCCGCCCGCGCGGCCCCTGGGGTTGAGAGCGAGGCCAAACTCTTACTTGGAGTGACTTGTCAGGGATCGTCGCTAAGTTATAGTATATAAAGCGATTCGTGACATGCTGAACCCCCGGCTCGAGACCCTGCTCGATTCGCCGTTTCGGCGCATCGACCGCCTGTTGGAACCGATCAAGCCGCCGTCCGGCTTGAAACCGGTGATCCTGACCGTGGGCGAACCCCAGCACCCCCAGCCCGATCTGCTGGCCAAGGTGCTGCGCGAAAACGAACACGATTACGGCACCTATCCGCCGATTCCCGGCACGCCCGAGTTCCGCCGCGCCGTCGCCGACTGGCTGACCCGGCGCTATGCCCTCCCGGCCGGGATGATCGAGCCCGATCGGCACATCGTCCCGGTCTCGGGCACGCGCGAAGGCTTGTTCCTGCTGGCGCCGGCGGTGGTGCCCGAGACCAAGGGCGGCGGCAAGCCCTTGGTGCTGATGCCCAACCCGTTCTATCAGGCCTATATCGGCGCGGCGGTCGCGGCCGGGGCCGAACCGCATTACGTCGCGGCGCGGGCCGAGACCGATTTCCTGCCCGATCTGGCCAGCATCGGCCCGGCCAATCTGGCGCGCGCGGCGCTGGCCTATGTCTGCACGCCGACCAATCCGCAAAGCACGGTCGGCGATCTCGACTGGCTGAAGCGCGTCATCCTGCTGGCACGCGAGCACGATTTCGTGGTGGCGATCGACGAGTGCTATGCCGAGATCTACGACCGCGCGCCGCCGCCGGGCGGGCTGGAAGCCTGCGCCCAGCTTGGCGGTTCGATGAAGAACGTGATCGTGTTCCACTCGCTGTCCAAGCGTTCCTCGGTGCCGGGCCTGCGTTCGGGCTTCGCCGCCGGCGATCCCGAGGTGATCGCGCGCTATACCCGGCTGCGCTTCTATTCGGTCGCCGGCATGCCGATGCCGGTGTTCGCCGCCTCGACCGCGCTGTGGCGCGAGGAAAGCCATGTCGAGGCCAATCGCGCGATCTATCGCCGCAAGTTCGACATGGCCCAGCGCGCCATCGGCAACCGCTTCGGTTTCCGCCGGCCGGCGGGCGGATTCTACCTCTGGCTCGATGTCGGCGACGGCGAGCGCGTCGCCAAGGAGCTGTGGGGCAAGGCTGCGATCAAGGTTCTGCCCGGCGGCTACATGGCGCGCGACGTGCCGGGCGAGGTCAATCCGGGCAAGCAATACATCCGCATCGCGCTGGTGGCCGACGAACGCGCCACGCAAGAGGCGATGCAGCGTTTGGCGGAGGCGCTTTGACCATGGCGATGGCGGAATCCCGCGAGACCAAGGAACGCGCGCCGTTGCTGCCGCCCGAGGCGGCGCGGTTCCTGGCCAATCGCGTCAAGGAGATCGCCGGCCTCGGTCTGATCGGGCTCGCGGCCGCGTTCGGCGCGGCGCTGGCGACCCACAGCCCGGCCGATCCCAGCCATTCCGTCGCCGCGGCGCGCGCCG
>VGDZ01000059.1 GCA_016869515.1 Alphaproteobacteria bacterium | reverse complement strand
TGGCCGAGGCGGCGCTGGCGCCCGAACGCGCCGATCTGCGGCTGGTGCCGCTGGGCAACGGCGCGGCGCAGCGGCTCTATCGCCGCTCGGTGCGGCTGGCGGTGATCGCGGCATTGCCGGTGTTCGTGATGGTGGCGTTGCCCGAGGTGGCGCGCGACCGCGCCTTCGAGCAGACCTATGGCGCGCTCTACGCCCTGGGCGTGGCGGCGGCGATGCTGATGCTGCTGTCGGCGCGGCTGTGGAAGCCGGGCGGGCCGTTGGTCCATGTCCTGCCGCGGCTGCGGGCGGCGGCGACGGCGGTCGACTGGGGCACGGCGATCCGCATCGGAATGCAGGGCGCGGTGGTGCTGGCGGTGGTGCTGATCGTGGTCGGCTACGGGCTGTTCGGCAGCTTCATCCTGCGCAACCTGCTGATCAGCGGGGTGTTGGTGGCAGCCATGCTGATGGCGCGCATCCTTTTGCGCGAGGCGGTGCTGTCGGGCATGGCCTGGATCGAGGCCGAGCGCGGCCAGCTGATGGTCAGCGAGATGCCGACGCTGCCGCGCTGGCTGGTGCTGGCGGCGATCGACGCCGCCTTGGCCGCGGCCGGCCTGTTGCTGGTGTTGCCGCTGTGGGGTTTCGATTGGAGCGAGGTGCTGGACGAGATCGCCCGGCTGCTGATCGGCTTCAGCATCGGCAGCGTGCGCATCGCGCCGATCGACGTGGCGCTGGCGGTGATCGCCTCGGGCGCGGTGCTGGTGGCGACGCGCTGGGCGCAGCGCGCGGCCGACCGGCGGCTGATGGGCAATGCCGCCATCGACATCGGCGTGCGCACCGCGATCCGCACCGGCATCGGCTATGTCGGCATCGGCCTGGCGATCGCCGCCACCGTCGGCCTGATCGGGTTCGATCTGACCAATTTCGCCCTCATCGCCGGCGCGCTCTCGGTCGGCATCGGCTTCGGCATGCAGAACCTGTTCAACAATTTCGCCTCCGGCCTGATCCTCTTGATCGAGCGGCCGATCAAGGTCGGCGACTGGGTGCAGGTCGGCGACAAGGAAGGCTGGGTGAGGCGAATCGACGTACGCTCGACCGAGATCGAGACCCCGGAGCGCTCGGCCGTGATCGTGCCCAATTCCGACATCCTCCAGACCGCGGTGGTCAATTGGACCCACAAGGACCGCAAAGGGCGCATCAATGTCCGCGTCGCGGTGGCGGCCGATGCCGAGATGGCCGCGGTCGAGCGCGTGCTGAAGTCGTGCGTCGCCGGCGATGGCCGCTTCACGGCCGATCCCGCCCCGCAAGTTCTGTTGGTCGAGATCGGCGAGGACACGCTGGAATACGAATTGCGCGCTTGGCTCGAAAACGTCGACACCCAGGAGGCGGCGACCTCGGATCTGCGCAAGGCGGTGATCCGGGCGCTGTCCGAGGCCGGGATTCCGCGCAAGTTCGGCCTGTCGATGCCGACCTTGCGCGCTCCGGCCGCGGCCGCATCCCAGGCGGCGACCAAGGCCGACAAGGCGCTTGGCCCGTTGCGCCCGCCATGAGCCATTTCCGCAACGCCGTCGCCGCCTTCGAGGCCGGCGACTACCAGACCGCGCACCGCGAATGGCTGGTGCTGGCCCAGCAGGGCCACGCCGTGGCGCAGAAGAACATCGCCTTCCTGCACGAGAAGGGGCTGGGCTTGCCGGCCGATTCGATCGAGGCCGCGCGCTGGTACCGCCTGGCGGCCGACAACGGGTTGGCCAGGGCGCAATGGAAGCTGGGCACCATGTACGCGGCGGGGCGCGGCGTGGCGCCCGATCCGATCCAGTCCTATCTCTGGCTGACCCGCGCCGCGATGAACTTTCCCACCGGCTCGCAGCGCGACCGCGCCCAAAGCCACCGCCTCAAGGTATGGAGCGCGCTTTCGCCCGAACAGCGCGCCGAGGCCCAGGCCATCATGAGCGAGATGCGGCCCACGCTGCCGCGGGCGGCGCCGGCCCGCAAGCTGGATCCGGGCGATCCCGCCGGCTTCAAGCGCGTGGTGCTGGATTATTTCCGCCGCACCAAGCTGCAGGGCGAGACCCTCAACGCCGGCTCGGTGCAGATGATCGGGCTGGAGGAGGTCAAGGCCAATCTCGGGCCGCGCTGGCCCGAGCTGCGCGACCGCATCCATCGCGTCGCCGAACCGGCGATCGAGCACCATCTCGGCGCCGAAGACCTCTACCTGCGCACCGGCGAGGACCAGTACGTGCTGCTGTTCGGCGTCGCCATGCGCGAGGAAAGCGAGCAGACCGCCCGCGCCATCGCCCACGAGATCGAAGCGCGCATCGCCGAGTTGCTGCCGGCCAAATGCGAGGTCAGCGTGCGCGGCGTGGCGGTGCAGATCGATCCCGGCCAGGGCGGCGGCGCGCTGGCCACCTTCGAGGCGCTGGCCAAGACCTTGGCCGGCGCCATGCGCAAGGCCGAAGACCAGAGCCGTGCCCTGTTCCGCAAACTGGCGCCGGGGCTGAAGATCGCCTACTGGCCCTTGGCCAACGCCAAGAAGCGCCAGGTCGGGATCTACGACGCCCATCTCACCCGCGAGGCCGGACGCGCCGCGCGCGCCGCGGCAGGGGAATCCAATGGCGGCGTGTTCGAGGCCGAACTCGACAGCTTGGCGATCGAGCAGGTCGCCAAGGCGCTGGCCGCGGCCGGCGGGCTGCGCGCCAAGGCGGTGGCGATGGTGGCGGCACATTTCTCGACCCTGTCCGATCGCCAACATCGCGAACGTTATTTCAAGGCGCTGCGGCTGTTGCCGAAGCAGGCCAAGCGGCGGCTGCTGATCCACGTGATGGACGCGCCCGAGAACGTGCCGCAAAGCCGGCTGTTCCAGATCTTCAACGCGCTGTCGCCGTTCTGCGTCGGCTTCGTCTGCCGCGTGCCGCTGGGCCCGAGCGCGATCGAGCGCATCAGCGGCGTGCGGCTGCGCGGGCTGGCGTTGGATGGCGTCGGCATCGAGGGCTTCACCCGCGCCCAGATCGAGGCCCTGGCCGGGCTCAACCGCCGGCTCAAGGGCAAGAAGCTGCGGGTGCTGTTCCTCGGCGCTCGCAACGCCGATGTCGCCACCGCCGCCCGCAAGACCGGGACCGAATATGTCGGCGGGCCCGGCGTGTTCCCCGAGGTCGGCGAGTTCGGCCGGGTCTATCCCGTCGCCTGATCGGCCGGCTGAACCCGCAACGCCTTGATCCTCGGGTCGAATCCGGGCAGATTTGGTCGAGTCCGCAGCCCGATTCGGGTCCGGCGCGCGCCCGCGAGGAGGAATCCATGGGACAGGTGTTGAAGCTCAAACCGAAGGAGCGGTTCGCGATCAACGGCGCCGTCATCTTCAACGGCCCTTCGGCCGCCCAGGTTCGCGTCGAGGGCGACGCCATCGTGCTGCGCGAGGACGACATCATCCAGGAGAAGGAGGCCACCAGCCCGGCACGGCGAATCTACTTCTACGTCATGCTGATCTGCCTGGATAAGCCCAACCAGCAGGACTACTACCCCAAGCTGATCGATTTCGTTTACGACTTCATCTCGACCACCACCCTGCACGACGTCAAGCACACGCTGGTCAACATCCTGCGCGACGTCAACAACGACAATCCCTACCGCGCGCTGCAGACCTGCAAGGCGCTGGTGCAATACGAATTCAGCGTGCTCAACATCGGCAAGGGCGGCGCCAAAGCCGGCGGCGGCAAAGCCAAGGCGGCCGCCAAGAAGCCGGCCAAGAAGGCCAAGAAGGCCAAGAAGGCCAAGAAGGCGGCTGCCAAGAAGAAGGGCAAGCGCTAAACTCCGCCTCGACGGGGGCTTCCCGATCGAGAGGAGTGGATCATGAACGCAGTGCTTCCCAAGCCGTCGCGGCGCGGTTTCGTCGCGACCTCGCTGTTCGGCGGATTCTGCCTGGCTTCCGAGCCGGTTCTGGCCCAGGCCATCACCACCGACACCGGTGGGCTGGTGGCGGGCGAAGTCAAGATCCCGGTCAAGGGCGGATCGATGGCAGCCTACCGCGCCATGCCCGATCGTGCCGGCAGCTTCCCGACCGTGCTGGTGGTGCAGGAGATCTTCGGCGTCCACGCCCACATCCAGGACGTCTGCCGGCGGCTCGCCAAGCAGGGCTATTTCGCGGTCGCGCCCGAGCTTTATTTCCGCCAGGGCGACGTCTCCAAGATGACCGATGTCCAGGCCATCATCCGCGAGGTCGTCGCCAAGGTCTCGGACGAACAGGTGATGGGCGATCTCGACGCCACCGTCGCCTGGGCGCGCGGCACCAGGAAGGCCGATACCCGCAAGCTGGCCATCACCGGCTTCTGCTGGGGCGGGCGCATCACCTGGATGTACGCCGCCCACAACCAGAGCCTCAAGGCCGGCGTCGCCTGGTACGGCCGCGTCGTCGGCCAGGCCAACGACATGACGCCCAAGCATCCGTCGGACGTGGTCGACAAGATCAACGCCCCGGTGCTGGGCCTCTACGGCGGCGCCGATGCCGGCATTCCCAATGACGGCGTGCTGGCGCTGGGCGAGGCCCTCACCAAGGCCGGCAAGAAGAGCACCATCATCATCTATCCCGACACGCCGCATGCCTTCCACGCCGATTATCGCGCCACCTATCGCAAGGATAAGGCCGAGGACGGCTGGAAGCAGTTGCTGTCGTGGTTCAAGAGCCACGGTGTCGGCTGAGGCGCTCGACCCGGTCCGTACCCGACCCCGCGGATCGGTGGCCGATGCCGCCGATCCCCGGGCGCCTTCCTCGGTTGCAGTTCCCGGATTTCTGACCGCGGCGTCGGGCGGCGCGGGATATGTCTCCGCGGCGCCGGTCGCCGTCGCCGCCGAACGTCTTGCCGCGCGCCGGCTGCAGCGCCGCAACGACGCCCTGCTGGCGGCGCTGGGTGCGGAACGCAAGAGCCTGCCGCTAGGCCTGGGCTGGGACGGCTCGGGCGCGGCGCTGCACGCCCGCCTGACCCAGCAGCCCGAATACTATTTTGCCCGCGCCGAGGCCGCGTTGTGGCAGGACGCCAGCGAGGATTTGCGGGAATGGATCGGGCCACGCGCCGGGCTGATCGAATTCGGTTTCGGCCGCGGCTCGCAGGCGCGGCCGCTGCTCGATCGTCTGGAGGAGCCGCGGGCGATCGAGTTGATCGACTTGGCCGGCGACGGCATGCGGCGCGATGCGCCCAGGCTCGGCGCCGAACGTCGCGGTCTCCGGGTGCGCGCCCAGAGCCTCGATCCGCAGACCGCCTTGGCGACGCCGCCCGCGCAGCTGCGGCGTTCGGGCCTGATGCTGGGCGGCGCCATCGGCGATCAGCCGCCGGAACTGGCGCGCGCGTCCTTGCGCGGCATCGCCCGGCTGGTCGGCCCGGGCGGGCTGGTGCTGGTCACGGTCGATCTGAAGAAGGATCCGGCGCTGATCGAGGCGGCGCACAACGACGGCGCCGGCCTGGCCGCGGCCTTCGGGCTCAACCGCCTGCGCCAGATCAACCGCGAATTCGGCGGCGGCTTTCCGGTCGACCGCTTCCGCCATCTGGCCTTCTACGAGCCGGTCGAGGGCCGCATCGAATCGCATCTGGTGGCGACCGCGGCCTTGCGCGCCGGCGTCGCCGACCGGACGATCGACTTCGCCGCCGGCGAGACCATCCACGCCGCCAGCACCTACCTTTATTTGCCGGCCGAATTCAGGCGCCTGGCCGACCAGGCCGGGTTCGAGGCGCTCGATGCGCGGCTCGATCCCGAGGGCAAGGTCGCGCTGTTCGCGCTGCGGGCGCGCTAGGGCCGGCGATGGCCCGATCCGATTTCGCCTTCAGCCACCCCTTCCGCGTGCGCTATGCCGAGATCGACGGCCAGGGCGTGGCCTTCAACGCCCACTACCTGACCTGGTTCGACACCGCCATCACCGAATACATGCGCAGGATCGGCTGGGACTACGTCAACCAGGTCAAGACCGCCGGCACCGACTTCCACACCGTGCGCTCGGTGGTCGACTACAAGGCGCCGATCCGGTTCGACGAGGACATCGAGGTGCATGTGCGGGTGGCGCGGATCGGCCGCTCGAGCATGAGCTTCCTGTTCGAGATCCACCCGCTTGGCCGCGAGGAGCTGCGGGCATCGGGCGAGATCGTCTGGGTCAACACCGACCAGGCCAGCCGCAAATCGGCGCCGGTCCCGGCCGAGATGATCCGCCGCGTCGAGACCGTCGACGGCGCGCGCCTGCAGCGGCCCTGAGCCGCGCTCCGAACCGCGATCCGCGGTTGGCATGGAATAGCGTCTTTGATTCCATGCAAACCGATCGCGGTCTAGTCGGCGCCGTCCTGCTCGAACACAAAGACGCATGGGCCGTCCAGCGCTCACGATTTATGTCCCTGGAAAGCATCGCCCCGGTGAGCGATGATCCCCTCGTCAGCCTGCCCACCGTGGCGGCCTGATCGATCCGGCCAATGCCGAATACCGTCGTCACCCACCACGAGTTACACCACGCCATGGGGCATGATCGAGCAAAAACTGGCGGCGCGACTCAAACCAAGCAGCCTCCGGCGATTCCGGGGCGCTTCAGATAGGTTATTTCTATGGCCTCATTGTCTCTGAAAATGCGTACCGGCATTGTCGTTCTTTCGGTTTTCGGCGGCTTCGTGACGTGGCTCTACGTGAGAGAGTGGTACGCGCCTTCACCTGGCCAATCTTCCTTGGGCGGCCTGCACTTCGGATTTTCTCACGTGGCGGAACAGATAGTGGCTGGCGCCGGCACGCGCATCGTCTGGAACTACGAGATCTATGACCAATTCGAATCGGTAGCGACGTACATGCCGTTGCTACCTCTGTTTTTCGCACTATTCGTCGCCCTCGATCTACCGCTGATCAGCCTGTTCTTGGTCAAGAATCTCATCACGGGGCTGGTTCTACAAGCCATTGCGGTGCGCCTGGGTGTCGGGTTGAGGAGCGGGACATCGCTGCTGGTTCTCCTTGCCGCTGCGTTCGTATTCCCCCGTCACTTCGTGATTTTGCACGACGTGACATTCGTCGAAGCCTATGCACCATTCGTCATGGCATACGGTTTGTCGATCGCGCTGACTTCCAATACTGTCGGTGCATTCACCCGATCGGACATGGTTCGAATCTCGATTTGCTCGGCGGCTCTTTTTCTTTTGCATTCTTTCTTTTTGTGGATAGCGTTGGCGATGCAGATCTGGCTCGCGTGTCGGGTTAGAAGCAACCGTATCCAAGTCGCCGTAATAGTTGCTGCGACGGCCCTGCTGCCGTCGGGGTGGGCGGCTTTCAATGCCTATCATGGCAACGGCTTCACTATCGGCACGTCGCACGACTGGATGGCAGTGTATAGCGGTACAAATCGCTGGACTGCCAACTTCTATCCACCCGACGACGTGCGCAAGACTTGGCCATTGATCGTGGAGGAAGCGAAAAATACGTCGATCAACAGCGAGGCGGAAGTGAGCGCCTACTTCAAGCAACGAGTCATGCAATTCTGGTTCGAGCGTCCGACCGAAGCGATCCGACTCTTGGCGGCCAAGGCCTGGGTAATTTTCGTCGATCCCGGCAAGGTTCCCAGATCGGCCGATGCACCGGTCTCCGGATACCGTGACATACTGAATTACATTTTCATGCTTGGCTTTCGGATTCTGATGGCCGCAGCGCTGACGATTGCCGCCATCGACATCTTCCGGCGCAAACGTCCCGCGGCAGCAATCCTCTATCTCGGTATGGTACTTTCCTATGCTGCGCCGCTGATTTTTGCGAGCGCACTTTCCCGCAACGCACTCGCCTTGCTGCTTCCAACTTTGGCCTGGATAACTTGGCGCCTGCATCCAAGGGAGCCCGGCTCGTCAAACGGCCATTCCGGATACCAAACCTGATATCGACTCGATTCCACAAGTCGATCACGGCAAGGCTTTACTTGCCACGCAGGCACCTCAAGCGGTGATCGTAAGCGGGGACGGTCGAGCGACATCGTCTGGCAATCGCGATCCGATTCCCCCCACCTAGACCGCGATCGGTTCATAGGGAATCACGGCCGCGATTCCCTATGAACCGTGAATCGCGGTCCAGAGCGGGATACGAGGGCATGATTCACGATCCGTCTTGAACCACTTGGTTCAAGACGGATCGATCATGCCCTAGGCCCGCGGCTCGGGTTGGATATCGCCGAATTGCTCGCGAAGACGCCACGTCCACCACAACAGCGTCGGCAGCGGCAAGACAAGCACATGCCGAGTTTGTGCGAAGCCAATCACATACGGAGCGGAATAGGCGGCCACGAAGAACAAGAAGAGCAGGGCTCCGTGTCTTTGCTGCTTCGAACCCCGCGACCCAAGCAAGTCGGCCAGCGCCCTCCAGATGGCTAGCCAAAAAACGATTCGAAACGCCACCATGTACGCAATATTGGCCACATCGCCGGGTCCGGAGACGAACGATTCGCCGATCAATGGAATCCTGCGTACCTCGAAAAACATGACGAACGCCTTGTCTACGAACAGCCGAATTGCCGCCGCGCTGTGTTCCGTCCAGAACGAAACCGTCCTGCGCGCAAAATACTCTTTCGCCTCGATTTCGTTCCTGGCCACCACGCCCTTGGCTTCGGCGACAATGAAGGTCCAGGTGCGATCCGTATCCCCGCTCGGATAAATTTCCACCGTCATCGGGTTATTGCCAAGGTACAAGGCTAACGTGTCGTGCGACGCTCCAATTTGGAAGCCATTGCCATGCACTACGTTGTACAGACCCCATCCGACCACCGCCACGGCAACGCCGCTCATGGCCGATATCTTCAGCCACGGAGATCGCGTCCGCCAAGCCTGAAAGATCGGAAATAGGAACGCCAATCCTCCGCTTGCGCCTTTCGTCAGATAAATCGCTGCAGAGCTGACGATCATAGGTATGGATTGACCGGCGGTCACCGGCGTGGGGCCGAACAGAACCAAGGAGAAGGCAAAGCTGACAAAGAAGACAACGTAAGCCTCGGCGAACGTCACGTCGAACAGAATCAAGATATGTCTAGGGAAAAGGCCGAGAGTCGCCAAGCTCACGATAAATGCCAACGCCAAATCGTCTCGACGCGGCATGGCTCGCTGTACGATCGCTATAAGAAACGCCGCGGCCAACAATGCCTTGCACAGGAAGACCGGAAGCAACCCGCGGTCCGGATCGACGAACAATGAGAGGAACAGCGGTATCAGCGGCATGTGCGTGGCGTAGGAATCGAATTGATCGAATATTTCATAGTCGACTCTTCGCTTCGTCGACCCAGTCTCTGCGATCGCCTCGGCGACGTCGCCAAACTCGTAATGCAGTCCGGCTATGCTGCTTCGGCCCGGCGGCTTCGGGTAGAACGCGTTGCTGGTGACGTAGTACCAAGTCGCGAACGCCGCCGCCAGACTATAGACAATGATACCAATCGCGACGATGTCTTTACGTCCGACCATCTCCCATATTTTGCTTCCGATCATGGACGATCGCTTCTTTGCACGACATAGAATCGGCCTATGGAATCGTCGGTACGCCACCAAGCGGATCGCTCATGCTCTTCCGCGAAACGCATCGGAAAAGCATCCGATAACAGGCCTCAGCGCGCCGGACGGACGCGGATGTAGGTCTTGACGTTCTTGACGCCCTCGATGCCCTTGATGGTGTCCATCACCAGCGTGTTCTCGGCCTCGGTGCGGGCGGCGCCCAGGATCAGCACCGTGCCGGCGTGGACCCGCCAGCGGTAGTTGACCGAGGACACCGCGCCCTCGGTCACCAGCTTGGCCTTGATCTTGGTGTCGATCACGACGTCGTCCAGCACCTGGCCGGCGCTGCGGCCCTGGTCCTGCTTGTCCTTGGCGCGGCGGTCCTGTTCCTCCTTCGAGACCACCTGCACCTCGTTGTAGAACTCGCGGATGCGGCGGTCGGCGCGCAGCGCGCGCTCGATCTCCTGCTTCTGGGCCTGGCTGGTGACGGTGCCGGTCAGCAGCACGCGCTGCTCCCACACGTCCGAGGACAGGTCGACCACCAGCATCTTGTCCTTGTCGGCCAGCACCTTGAGGATCTCGGTGCCGATCTTGGCGTCGCTGATCTGGTCCTCGCTGGCGCGGTCTTCCAAGATGAAGCCGCCGGCGGTGGTCAAGACCTGCTGGCAGGCGGCGAGGCCGAGCATCGCAACCGCCGCCAGGGTGGTCTGGAATATGCGGGTCATGCCGTTGTCCTTTCTCGTCGGGTCCATTGCCATGCCATCAGTCCCAGCGCCAAGGCGAGGCCGAGCCAGCGCTCGTGGTCGAGCGCCACCCCGCTCAGGCGGGACTGCCAATGATCGACCATGGCGGGGAACAAAATCAACAGCCCCGCGAGGATCGTTCCGGCGCGCTCCGCCCGGCCGAGCGGCGCGAACAGCCGGCCTTGCAACGCCACGCCCAGCAAGGCGATGCCCAGCGCGGTCACGGCCCCGATCCACGCCACCTCGCCCCAGCCCATGCCCTTGGGCAGCGCCAGCAGCAGTCCGACCCCGGCCGGATCGAGCACGAAGACGAACGGCGCGACGAAGGCCGGCATGGTGTATTTCCACGACTGCAGCGTGGTGACATAGGGATTGCCGCCGCAGATCGCCGCCGCGGCGAAGGGCGACAGCGCGGTCGGCGGCGAGACCTCGGACAGCACGGCGTAATAGAAGATGAACATGTGCGCGGCGTAGTCCGGCACCCCCAACTGGATCAGCGCCGGCGCCGCGATCACCGCGCAGATGATGTAGGAAGCCGTCACCGGCACCGCCAGGCCGACGATCCAGACGATCAGCGCGGTATAGAGCGCGGTCAGGCCGAGCGAGCCGCCGGCATAGGCGATGGCGATGGCGCTGAACTTGAGGCCGAGCCCGGTCAGGGTGACGACGCCGACGATGATTCCGGCCGCGGCGCAGGTGGCGGCGGCGTTGAGCACGCCCGCGGAGCCGTCGGCCAGCGCCCGCACCAGCTTGGCCGGCCCGATGCGGGTCTCGCGATGCAGGAAGCTGACCGCGAAGCACAGCACCGTCGCCCAGAACACCGACAGCACCGGCGAGAAGCCCAGCAGCATGAAGGCGATGATCGCCACCAGCGAGGAGAAGTGGAACCAGTACTCGCGGGTGACGTCCCACAGCTTGAGCGCCGGGCCGTCGACCGAGCCGCCGCCGGCCTTGGCCGAGTCCAGTTCCACCATCACCAGGATCGAGAGGTAGTAAAGGCAGGTCGGCACCGTCGCCATGCGGATGACGTCGAGGTAGCTGATCTTGAGGAACTCGGCGATCAGGAAGGCGGCGGCGCCCAGCACCGGCGGCGACAGGATCGCGCCCAGCCCGCCGGCCGCCAGCAGCCCGCCGGCGGCATCGGGCGAGAAGCCGGCCCGCTTCAGCATCGGATAGGCCACCGAGCCCAGCGTCACCGTGGTCGCCACGCCCGAGCCCGACGGCCCGCCCAGCAGGAACGAGGACAGCACCACCGTGCGCCCGGCCGAGGCGCGCTTGCCGCCGGTGGCGGCGAAGGAGAAGTCGATGAAGAACTTGCCGGCGCCGGACTGCTGCAGGAAGGCGCCGTAGATGGTGAACAAGACGATCAGCGAGGAGGAGACGTCGACCGCGACCCCGAATATCCCCTCCAATGTCATGTAGAGATGGCCCACCAGCCGCGCCGCGTCGTAGCCGCGATGGGTCCAGGGCGGCGGCAGATGCGGCCCCAGCATGGCATAGGCGATGAACATCAGGCACACCGCCGGCATGATCCAGCCCGAGGTGCGCCGCGCCGCCTCCAGCACCAGCACGACGAACGCCGCGCCCAGCACGATGTCGGTCCGGTCGGGCAGCGTGTTGCGGTCGGTGAAGTCGTCGCCGCCCTGGATCATGTAGACGATCACGACCAAGGCCAGCGCGATCAGCCCGAGATCCCACCACCGGATGCGGTCGCGGAAGCGCTTCAGCGCCGGGAAGGTGAGGAAGCACATCGCCAGCACCATGGCGACGTGCACCGGCCGCAGCACCTGGGTCGGCACGATGTCGACCGCGGCGTAGAGATGGAACAGGCTCATGCCGACGAACAGCGCCGTCACCGCGGCCAGGATCCAGCCGCGGTGCCGATGGGCCGCGCCCTCGTCGGCTTCGAGATATTCCTCGACCTTGCGCCGCGCCGATTCTTCCAACCCCGGCGCGGCGTCCTGGCTCACGGCCGCGGGCCTAGTTCAGGCGCACGCCCTTTTCGGCGAAGAACTTGATGGCGCCGGGATGGAAGGGCAGCGAGGAGCGTCCGGTCTGGTTGGCGGGGTCGAAGTTCTCGGCCTCCTTGTGCACCGTCACCAGCTCGGGCTTCTTGTCGAAGATGGTCTTGAGGATGGTGTAGGCCACCTCCTCGGGCATGTTCTCGTGCGCCACCAGCAGGTTCCAGACGCTGGCCTGGTGGTTGTCGGCGGCCATGCCCTGGTAGACCGAGGACTTGATGGCGTCGCGCGAGTAAAGCTCGCCGTATTTCTTGTTCATTGCCGGCACCAGGTCGGCATGGTCGATCAGCTTGATCTTGGTGCCGGGGGTGGCGGCCAGGTCGGTGACCGCCGCGGTCGGCAGGCCGCCGACCCAGAAGAAGGCGTCGATCTTCTTGTCCTTGACGGCGTTGACCGATTCGGCGACGCCGAGACGTTCGCGCCGCATGTCCTTGTCCTTGTCCAGGCCCGCCGCCTCGATGACGCGGAACGCCATCACCTCGGTGGCCGAGCCGGGCGAGCCGGTCGAGACCCGCTTGCCCTTGAGGTCCTTCATGGTCGCAATGCCGGTGCCCTCGACCGTGACCACGTGCATGCGGTTGGGGTACATCACCATCAGCGTGCGCACCGGCACGGCCGAGCCCTTGAACTTGTCCTCGCCGCGGCGCGCGTCCAGCGCGGCATCGGCCATGGTCATGCCGATC
This sequence comes from Alphaproteobacteria bacterium, assembly GCA_016869515.1. Classification (GTDB taxonomy): domain Bacteria; phylum Pseudomonadota; class Alphaproteobacteria; order VGDZ01; family VGDZ01; genus VGDZ01. The sequence goes on along the minus strand of VGDZ01000059.1, from coordinate 9,571 downwards.
TCGGACTTGCCGGCGCCCAGCAGCTTGAGATTGTCGACCGAGCCGCCGGTGACCTCGGCGGTGGCCTGCCAGCCGGGGACGTATTTCGACAGCGCGTTGGCGATGCCGCCGCCGAGCGGGTAGTAGACCCCGCCGGTGCCGCCGGTGCCGATCGAAAACTGGCGCTTGTCCTGGGCCCAGGCCCCGCCCGCCGAGGCCGCCCACACCGCCGCGACCGCCAGGGCCGCCGCCAACACCTTACGCATGTTCACGCTCCTCCAACCCGCTCCACTCGCCCGCAGGCTTATAGCGACAAAGCGCCCGTTTTCCTAGCTCCGGGCCGGGCTCACGCTCTCCGGCTGAGAATCCCTACCCCCGTCCCACGAACGGCATTTTGGTGGCCATCACGGTCAGGAACAGCACGTTGGCGTCGAGCGGCAGGCCGGCCATGTGCACCACCGCCTCGGCGACGTGGCGCACGTCCATCACCGGTTCGATCGCGGTGGTGCCGTTGGCCTGGGCGATGCCGGCCTTCATGCGCTGGGTCATCTCGGTCTCGGCGTTGCCGATGTCGATCTGGCCCACGGCGATGTCGTATTTGCGGCAATCCAGCGCCAGCGACTTGGTCAGGCCGGTGATGGCGTGCTTGGTCGCGGTATAGGGCGCGGAGTTGGGCCTGGGGGCGTGGGCCGAGATCGAGCCGTTGTTGACGATGCGGCCGCCGCGCGGGTCCTGCGCCTTCATCAGCTTGATCGCCTCCTGGGCGCAGAGGAACGAGCCGGTCAGGTTGGCATCGACCACCTTCATCCATTGCTCGTAGCCGAGGTCCTCGACCGGGACCGGCGGCGCGCCGGTGCCGGCGTTGTTGAACAGGAAATCGAGCCGCCCCAGCTCCTGCCTGGTCCTGGCGAACAGCGCCCGCACCGAATCCGGCTTGCCGACGTCGGTCGCCGCCGCGATCGCCTTGCCGCCCGATCCCGTAATCGTCTTGAGCGTGGTCTCGAGCGCGTCGGCCCGCCTGCCCGCCAGCGCCACGGCGAAGCCCGCCTTCGCCAGCGCCACCGCCACGGCGCGGCCGATGCCGCTGCCGGCGCCGGTGACCAGCGCAACCTTGGATGACTGAGCCACGATCCGATCTCCCTTGGCAACCCGTCCGGAAACGATGTCGCAGTATAGCGCGGGCGGATGCGGTTTGGCTGCGGCCCATGCTAAGGTCACGGCCTTCTTTCCGGGAGAGCGGGCGATGAGCGATCTGGTGTCTTTGTCCAAGCACGGCGCGGTCGGGGTGGTGACGGTCGACAATCCGCCGGTGAACGCGCTGTCGAACGCGGTGCGCAGCGGCATCCGCGACACCGTCGCCAAGGCGGTCGCCGATCCCGCCATCAAGGCCATCGTCGTGCTGGGCGCCGGCCGCACCTTCATCGCCGGCGCCGACATCCGCGAATTCGCCATGCCGCGCGATCCCAACTCGCCCGACCTCAACCAGGTCAACGATTTGCTGGAAAACAGCCCCAAGCCCACCGTCGCCGCCATCCACGGCACCGCGCTGGGCGGCGGCATGGAGATCGTGCTGTCCTGCCATTACCGCTGCGCGGTCAAGGGCAGCCAGGTCGGCCTGCCCGAGGTCAAGCTGGGTCTTTTGCCCGGCGCCGGCGGCACCCAGCGCCTGCCGCGCGCCATCGGCGTCAAGGCGGCGCTGCCGCTGATCGTCTCGGGCGACATGGTGCCGGCCGACAAGGCGCAGGCGCTGGGCGCGGTCGACCACGTCTTCGAGGGCGATCTGCTGAAGGGCGCCCTGGCCTATGCCGAAAGGCTGATCGCCGAGGGCGCCAAGCCGCGCCGGCTGTCCGAGCGCGCCGACAAGCTGGGCGAGGTCGCGGCCAACGACGCCGCGCTGGAGGAGTTCCGCCAGGCCAACGCCAAGCTGTTCAAGAACACGCTGGCGCCGCGCAACATCCTGGCGACGGTGCGCAACAGCTACGCCCTGCCCTTCGCCGAGGGCCTGAAGAAGGAGCGCGAGCTGTTCGAGGAGCTGCGGCGTTCGCCCCAGTCGCGCGGCATGATCCACGCCTTCTTCGGCGAGCGCGAGGTCGCCAAGGTCCCCGACGTCGGCAAGGAGGTCCGGCCGCGCAAGATCGCGTCGGCGGCGGTGATCGGCTTCGGCACCATGGGCGGCGGCATCGCCATGAACTTCGCCAATGTCGGCATTCCGGTGAAGGTGCTGGAACTCAACGCCGAGGCGCTGGAGCGCGGCCGCAAGACGGTCGAGAAGAACTACGCCTTCTCGGTCCAGCGCGGCCGCCTGGCCCAGGCCGAGATGGACAAGCGCATGGCGCTGTTGCAGCCGGTCTCGCGCTACGAGGACCTGGCCGAGGCCGACATCGTCATCGAGGCGGTGTTCGAGGAAATGGACATTAAGAAAGAGGTCTTCGCCAAGCTGGACAAGGTGGCGAAGCCGGGCGCGGTGCTGGCCAGCAACACCTCGACCCTCGACATCGACGCCATCGCCAACGCCACCGCGCGCCCGGCCGAGGTGATCGGCATGCACTTCTTCAGCCCGGCCAACGTCATGCGGCTGTTGGAGATCGTGCGCGGCAAGGCCACCGCCAAGGACGTCATCGCCACCGCCATGGACGTCGCCAAGGCGATCCGCAAGGTCGGCGTGGTGGTGGGCAATTGCGACGGCTTCGTCGGCAACCGCATGCTGGCGCGCTATTCGCGCGAGGCCTACCGGCTGGTCGAGGAAGGCTGCCTGCCCTGGCAGGTCGACCAGGCGTTGCAGGATTGGGGGCTGGCGATGGGTCCGTTCGCCATGGCCGATTTGGCCGGGCTGGACGTGGGCTATCGCATCCGCAAGCGCCGCGCCGCCGAGGGCCGCGGCAACCAGTCCGAATCCGGCCTGCTCGAAAAGCTGATCGAAAAGGGCCGCCATGGCCAGAAGACCGGCGCCGGCTATTACCGCTACGACAAGGGCGATCGCGCCGGAAAGCCCGATCCCGAGGTGGCGGCGATGATCGAATCCTATTCGGCCGCGCTCGGCGTCAAGCGCCGCACCGACATCGGCGCGGACGAGATCGTCGAGCGCTGCATCTATCCGCTGGTCAACGAGGGCGCCAAGATCCTGGAGGAAGGCATCGCCCTGCGCGCGGTCGACATCGACATCATCTACCTCACCGGCTACGGCTTCCCGGCCTATCGCGGCGGGCCGATGAAATACGCCGAGGAAGTCGGCCTGCCCAAGGTGCTGGCGGCGCTCGACCGCTATTTCGACAAGTTCGGCGAGCATTGGAAGCCGGCCGAGCTGATCCGGCGCCTGGCGCGCGAGGGCAAGGGCTTCGCCAAGGCCTGAGCCGCGACCGGCGCGCAGGCAAGGAGCACGCGGCCGATGATGCTGTTCGAACGCGGCTTCCGGCCGTTCTTTCTCGGCGCCGCCGCCTTCGCCGCCATCGCCGTCGTCGCCTGGATGGCGATGATCGAGGGCGCGGCGGCGCTGCCGGGGCCGCTCGATCCGCTGGCCTGGCACGTCCACGAGATGATCTTCGGCTTTCTCTCGGGCGTGATCGCCGGCTTCATCACCACCGCCATGCCCAACTGGACCGGACGGCCGCCCTTGGCGGGCTGGCCCTTGGCGCTGTTGTTCGGGCTGTGGCTGGCGGGGCGCTGGGCAATGGCGATGGGCGAAGGCTATCCCGCGCTGGCCTCCTGGATCGACGCCGCCTTCCTGCCCGTCCTGGCGCTTTACGTCTGGCGCGAATTGGTGGCCGGCGGCAATCGCCGCAACTACGTCATCGGCCTGCTGCTGACCCTCTACGCCTTGGGCAATCTCGCCTTTCATTTCCTGCCCGACGCCTTCGAGACCACCATCACCGCGGCCAAGGCCGGGCTGGGCGTGGTGGCGCTGCTGATCACCATGATCGGCGGGCGGATCGTGCCGGCCTTCACCGGCAACTGGCTGCGCGCGCGGGGCGAGACAAGGCTGCCGGTGGGCTCGGCCAAGCGCGACCTGGCCGCGATCCTGACCACGGCCGTGGCCTTCGCGCTGTGGGTGCCGCTGCCGGAATCCGAGGTCACCGGCCTGGCGATGCTGCTGGCCGGCGCGGTGCAGGCCTGGCGGCTTTCGGGCTGGCGCGGGCTTGCCGCCTGGTCCGAGCCCTTGGTCGCGATCCTGCATCTCGGCTATGCCTTCGTTCCGCTGGCGCTGGTGGCGTTGGGGGCGTCGGTGTTCTGGCCCGATACGATGCCGCCGACCGCGGCGCTGCACGCCCTGACCACGGGCGCGATCGGCGGCATGACGCTGGCGGTGATGACCCGCGCCAGCCTGGGTCATGGCGGCCGCCGGCTCGAAGCCGACCGCAACACGGTGGCGATCTACGCCCTGGTGGTGATCGGCGCGCTCTTGCGGGTGCTGGCGCCGATCTGGCCCATCCGCGGCGAGGACATCATGTCCCTGGGCGCGATCCTGTGGGCCGGGGCCTATGCCCTGTTCGCCTTCCACTACGGCCCCTGGCTGTGGGGCAAGCGCGGCGATCCGGCATGAGCGAGGAATCCGAGCGCGTCCTGCGGACGCTGCATGCCGAGCGCGCCGACCGCGCCAAGGGCGATCCGGTGGCGACGCCGGTGGCCTTCGCCGCCAAGTTCCATCTGCCGGGCGACACCCAGGCGCAATACCAATACGGCCGCTTCCACAATCCGACCTGGAGCGCGCTGGAAGCCGCGCTGGCGGTGCTGGAAGGCGCCGAGACCCGGGTCTTCCCCTCGGGCATGGCGGCGGTGTCGGCGGTGCTTTATGGCCTGCTCAAGGCCGGCGACCGCGTGCTGCTGCCGAGCGACGGCTACTACACCGTGCGCGCCTTGGCGGATCGTTTCCTCAAGCCGCTGGGCGTGAGCGCCGTCGCGCTTCCGACCGCCCAGTTCGAGACCGCCGATCCCAGCGGCTACCGCCTGGTGTGGATCGAGACCCCGTCCAATCCCGGCCTCGAACTCTGCGACATCGCGCGCGTCGCGGCGCGGGCCAAGGCGGCGGGCGCGCTGGTCGCGGTCGACAACACCACCATGACGCCCCTGGGTCAGCGGCCGCTCGATCTCGGCGCCGATGTCGTGGTCTCGTCCGACACCAAGGCGCTGGCCGGCCATGGCGACGTGCTGGCCGGGCACGTCGCCACGCGCGATCCCAAATTGTTGGAGGCGATGGCGGATTGGCGCAAGCTGGCGGGCGCGATCATCGGCCCGATGGAGGCCTTCCTGGTGCTGCGCGGGCTGCAATCGCTCGAACTGCGCTTCGAGCGCATGTGCGGGAACGCCAGCCTGCTGGCCCAGCGCCTGGCCGCGCACAAGCGCGTCAAGGCGCTGCGCTATCCGGCGGGGCCGCTGATCGGCCGGCAGATGACCACCGGCGGATTCCTGATCGGGCTGACGCTGGAAAGCGCCGCGGCGGCGGATGGCTTCATCGGCCGCTGCCGGGCCTTGGTGCCGGCGACCAGTTTCGGCGGCGTGCAAAGCTCGGCCGAGCGCCGCGGGCGCTGGGGCGACGCGGTCGAGCCCGGCTTCGTCCGGCTGTCGGTCGGCTGCGAGCCGACCGAGGCGCTGTGGTCGGCGCTGGCCGAGGCGCTGGACGCAAGCTAGGCGACACGGCCATGGATTTCGCACTCAGCCCACGCCAGCGCGAGCTGATCGAACTTGCCGATAGCCTCGGCCGCGAGAAGTTCGCCGCGCGCGCCGAGCGCTACGACCGCGAGGCCAGCTTCCCGCACGAGAACTACGCCGATCTGCGCGCGGCCGGGCTGTTGGCGCTGTGCATCCCGGCCGAGGAAGGCGGGCTGGGCGCGGATTTTCAGACCTATTGCCTGGTGGCGGCGGCGATCGGCCGGCATTGCGGCGCCACCGCGCTGACCTTCAACATGCATTCCTGCGCCATGATGTGGTCGGGCATGCTGGCCGACGATCTGCCGATGACCGAGGCCGAGCGCGCCCAGCATGCGATGCGCCGCCGCGTCCATTTCCGCCGCGTGCTCGATCAGGGCGCGATCTACGCCCAGCCCTTCAGCGAGGGCAGCGCCGCCGCCGCCGGCAAGGCGCCGTTCGGCACGCTGGCGACGAAGGTGGCGGGCGGCTGGCGGATCACCGGCCGCAAGATCTTCGCCTCGCTGGCGGGGGCGGCGCAGTATTACGGCGTGCTTTGCACCGAGGACAAGCCCGAGGCCTCGCAGCGCGACACGCTTTATCTCGCCGTGCCGGCGGACGCGCCCGGCTTCGAGGTGGTGGGGGAATGGGACCCGCTGGGCATGCGCGGCACGGTGTCGCGCGATCTGGTGATGCGCGAGGTGTTGGTGCCCGACGAGGCCGAATTGCTGCCGCGCGGGGTCTATCACAAGGCGGCCGGCGCCTGGCCGCACATGTTCATGACCCTGGCGCCGACCTATATGGGCATCGCCGAGGCGGCCTACGACTTCACCCTCAAATACCTGCGCGGCGAGTGGCCGGGGGTCAAGGTCAAGCGGCGGATGTATCCGACCAAGCAGCTCGCGGTGGCCGAGATGTACGTCGCGCTGGAGCAGACCCGCGCCCTGTTCCATCGCGCGATCGCGGATGCGCGGGTCGATCCGGCCAAGCCGGAAAGGCTGCGGGCGCTGGCGGCGCAGTACACCATCATGGAGAACGCCAACCGGCTGTGCCAGTTGGCGATCCGCACCTGCGGCGGGCAGTCGATGCTGAAATCGCTGCCGCTGGAACGGCTCTACCGCGACTCGCGCTGCGGCGCGCTGATGCTGCCGTGGACGGCGGAACTCTGCCTCGACCGCCTCGGCCGCGAGACGCTCTACGAAGCCGGCGAGAAGGATTAGACCGCGATCCGTCTTGAACCGCTTGGTTCAAGACAGGTCGATCATGCCCTAATGGCGTCCCACCCGCACCGGCTCGGCCGCGGCCAGGCTTTTGACTTTGGCGCGCTTGGCGCTCGTATCGATCGACTGCTTGACCGGGACAGAGTGCGGGGAGAGACTCAACTAGAGTGCGATCGACCGGAATGGAATCGCACCAGCGATCCATTCCGGTCGTGAATCGCACTCCAGAGCGGGATACGAGGGCATGATCGACGATCGATCTCAAACTCGAGACCGATCGATCATGCCCGAGGCGATACAACCAGGAGCCGGGGGCGATGGCGGGGCCTGGGCGAACGGGATGCGAAGGCGAGCGACGGGGAATTGCCGGATTCCGCACGGCCGGCATGGCCGTGAGAGCAACTACAGCGTATCTGGCGCTGCGATTCCGCGCCGTGGCGCCGGCGATCGTCGCAATGGCTGCGCTGGTCGTGTTCGCAGTGGCGATGCTGGCCGCGAGTCCGGCGCGCGCCTGGGAGCGCGAGGGGCTGTTGCCGGCGCCCGATGCCGAGGGGACCTATCGCGTCATCACCCGCGATCCCGCCACCACCACCAGCGACTGCATCGGCCGCCCCGTCACCCCCCTCTGCGCGGTCGAGACCTTCATCGCCTGCCGCACGCGGGAGGATTTCGAGCTGTGCAAACGCGTGGTCGATCCCGCCATCCATCCCTGGCCGACGCAATCAAGACCCCATGTGCCGGTGTTTTTCTATGAACTTCATTTCGGGCTTGGCGCGACGCGCGACGAATACCGCTTCATCGAGGCTAGGCGGATCGATGCCGGATACACGCCCACATACTCTCCGTCGCGCCAGCCGGGCGACATGGCGATCGAAGTGCTGCGTCGCAGCTGCGACAAGGAGTTGCCGCAATGCCATCCGCGCTGGCGGCGTGCGGTGGTCTACGTCACCCGGCAGACCGAGGACGGCTGGAAGATCGTCGATTGGGGCAGCGGCGACGGCCGCAAGACCGTGGTCGATCATCTCTATCCCGAAGTGCCGCTAAAGGTGGTGTCGCCGATCCACCGCAAGGTCGATCGCAGATGCGTCGGCACCGCCACCCGCCCCGAATGCGCGGTGGAATCGTATTTCGCTTGCGGCGGGCTGCACGACTATTCGTTTTGCCGAGTGGCTTTGGGTGACTATGCGGTCGGAGATGGATCGATGCAGTCGCAAAAGCACCGCATCGAGTACAAGATCCTGTTCGTGCGGGATCATCCTAGTCATGACGCAATCGGGTACTACCCGCCCTCGAGTGAGCGAGAATACCCCCCTCGCGGCTCAAAGATCATCGAAGTGCTCGAGCGCGCCTGCTTTGAATATCGGCGACCATGTCCCGATCAACTGATTTGGCGTTCCTATGTTTTGGAACCGAAGCCCGGCCGGTGGCAAGTCATTCCAGACGAGTCGCTGTTTCTCGTGACGACGGTCGACTGAACGCCACAAGAGGGCGATGGTCTTGGACCAACCGAGGTTCCGTCTTGAGCCGGAGGACTCAAGACGGAACGGAACGATTTTAGTCGAACAGCCCATGGCCGACGCGGCCGAGCTGGGCTTTGGGAAAGAGAATCGCGGTCGAGTCGCGGTGGCCCCAGGTGTCCTTAGCGATATTCTGCAGAATTTCGACATGGACATGGTTGGTCACCGACGCGCCGGGCTTGGAGTGGGTGGCGGCGACGTTCTGGGCCGAGCCCAACCGGGTCTCCCCGGCCTTGAGTTCGACCGTCTTGCCGAACTCGATCTTCGGTCCGTCGGCCGAAGGGTCGAACTTGACATAGATGAGCTTGATCTTGGTTCCGTCCTCATAGTGCAGTTCCAAGCCGGTGAACTTTTGGTGATGCGGACTATTTTTGTCCGGGTACGGATCGAAGGCGACGATTTTGGCTTTGCCGGATTTCGGGGCGACGACTTCGGAGCCGGGCTTGGCCTCGACATCGGTGCCGAGATGCAGGCGGGTGCCGCTCTGGCGCGAGGCCAGCATGTCGCCGCCGCCGGACAATTCCTCCGGCGATCGAATGGTCGCGCCGATCACCGGCACGGTGATGTCGCCCAGTTCGACCGGATCGACCCAGGCATAGCGCGTCGGCGGGTTGGGATTCTTGTCCGTCGGGCGGTCGCGCAGATAGACCATGACCTTTTTTTGCAGCTGCGGCGGTTCCAATCCTTCCGGGATCAGGTCCGGATCGATTCCGCCCGAGCGCTCGTAATCGCCCCGCTTGTCGGGGATCGGGGTCGGCTTGGGCTTGGCGACCGGGGCGGCCGCGGCGGCTTTGGGCTCATCCACGACCGGCTTCGGTCTGGGGATGCGCGGGGGGTGCTGGGGATCGATCTCGTAGGGCAACGGGTCGGGCAACGGATCGGGCCATTCGCGCGGGATGCGGGCTTCGGCACGGTCCTCGGCGCGGAGCCGGTGCAAGCGTTCGAGCAGCGGGTTGGTGGGCGCGGCCTCTTGGGTTGGCGGATCGCCCAGCAGGCCGGGGGCATCGCCGTCGTCGTCGCGTTCGATTCCGCCCCAGTCGTTGGGATCGCTGCTGGCGAGTCTGATCTCGCCCGGGCGGGTGGCGGAGTTGGCGGCCGGCGCCGCTCTCCTGCCGCCGGGGTAGACCATGTCCTCGCCCGGCGTTGAAGTCCCGCGCGGCGCCTCGTTCGGCGCCTCGGCCAGCGGATCGCTGCCGAGGAAGCGGGCGCGGTCTGCGGGCGTGGGCAGGCGTTCGA
>VGDZ01000058.1 GCA_016869515.1 Alphaproteobacteria bacterium | reverse complement strand
CCGCCGGGGCTATGGAACTTCGCCTCGTGCCGCTTGACGTGCTCGGGAAGCCTACTACGACCGAACCCGCCGGGGCTATGGAACCCAGGGCGTCGCGGCCGGCTTGCCAGCCGTAGCCTACTACGACCGAACCCGCCGGGGCTATGGAACTTACCCGAACACTGGCCTGCAGCGGAAGGTAGCCTACTACGACCGAACCCGCCGGGGCTATGGAACTGCAACCGGTCGCGCGCGGCTTCCGGAGTGAGCCTACTACGACCGAACCCGCCGGGGCTATGGAACCCGGTCGCCCGTTACGACACGGCGGGCGCGAGCCTACTACGACCGAACCCGCCGGGGCTATGGAACCGTGGCCTGATGCAAGTCACGCGCGGCGCCAGCCTACTACGACCGAACCCGCCGGGGCTATGGAACCTTGTCGCGGGCACTGCATTGCTCTATTTCAGCCTACTACGACCGAACCCGCCGGGGCTATGGAACCTTGAGCGGCGGCTTGGTGTCTCCGCCGGCAGCCTACTACGACCGAACCCGCCGGGGCTATGGAACATGCCTCCGATCCGGGCGCCGACGTCGCCAAGCCTACTACGACCGAACCCGCCGGGGCTATGGAACACGAAAAGCAGCACGCCAGCGCCCGCCAACAAGCCTACTACGACCGAACCCGCCGGGGCTATGGAACCGTGACGCATGATTTCGCCGTCGGCGCGGTAGCCTACTACGACCGAACCCGCCGGGGCTATGGAACAGGGGAAATCCCCGGTCGACAGCGCGCGAAAGCCTACTACGACCGAACCCGCCGGGGCTATGGAACGGCGTTGATCGGCGTCGAGACCTGCGGTTCAGCGTACTACGACCGAACCCGCCGGGGCTATGGAACATCGGGACGGATCGGGACAGGCGCGGAATCAGCCTACTACGACCGAACCCGCCGGGGCTATGGAACACGGGTTCGCCATGTAGGCATCGAGGCCGAAGCCTACTACGACCGAACCCGCCGGGGCTATGGATATGGCGGCAGCACGCCGCGCAAGGCGCGGTGTGCCCGCCATGGCGCCGAATTCGTTCCGCCAACGCCATGAGCGCCATGATGGCCCTTGGCCCTCATGGCGCTCATATACGACCGAACCCGCCGGAAGAGTCAGCAAGAGCCCCCCCCCTCGCAAAGCCGAACAGAACAAACCGGGATTGACATTCCATCCGCAGGTTCCTATATTGTCCCGACCGACCGATCCGAGGGTTTTGGCCCCGGGGTGCGTTCGGCCCGGATGGAATCGCGCAAGCGTTTCGTTCCGGCCGTGAATCGCGCTCCGGAGCGGGAGCCGAGGCGCGGTCCGCTGATGGACAAGTGAATCGTCTCGACGGATAGCGTCGTCTTCGCGGCGCCGCCGCGCCCCGGTCAGCCGCTCTTGTCCTCGCGCAGGGTCTTGCGCATGGCCGAAATCGCCATTTTCAACGGCGGCAGATCGACCGTCACCATCTGCCAGACGCGCTTGGCTTCGATGCGGTCGTAGGCGTGCCGGAGCACGTTGCCGACGGCGGCGATGCCGCGCCAATCGATCTCGGGATGCCCCGCCTTCAAGGTGTCCGGCACATGGCGCGAGGCCTCGGATATGCGTTCGATGTAGCGCTCGACCATGGCGTCGAAATCGGCGTCTGTATCGAGGTCCTGCATCCGCCGCCCGGTCGCGACGCGCTCCAGATGCGCGATCGATTCGAGAATATGGGCCAGCCGATCGGCGATGCGCGCCCGATCCATCAAAAAACCTCGACCCGGTCGCGTTCGACCGCCGCGCGCAGCCGGGGCCGCAAATCCTCCTCGATCAGCAGGTCGACCTCGCGGCCGATGAAATCGGCGACCAGTTCCTTCAGGCTCGCCTGGTCGATCAACGAGAACTTCCGCTCCGGCGGAACGCTGACCAGCAGATCGATGTCGCTGTCCGCCCGCGCCGCGCCGCGCGCGGTCGAGCCGAAGATCGCGACATGCCTGACGCCGCGCGCCCTGATTTCGGCCTCGTGTCGCTTGAGGATGCGCACCACGTCCTGGGTCTTCATCTCGGCCTCGCGCCACGGATTTGGATGGTGATTCTAGCAGGTTTTCCCAGCCGGTCGTCGAGGCTTCGCCGATGCGGGCAAGGTTGCTCGCGGTTGCCGAAGCGCCTATATCCCCAACGGCGCCCCGGGGCGGAGGAATGGTCCGCCCGTCAAGCCCGAAACGACCGTAGACCATCGGGCTCGGGGCGTCGGTCTCGATGCCGACTGGCATGCGTTCGACGTCTTTGTCGCCATTGCCGCCATTGCCTGGGGGCGCCCGCCCGGCGCCTGAGGGCGCGTTGACCGTGACCGGTCAACGCGGACTGATATTAAGCCATAGGTTAACGGCCGATTTCGGCCCTTGCCCCCGACATACCTGGATTGCCCAATACAATCAAAGACATGGGCAGTTAAAATCTGTCCATTTGCGCGTATTTGCGCCGATTTGCGGCTCGGTTCCGCGCCGAGTAGGCTCCGCTCCGCGCTTTTGGTGCCCCTAGCCGGCCCCGCTCCGCGCCGTTCCGCGCTGGCTGCTACTGGCCCCGGCCCGTTTCGGCTCGCTCCCCTCGGCTCCCGCCCGCGCCTGACTTTTGACGCTCGGCGCAGGTTCCTCCCGCGCCTGACTTTTGATGCTCGGCGCAGGTTCCTCCCGCGCCGAGCCGCCCCCGCCCATTGCATTGCCCTTCCGTGCTATTATCTATAGACAGCCTTCCCCAATCCCCCTTCGGCAGCCTGGGAGCCGCGCGCGGTGAACAATTTCAGCAAGAACCTGGCCTTGTGGGTAATCATCGGCCTGTTGGTGGTCGGGCTGTTCAACCTGTTCCAAAGCTCGGCGGTGCGCGGGCCCGGCGCCACGCTGGCCTATTCCGACTTCCTGCACGAGGTCGAGAACGGCCAGGTCGCCAACGTCACCATCCAGAACCGCACCATCCTCGGCCATTTCTCGGACGGCCGCGGCTTCACCACCTTCATGCCCGAGGACCCCGGCCTGATCGGGCGGCTGACCGAGCGCGGCGTGCGCGTCGCCGCCGCCCCCAACGAGGAACCCTCGCCGCTGTTCTCGATCTTCGTCTCCTGGTTCCCGATGCTGCTGTTGATCGGCGTCTGGATCTTCTTCATGCGCCAGATGCAGTCGGGCGGCGGCAAGGCGATGGGCTTCGGCAAAAGCCGGGCGCGACTGCTGACCGAGCGCCAAGGCCGCGTCACCTTCGAGGACGTCGCCGGCATCGACGAGGCCAAGGAGGAACTGGAGGAAGTGGTCGAGTTCCTCAAGGACCCGCAGAAGTTCCAGAAACTGGGCGGCCGCATCCCCAAGGGCGTGCTGCTGGTCGGCCCGCCCGGCACCGGCAAGACGCTGCTGGCCCGCGCCATCGCCGGCGAGGCCAACGTGCCGTTCTTCACCATCTCGGGCTCGGACTTCGTCGAAATGTTCGTCGGCGTCGGCGCCAGCCGCGTCCGCGACATGTTCGAGCAGGGCAAGAAGAACGCGCCTTGCATCGTCTTCATCGACGAGATCGACGCCGTCGGCCGCCACCGCGGCGCCGGGCTCGGCGGCGGCAACGACGAGCGCGAGCAGACCCTCAACCAGCTGCTGGTCGAGATGGACGGTTTCGAGCCCAACGACGGCGTCATCCTGATCGCCGCCACCAACCGGCCCGACGTGCTCGATCCGGCGCTGCTGCGGCCCGGCCGCTTCGACCGCCAGATCACCGTGCCCAACCCCGACGTCGCCGGGCGCGAGAAGATCCTCAAGGTGCACATGAAGAAGGTGCCGCTCGGCCCCGACGTCGATGCCCGCACCATCGCCCGCGGCACGCCGGGTTTCTCCGGCGCCGATCTCGCCAACCTGGTCAACGAGGCGGCGCTCTTGGCCGCGCGCCGCAACCGCCGCGTCGTCACCATGACCGAGTTCGAGGAGGCCAAGGACAAGGTGATGATGGGCACCGAGCGCCGCTCGATGGTGATGACCGAGGAGGAGAAGCGCCTGACCGCCTACCACGAGGCCGGGCACGCCTTGGTCTCGCTGCGCATGCCGGGCAGCGATCCGCTGCACAAGGTCACCATCATCCCGCGCGGCCGGGCGCTGGGCGTGACCATGGCGCTGCCCGAGAAGGACCGCTACTCGCACTCCAAGCGCTTCCTCGAATCCAAGCTGGCGATGATGTTCGGCGGACGCATCGCCGAGGAGCTGGTGTTCGGCGTCGACAACGTCACCACCGGCGCCGCCGACGACATCCGCCAGGCCACCAACCTGGCGCGGCGCATGGTGACCGAATGGGGCATGTCGGAGAAGCTCGGCCGGCTGCGCTACGCCGAGAACGAGGAAGAGGTCTTCCTCGGCCACTCGGTGACCCAGCGCAAGAACGTGGCCGACGCCACCGCCAAGCTGATCGACGAGGAGATCCGGCGCCTGATCGACACCGCCGAGACCGATGCGCGGAAGGTGCTGAGCGAGGGCCGCAAGGCGCTCGACGACGTCGCCGGGGCGCTGCTCGAATACGAGACTCTCAACGGCGAGGAAGTGGCGATCGTGGCGCGCGGCGAGACCCTCAAGCGCGGCGGCGACGCTTCCAGCCCGCCGCGCTCGGGCGGACGCTCGGCGGTGCCGCCGACCCAGGGCAAGGGCGGCGAGGCGCCGGGCGGGCTTGCCCCCGAGCCGCAGCCCGGAGCCTGAGGGCGGGCCGCCGCCGGGGGCCGTCCACGGCATGACGCGCAAATATTTCGGCACCGACGGCATCCGCGGCCAGTCCAACCGCGCGCCGATGACCGCGGCCACGGCGCTGCGCGTCGGCATGGCGGCCGGACGCCGGTTCACCCGCGGCGCGCATCGCCATCGCGTCGTCATCGGCAAGGACACGCGGCTGTCGGGCTACATGTTCGAGCCGGCGCTGACCGCCGGCTTCATCGCCGTCGGCATGGACGTGACCCTGCTCGGGCCCCTGCCGACGCCGGCGGTGGCGATGCTGACCCGCTCGCTGCGCGCCGATCTCGGGGTGATGATCTCGGCCTCGCACAACCCCTATGCCGACAACGGCATCAAGCTGTTCGGGCCCGACGGCTTCAAGCTGTCGGACGCGATCGAGGCCGAGGTCGAGGCCATGATCGACGGCGACGCCGAGGCCGGCCTGGCCCCGCCCGAGGGCCTTGGCCGGGCGCAGCGCCTCGACGACGCCTCGGGCCGCTACATCGAGTTCGCCAAGCGCACCTTCCCCGAGGGCCGCGGCCTCGCCGGACTCAAGATCGCGATCGACTGCGCCCATGGCGCCGCCTACCGGGTCGCGCCGACCGTGCTGTGGGAACTGGGCGCGCGCATCGTCCCGATCGGCGTCGCGCCCGACGGCTTCAACATCAACCAGGATTGCGGCTCGACCCATGTCGCGACCCTGGCGGCCGAGGTCAAGGCCAAGGGCTGCGACCTCGGCATCGCGCTCGACGGCGACGCCGACCGCATGATCCTGGTCGACGACAAGGGCGCCACGGTCGACGGCGACCAGGTGATGGCGCTGATCGCCGGCGACTGGCAGCGCCGCGGCCGGCTCAAGGGCGGGGCGGTGGTGGCGACGGTGATGTCCAATCTCGGCCTCGAGCGCTGGCTGCGGGAGCGCGACCTCGCCCTGATCCGCACCCAGGTCGGCGACCGCTACGTGGTCGAGGCGATGCGCGCCGACGGCTGCAATGTCGGCGGCGAGCAGTCGGGCCACATGGTGCTGACCGACTACGTCACCACCGGCGACGGGCTGATCGCGGCGCTGCAGGTGCTGGCGGCGGCGGTCGAGGTCGGCAGGCCGCTGTCGGAATTCGGCCGCGTGTTCGAGCCCCTGCCCCAGCTCTTGGTCAATGTCCGCTTCGACCAGGGCTCGAAGCCGCTGGACAGCGCGCCGGTCAAGGCGGCGATCGCCGCGGCCGAGGCCAAGCTGGGCGCCGCCGGCCGGGTGCTGATCCGCAAATCCGGCACCGAGCCGCTGATCCGCGTCATGGCCGAGGGCGAGGATCCGGCGCTGGTCAGGCGCGTGGTCGACGACATCGCCGGCGCCATCGACCGGGCGGCGCGCTGAGCATGTCCGCGGTCGCCATTGCCCGGGCGCGCACGCCCGAGGATGTCGCCGCCTGCAAGGCGCTGTTCCAGGAATACGCCGCCTCGCTCGCCTTCTCGCTCTGCTTCCAGAATTTCGATCGCGAGATGGCCGAGTTTCCCGGCGCCTACGGCGCGCCCGACGGCGCGCTCCTGCTGGCCAAGGTCGACGGCAAGCCCATGGGCGCGGTCGGACTGTGGTCGTTGGGCGACGGCATCGCCGAGATGAAGCGGCTTTACGTCAGGCCCGCGGCGCGCGGCCTCAAGCTCGGCCGCAATCTGGCCGAGGCGCTGATCGTCGAAGCCGTGGCGCTGGGCTATCGGGTGATGCGGCTGGATACGCTCGAGACCATGACCCGCGCCATCCCGCTGTATCGCTCGCTCGGCTTCGTCAACATCGCCCCCTATACCTTCAATCCGATCGCCGGCGCGCAGTATTTCGAGCTCGATCTCGGCACCCACAAGCCGCGGGCGGCAACGCCATGAAGCGGCGCATCGCGGTCATCCCCGGCGACGGCATCGGCAAGGAAGTGGTGCCGGCCGGGATGAAGGTGCTGGAGGCCGCCGGCCGCGGCGCCGGCGTCGAGTTCGAATGGACGACGTTCGACTGGTCCTGCGAGCGCTTCGCCAAGCAGGGCGCGATGATGCCGGCCGACGGCATCGTGCAGCTGGCCAAGTTCGATGCCATCTACCTCGGCGCGGTCGGCTATCCCGGCGTGTCGGACCACACCTCGCTGTGGGGGCTGCTGATCCCGATCCGCCGCGGCTTCCGCCAGTACGTCAACCTGCGGCCGGTGCGCATGCTCGAAGGCATGCGCTCGCCCTTGGCCGGACGCAAGCCGGCCGAGATCGACCTGGTGATCGTGCGCGAGAACAACGAGGGCGAATACTCCGAGATCGGCGGCCGCTTCAACCGCGACACGGCCGACGAGATGGCGGTGCAGCAGGCGATCTTCACCCGCAAGGGCTGCGACCGCATCATGCGCTACGCCTTCGAACTGGCGCGCGGCCGCAAGCGCAAGCACGTCACCTCGGCCACCAAGTCGAACGGCATCTCGATCTCGATGCCCTATTGGGACGAGCGCTTCGCCGCCATGGCCAAGGCCTATCCCGAGATCCGCACCGCGCAGTACCACATCGACATCCTGGCGGCGCATTTCGTCCAGCACCCCGACTGGTTCGACGTCGTCGTCGGCTCGAACCTGTTCGGCGACATCCTGTCCGATTTGGCGCCGGCGGTGGCGGGCTCGATCGGCATGGCGCCGGGCGGCAACATCAACCCCGAGAAGGAGTTTCCGTCGATGTTCGAGCCGGTGCACGGCTCGGCCCCAGACATCGCCGGCAAGGGCATCGCCAACCCGATCGGCCAGATCTGGTCGGGGGCGATGATGCTGGACCATCTCGGCCATCGCCCGGCGCATGATCGCATCGTCGGCGCGATCGAAAGCCTGGTGGCCGAGGGCAAGACCGTGACCCGCGACCTCGGCGGCGGCGCCTCGACCGACGAGGTCGCCCGCGCGCTTGTCGCGCGGCTATGAGGGTATGACCAGCGCCGCGATTTCCGCGACCAGCCGATCGATCTCGGCCTCGGTGTTGTAGTAGTGGGCCGAGGCCCGGACTAGGCCGGCAAGGCCGCGGGCGTCCATGTCGTAGCGGGTCGAGGCGGCGCTCGAAGTGCTGACGTTGATTCCGCGGACGTGTAAAGCGGCCTTGACCGCGGCCGGCTCGTGGCCGGCGACGGTGAAGGTGACGATGCCCGAACGCTTCTGCCCTTTGTCGCGAACGACGACGCCGGGCAGTGCCGCCAGCCGAGTCCGCAAAGTCTCCGCCAGCGCCACCACTCTCTGCCCGATCGCCTCCAGCCCCCAGCCGAGCGCATAGTCGACCGCGGCCCCCAGGCCCAGCCGGCCGGCGACATAGGACTCCCAGTTCTCGAATCGCCGCGCATCCTCGCGCACCGCGAAACGCTCGGGCGCGGTCCAGCTTGCGGCGTGGAGGTCGAGAAAGACTGGCTCCAGCCGCCGGCAGAGTTCGCGCCGCACGTAGAGAAAGCCGGTGCCGCGCGGTCCGCGCAGGAACTTGCGGCCGGTGGCCGAGAGCATGTCGCAGCCGATCGCCCGCACGTCGATCGGCATCTGCCCGACCGACTGGCAGGCATCGAGCAGAAAAGGAATGCCCGCCGCCCGCGCCTGGCGTCCGACCTCGGCCGCCGGATTGATCAGCCCGCCATTGGTCGGAATGTGGGTCAAGGCGATCAGCTTGACCCGGCTATCGATCGTGCGGCCGAGCGCCGCCGTGTCGATCTGGCCATGCGCGTCGTCGGGCACGACTTCGATCCGGGCACCGCTGCGCGCCGCCACGTGCAGCATGGCGATGGCGTTGGAGGCATATTCGGCGACGCCGGTCAGGATGCGATCGCCCGGCGCGAAACGGAAACTGTAGAACGCCATGTCCCAGGCGCGGGTGGCGTTCTCGACGAAGGCGATCTCGTCGCGCCCGCAGTTCAGCAGCCGCGCCAGCGAATCGTACATCGCCTCCAATCGCGGCTCGGCCTCTTCCGCCGCCTCGTAGCCGCCGATTTCGGCCTCGCGCCGCAGATGGTCGGCGACCGCATCCAGCACCGGACGCGGCATCAGAGCGGCACCGGCATTGTTGAAATGCGCCACGCGCCCGCAGCCGGGGGTCTCGGCACGGGCGCGGTCGAGGTCGATGCTCACGACGCCAGCGCCGCGAACAGCCGATCGACATCCTCGGGCGTGTTGTAGAGATGCGGCGTCACCCGCAGCGACGCGCCGCGCAAGGACACAAAAACCTGGCGTTCGGCCAGGCGTTCGACCAGGCCCTCGGGCGGGCCCTTGGGAAAACCGAGGCCGAGGAAATGTCCGGCACGCAGATGCTCGGGTGGAACCTGCAGGCCGATGCCGCGGGCGCGTTCGGCAATGGCGCGATTGAACGCCGCCAGCGTCGCCTGGATTCGCGGCACCTCCCATTCCAGCAACTGTTCCAGCGCGGCGATGGCCGCCGGCATCGCCGCGAAATTAGAGCGCTCGCCCATGTCGTAGCGCCGCGCGCCGGCCTGATATTCGTCGCGGTAATCGACCAGACGCGCGAAATCCTCGCTACGCTGGCGATTGATCCAATTGTACTCGAGCGGCTTTCCGGCCTGTCGGCGCGGCGCGGCGTAAAGAAAGCTCAGGCTGTAGGGTCCGAGCAGCCATTTGTAGCCGGCGGTGACCAGGAAATCGGGATCGACCGCCGCCAGGTCGAGCGGCAGCGCGCCGAGGGATTGGGTGGCGTCGATCGCCAGTGCCGCGCCGATCTGCCGGCAGCGCCGGCCGATCGCCGCCAGATCGAGCAGCGCGCCGTCGGTCCAGCGGCAATGCGGCAGCGCCACCACGCCGGTCCGGGTGTCGAGCGATTGCAGGATCGCGGCCGTCCAATCGCCGTCGCCAGGGGCCGCCACGGTGACGATCGAGGCGTCCGCCGCCTTGGCCGATTCCCGCCAGACGTAAAGGTTCGAGGGAAACTGCTCGGCCGGCACCACCACCGTCTGGCCGCGAGCCAAGGGCAGGTTCCGCGCCGCCACCGCCAAGCCATAGGAGGCCGAAGGGACGATGGCGACGTCGTCCGCGCTCGATCCGATCAACCGCGCGAACAGGCCGCGCGCCCGCTCGCTTTCGTCGAAGAAGGCCCTGGGCGGCAGGTTCCAAGGCCGTGCCTTGCGCTTGGCGCCCTCGATCCCGGCCGCGACGACGCGGTGCGAGAGCGGCCCCATATAGGCGCAGTTGAGGTAGGCGACGTCGGCCGGGATGTCGAAATTGGCGCGTTGGCAGGGTATCAAGACGGTTCTCCCGCGCGACCATGGCGCGCGTTGACTTTGGGATTTCGCTCCCTAGTATCGCGCGTCCTTCGACGCCCGCAAGGATGAAAGGCCATGAAACCGACCGCCCGGCCCCGCATGCCCCAGTTCTCGTCCGGTCCCTGCGCCAAGCGCCCGGGCTGGTCGCTCGACGCGCTCAAGGGCGCGATGCTGGGCCGTTCGCATCGCGCCGCCCTGCCCAAGGCGCGTCTGCAGGCGGCGATCGACAAAAGCCGCGCGCTGTTGGGCATGCCGGCCGATTACCGCCTGGCGATCGTCCCGGCTTCGGACACCGGCGCGGTCGAGATGGCGCTGTGGTCGCTGCTGGGCGCGCGCGGCGTCGACGTGCTGGCCTGGGAAAGCTTCGGCGCCGGCTGGGCGTCGGACATCGTCAAGCAGCTCAAGCTGGCCGACGTTCGGCTGATCGAGGCGCCCTATGGCGAGCTTCCCGATCTGTCCAAGGTCGGAGCCGACCGCGACGCGGTGTTCACCTGGAACGGCACCACCTCGGGAGTCTGCGTCCCCGACGGCGATTGGATTCGCGGGGATCGCGAGGGATTGACGATCTGCGACGCCACATCGGCGGCCTTCGCCATGGACCTGCCCTGGGACAAGCTCGACGTCGTCACCTGGTCCTGGCAGAAGGCGCTGGGCGGCGAGGCGGCGCATGGCATGCTGGCGCTGTCGCCGCGCGCGGTGCATAGGCTCGAAACCTACAAGCCGGCCTGGCCGCTGCCCAAGATCTTCCGCCTGACCCAAGGCGGCAAGCTGATCGAGGGCGTGTTCAAGGGCGAGACCCTCAACACGCCGTCGATGCTGTGCGCCGAGGACTATCTCGATGCGCTGGATTGGGCGGCGTCGATCGGCGGCCTCAAGGCGCTGATCGCGCGCAGCCGAGCCAATCTGGCCGTGGTCGAGCGCTGGGTCGCGCGCTCGAATTGGGCCGCTTTCCTGGCCAAGCGGCCGGAATACCGCTCCTGGACCTCGATCTGCCTGTCGGTGGTCGACCTGGCCTTCCTGCGGCTGGACGACAAGGCCCGCACCGAAGCCATCAAGCGCCTGACCGGGCTGCTGGAGAAAGAAGGCGTCGCCTTCGACATCGGCGCACATCGCGATGCGCCGCCGGGCCTGCGCATCTGGGGCGGAGCCACGGTCGAGACCGCCGACATGGAGGCGCTGCTGCCATGGCTGGATTGGGCGTTCGCCGAGGTCAAGGCCGGGCTGGCCAAGGCGGCGTGATGAGCCCGAGGGTCCTGATATCGGACGAGCTGAGCCCGCGCGCGGTCGAGATCTTCGCCGAACGCGGGGTGGCGGTCGACAACCGTCCCGGACTCAAGGCCGATGCGCTGTTGCAGTTCGTCGGCGACTATGACGGCCTCGCCATCCGCTCGGCCACCAAGGTCACGGCCGAGGTGCTGACCGCCGGCCGCAAGCTGCGCGTGGTCGGCCGCGCCGGCATCGGCGTCGACAATGTCGATCTGCCGGCCGCCAGCCAACGTGGCGTGGTGGTGATGAACACCCCCTACGGCAACGCCATCACCACCGCCGAGCACGCCATCGCCCTGATGCTGGCGCTGGCGCGGCAAATCCCCCAAGCCAATGCCTCGACCCAGGCCGGCAAATGGGAAAAGACCCGCTTCATGGGAGTCGAACTCGACGGCAAGACGCTGGGCGTGATCGGCTGCGGCAATGTCGGCAGCATCGTCGTCGACCGCGCCATCGGCCTCAAGATGCGGGTGCTGGTCTACGATCCCTTCCTTGCCTCCGAGCGCGCCGCCGCCATGGGCGCGCGCAAGGCCGAACTCGACGAGTTGCTGGCCAAGGCCGACTTCGTCACCCTGCACACGCCGATGACCGAGCAGACCAAGGGCATGATCGACGCCCGCGCCATCGCCAAGATGCGCGACGGCGCGCGGATCGTGAACTGCGCCCGCGGCGGGCTGGTGGTCGAGGCCGATCTGCGCGCGGCGCTGGATTCGGGCAAGCTGGCGGGCGCGGCGCTCGATGTCTTCAGCGAGGAGCCGGCCCGCGCCAATGCGCTGTTCGGCCATCCCAACGTGATCTGCACGCCCCATCTCGGCGCCTCGACGGTCGAGGCGCAGGAGAAGGTCGCGGCCCAGATCGCCGAGCAGATGGCCGACTACCTGCTGACCGGCGCCGTCACCAACGCCCTCAACATGCCCTCGGTGACGCGCGAGGAGGCGCCCAAGCTGGCGCCCTACATGAAACTGGCGGAACAGCTCGGCCGCTTCGCCGGCCAGATCACCAAGTCGGATCTGCGTTCGGTGTCGATCGAATACGAAGGCCATGTCGCCTCGCTCAACACCCGGCCGGTGACGGCGGCGGCGCTGTTGGGCCTGCTGGCGCCCTCGATGGATTCGGTCAACATGGTCAACGCCCCGGTGGTGGCCAAGGCGCGCGGCATCACCGTCGCCGAGACCAAGGTCGAGGGCGGCAGCGGCGACTATCAGACCCTGATCCGGCTGCGCTGGTCTTCCGAGCGCGGGGCGCGGGTCATCGCAGGCACGCTGTTCGCCAATCAGCGGCCGCGCATCGTCCACCTCGACGGCATCGACATCGAGACCGAAACCGCCCCGCACATGCTGTTGGTGCAGAACCAGGACAAGCCGGGCATGGTCGGCGCGCTGGGCACGCTGTTGGGCGATGCCGGCATCAACATCGCCACCTTCCAGCTGGGCCGGACCGCGCCGGGCGGCCAGGCGCTGGCGCTGTGCGCGGTCGACAGCCCGATCCCCGAGGGCTTGATCGCCCGGATCTGCGCCTTGCCGCTGGTGACGCGCGTCCTGCCGTTGCGCTTCTGATGGCCGATCAGCCGCTCGACCGCGCGCTGCTGCCGGCCGGACTGGCCGACGGCCTGCCGCCCTTCGCCGAACAGGAGGCCCGCGCCATCGAACGCCTGACCGCCGAATTCGCGGCCGAGGGCTATCAGCGCGTCAAGCCGCCGCTGGTCGAATTCGAGGACAGCCTGCTGACCGGTCCGGGGGCGGCGCTGGCGCCGCAGATGTTCCGGCTGATGGACCCGGTCAGCCAGCGCATGATGGGGGTGCGGGCCGACTTCACGCCGCAGATCGCGCGCATCGCCTGGAGCCGCCTCGGCAACGCGCCGCGGCCCTTGCGGCTGTGCTATGCCGGCCAAGTGCTGCGGGTGCGCGGCGGCCAGGTGCGGCCGGAGCGCCAATTCGCCCAGGTCGGGCTGGAGCTGATCGGCGCCGAGGCGATGGCGGCCGATCTCGAAGTGCTGTTGCTGGCGGCGGGCGCGCTGGGCGCGGTCGGGATCGCCGGCCTGTCGGTCGATCTGGTGCAGCCGACCTTGGTGCCGGCGATCTGCCGCGGCCATGGCCTGACGGTCGAGGCGACGGCAGAAGCTCGGGCGGCACTCGACCAGAAGGATGGCGGGCGGCTGGCGCGGATTGGCGGCCGGGCCGGCGATGTCTTGCGCACGCTGCTTGAGGCGGCGGGGCCGGCCGATCGGGCGCGGGCGACCTTGGCCAAGCTCGACCTGCCGGCCGAAGCCACGTCCGATCGCGACCGGCTGGTGCGTATGATCGAGTTGACCCGGTCCGCCGCGCCCGATCTGGCGCTGACGGTCGATCCGGGCGAATACCGCGGTTTCGAATACGAGACCGGCATCGCCTTCGCGTTTTTCGCCAAGGGCTTGGCGGCTGAGCTGGGGCGTGGCGGGCGCTATCGCCTGGCCGGCGGCGAGACCGCCACCGGCGCCACGCTCTACATGGACTCGGTGCTGAAGGCGCTGCCGGCGCCGGCGGCCGCGCGTTGCGTCTATCTGCCGGCCGGCACGCCGCGCCGGCAAGCCGTCGAATTGCGCCGCCAGGGCTGGCGCACCGTGGCCGGGTTCGAGCCGGGCGATGCCGCGGCCGAAGCCCGGCGGCTGGGCTGCAGCCATGTCTGGGACGGAAGCGCGGCACGGGAGGTCGGGCATGGCTAACGTCGCGGTGGTGGGCGTGCAGTGGGGCGACGAGGGCAAGGGCAAGATCGTCGACTGGCTGTCGGCGCGGGCCGATGTGGTGGTGCGCTTCCAGGGCGGTCACAACGCCGGACACACGCTGGTGATCGACGGCGTGACCTACAAATTGTCCCTCTTGCCCTCGGGCGTGGTGCGGCCGGGCAAGCTGTCGCTGATCGGCAACGGCGTGGTGGTCGATCCCTGGCATTTGCTGAAGGAGATCGAGGCGGTGCGCAGCCAGGGCGTCGGCCTGACGCCGGATCGGCTGAAGCTGGCCGAGACCGCCTGCCTGATCCTGCCCTTGCATCGCGAGCTCGAGGAAATCCGCGAAAGCGGCGCCGGCGGCATCGGCACGACCCGGCGCGGCATCGGCCCGGCCTACGAGGACAAGGTCGGCCGGCGCGCGGTGCGGGTATGCGATCTGTTCGATCCCAAGGCGTTGACCGACCGGCTCGATCTTTTGCTGGCGCATCACGACGCGCTGCGCCGCGGCCACGGCCGGCCGCCGGTCGATCGCGGCGCGCTGGCGGAATCGCTGCTGGCGCTGGCGCCCAAGCTGGCGCCCTGGGTGGCGCCGGTGTGGCGCGAGCTGGCCCAGGCCCAGGCCGCCGGCAAGCGCATCCTGTTCGAGGGCGCCCAGGCGGCGATGCTGGATGTCGATCACGGCACCTATCCTTATGTCACCTCCTCCAACACCGTCGCCGGCCAGGCGGCGGCGGGCTCGGGCGTCGGGCCGCGGGCGCTGGGCTATGTGCTGGGCATCGCCAAGGCCTACACCACGCGGGTCGGCGGCGGACCGTTCCCGACCGAGTTGACCGACGCCATCGGCCGCGGTCTCGGCGAGCGCGGCCGCGAATTCGGCACCGTGACCGGCCGGCCGCGGCGCTGCGGCTGGTTCGACGCCGCCATGGTCCGCCAGGCGGCGCGGCTGGCCGGAGTCGACGGCATCGCCCTGACCAAGCTCGACGTGCTCGACGGCATGGATGAATTGCGCATCGGCGTCGGCTATCGGCTGGGCGGGCGCACGCTGGATGCGCTGCCGCCCGACGCCAACGCCCAGGCCCAGATCGAGCCGATCTACGAGACCGTCGAAGGCTGGCGCGACAGCACCAAGGGCGCGCGGCGCTGGGCCGACCTGCCGGCCACCGCCATCAAGTACATCCGCCGGGTCGAGGAGTTGATCGAAGCCCCGGTGACGCTGCTCTCGACCAGCCCGGAGCGCGAAGACACCGTCCTGATGCGCGACCCCTTCGCCGCGTAGACAGCCCCCGCGCGGGGCTGTACTTTCACCTATGGGGCAATCATGACGGACGCGGCAGAAGCCGGGCCCCCGAAGGGCTCTTTGTCGGAGACCGCCGGCACCGCGGTGCTGGGCGATCGCTTTCAAATCGACTTCGGCAATGCGCTGCCGGCGCTGGACAGCCCTGGCCGCAAGGCCTTCGCCGCGGTCGATCGCAAGAATCCGGGCAAACTGGTCTACGCCCTGGCCTGCCGGGTCGATCTGCCGCTGCGGCTGCGCTTCGCCCAGTCCTCGATCGACCGGCCGGTCACCGGCCTGGTCAATTGCGTGGGCTATGGCTCGGTCAAAATGGCCGAGGGCTATCGCCCGACCCTGATCCTGGAACGGCCGCTGGGCGGGCGGCTGTGGAAGGACTGGAAGGGTGCCGAGCCGATGGCCGAAAAGGAGGTCGTCGACAAGATCCTGGTGCCGCTCGCGGTCGCGCTCGACACCCTTCACCAGCGCAGCCTGCGCCATCGCAGCGTGCGCCCAGACAACATCATGCTGGCGGACCAAGGCGGCACCGTCTTCGCGCTGGGCGAGGCTTTCTCGGCCCCGCCCGGCACCTTGCAGCGCGTGGCCTACGAGCCCCTGGACCGCGTCATGGCCTCGCCGGCCGATCGCGGCCAGGGTCACGTCTCGGACGATTTCTTCGCGCTTGGCGTGACCATCTTGGCGCTGCTGATCGGCAAGGATCCGGCGGTCGGCCGCGACGATCCGGTGCTGGCGGTGCAGCGCGTCACCACCGGCTCGTTCAGCGCCTTGATCCAGGGTCACAGCCTGTCGACCCCGATCACCGAACTGCTGCGCGGCCTGTTGGCGGACGACGCCGAAGACCGTTGGAGCATGAAGGAAATCCGCACCTGGCGCGACGGCCGCACCAACAAGCCGCCGCGCCAGGTGCACGAACGCCGTGGCGAACTGCCGTTTCGCTTGGGCGAGCAGCAGCTCGCACAGCCCCGATTGCTGGCGATCGCCTTCGCCGCCAATCCCGGCGAGGCGGTCAAGGCGATGCGCAAGGGCCAGTTCGACATGTGGCTCAAGCAGTCGCTGCGCGACCCCGACGCTGCCGAGACCGTGGAGCCGCTGCTCAAGACCGGTCCCGGCGGCACCAGCGCCATATCCGACGAGATCCTGACCACCACGGTCTGCACCCTGCTCGATCCCGGCGGTCCGATCCGCTACAAGGCGCTCAACGTCATGCCCGACGGCCTCGGCGGCGTGCTGGCCAAGGCGATGGGCTCGGGCGAGCGCGCGCCGGTCCAGGCCTTCGCCGAATTCCTCAACAGCGAGGCGGTCGAGAAATGGGCGGCGATGCTGCGCCTGCGCGGTCGCAAGGCCGGCGATCTGGAGGGCGATGTCCGGCTCTATCGCAGCTTCCTGGCCGACGGCCATCTCGGCGGCGGCATGGAACGCTGCCTCTATGCGCTCAATCCGGGTCTGCCGTGCCAAAGCCGGCAGGTGATCGACCGCGCGCCCCTGACCCTGCCCGAGCTGCTGGTCGCGCTCGACGCCGCGGCCGAGAAGGCCGGCGCCGGCAACGAGCTGATCGACCGCCATGTCGCCGCTTTCGTCTGCAGCCGCTCGAAGCCGGCCGAAGGCTCGCTGCAGTTGGCGCTCAAGGGCGGGCCCGAGGACGATGCCATCAAGCGTCTGGCCGGCGCCGCCATGTTGGCGGTGGCGCAGAAGCAGACCGGACCGCCTTCCCTCAAGAACCTGACCGAATGGCTGGCGAAGCGATTGGGCGCCTCGCTGACCCAATTCCACAATCGCGAGGTGCGCAAGGCAGTCGGCGAGGAGATCGAGAGATTGGCTTCGGGCGGCGACGTCTCGGCGCTGGTGGCGCTGTTCGCCGACGAGAAGCGCCGCACCGCCGACAAGAAGGGCTATGCCGACGCGGTCGATCGCTATGCCGCGCTCGAGAGCGACGTCGTCGCGATCGAAAACGGCGCCGAAGATCGCGCGGCGCGCGCGCGCGGCCTGGGCGCGACCATCGGCTTCGTCCTCGCCTACATCGCGCTGTTGGGCAGCATGTCGGTGTCGATCTTTGGGATCCTGCTGGGATGAGCGAGCGCGGCAAAGACAGGGCCAAGCCGGCCAAAGGCGCGCAGGCCGAGGCGCCGCCCCGGCGCGGC
Organism: Alphaproteobacteria bacterium; assembly: GCA_016869515.1. Classification (GTDB taxonomy): domain Bacteria; phylum Pseudomonadota; class Alphaproteobacteria; order VGDZ01; family VGDZ01; genus VGDZ01. The sequence continues at coordinate 5,280 of VGDZ01000058.1, read as the reverse complement.
TCGCCCGTCGCCTGGGTGCTGGTGGCGTTGCTGGTGCTGTTGCTGGGCGTGGCGACACCGACCTTCATTGTCATCTTCGTCGGCATGATCCCGGCGCTGGTGGCGATCTTCATCGAGCGCGGCAAGGACGTGCGCGAGACCATGTCGGTGGCGGCGCTGAACTTCGCCGGCGTGGCGCCGGTGGTGGCGACCTTGTGGCGCAAGGGCCATACCATCACCAACGCCCTGCACACCATCCAAGATCTCGGCAACCTGTTCATCATGTTCGGTGCCGCCGGCCTGGCGCTGGCGATCATGAACCTGACGCCCAAGATCGCATTGCGCTTCATCACGGCGCTGGACAACCGGCGGGTCAAGGCAATGCGCGAGCAGCAGAAGGAAATCGTCGCCGAATGGGGCGTCGATGTCCGCCGCGACGCCAGGCTCTAAGCAGGGTTGCCTCGTCGCCAACCTGGCGGTTCATGGCAAACCGCGAATCTTGCCCTCGCAAACCCGCTCTCGACCGCGGTCGATTCGGGTTTGTCTTCGAGCCGCATTCTGGTGCATGATCTTTGCAATCCGGACGCCAAGTCCCGATACGTAGAATTATTCCAGGGAGAAACCGATGTCGCTTCGCTTGACGCTTCTGGCCGCCGCGGCGGCGATGGCGCTGGCCGCTCCGGCCCGGGCCCAAACCGAAATCCAATGGTGGCACGCCATGGGCGGCCAGCTCGGCGAGGCGCTGAACGCGCTGGCCGAGGGCTTCAACAAGTCCCAGACCGAATTCAAGGTCAACGCGGTCTACAAGGGCACCTATACCGAGACCATGACCGGCGCCATCGCCGCCTTCCGCGCCCGTCAGCAGCCGCATATGGTGCAGGTGTTCGAGGTCGGCACCGCCACCATGATGGCGGCCAAGGGCGCGATCAAGCCGGTCCATGAGCTGATGGCCGAAGCCAAGGAGCCGTTCAACCCCAAGGACTATCTGGGCGCGGTGGCCGGCTATTATTCGACCCCGGACGGCAAGCTGCTATCTTTCCCGTTCAATTCCTCGACGCCGGTGTTCTATTGGAACAAGTCCGCGTTCCAGAAGGCCGGGCTCGATCCGGAAAAGCCGCCCAGGACCTGGCCGGAAGTGGCCGAGGCGGCGAAAAAGGTGTTGGCCTCGGGCGCGGCGCAGTGCGGCTTCTCGACCCAGTGGCAGACCTGGATCATGATCGAGAACTTCGGCGCTTGGCACAACGTCCCCTTCGCCACCAAGGGCAACGGCTTCGGCGGCATGGACATCGAGCTGCGCATCGCCGACCCGCTGCGGGTCAAGCACATCCAGCAGATGGCCGACTGGCAGAAGGACAAGATCTTCGTCTATGGCGGCCGCGAAGGCCGCTCCAACGCCAAGTTCACCACCGGCGAATGCGCCATGTTCCTGGGCTCGTCGGGCTCGGCCGGCGGCTTCGAACAGGCGATGAAGGAGGTCAAGTTCGGCATCGCCATGATGCCCTTCTGGCCGGACGCCGCCGGCGCGCCGCAGAATTCGATCATCGGCGGAGCGACGCTGTGGGTGATGGCGGGCAAGCCCGCGGCCGAGTATCGCGGCGTCGCCAAGTTCCTAACTTATCTTTCCAGCCCGGCGGTCCAAGCCAAATGGCACCAGGAGACCGGCTACGTGCCGATCACCTATTCCTCGGCCGAGCTGTCCAAACAGCAGGGATTCTACGCCAAGAACCCGGGCCGCGACGTGGCGGTCGCGCAATTGACCAACAAGGCCCCGACCGAGAACTCGAAGGGCCTGCGCATCGGTAACTTCGTCCAGATCCGCGACGTCATGGACGAGGAGCTGGAGCTGGTGTGGTCGGGCAAGAAGACCGCCCAGCAGGCGCTGGACGAGGCCCAGAAGCGCGGCAACGAGTTGCTGCGCAATTTCGAACGCGCCAACAAGTAGGGTACGGCGGGGGCCGCCCGATAGGCGGCCCCTTCGCCGGTTCGTCCCGATCGAGTTGCCGTGATCAAGCGAGTCGCTTTCGACCATGCGTGGCTGCCCTATGTGCTGGTGGCGCCACAGTTGGCGATCACCATTGCCTTCTTCTTTTGGCCGGCCGGTCAGGCGCTGTTCCAATCGGTGCTGATCGAGGACGCCTTCGGGCTGTCGTCGAAATTCGTTTGGTTCGAGAATTTCGAGCGGGTGTTCGGAGACCCCAACTACCTCAACGCCGCCGGCGTCACCGCCGTGTTCGCCAGCTGCGTCACCGTCGCCAGCCTGAGCATCGGCCTGTTGTTCGCGGTCATGGCCGACCGCGTCGTCCGCGCCCGGCACGCCTACCAAACCTTCCTGATCTGGCCCTATGCCGTGGCGCCGGCGGTGGCGGGCGTGCTGTGGGGCTTCTTGTTCAATCCCACCGTCGGCATCATCTCCTGGATCCTCAAGCAGTCGGGCTACAACTGGAACTACCTGCTCGACGGCGACCAGGCCATGTTCCTGATCGTATTGGCCTCGGTGTGGAACCGGGTGCCGTACAATTTCCTGTTCTTCCTCGCCGGGCTGCAATCGATCCCGAAATCGCTGATCGAAGCGGCGGCGATCGACGGCGCCGGCCCCGGCCGACGGTTCTGGACCATCGTCTTCCCGCTGCTGTCGCCGACCGCCTTCTTCCTGATGGTGGTGACCATCATCTACACCTTCTTCGAGACCTTCTCGGTGGTTCACGCCGTCACCGGCGGCGGCCCCGGCAAGGCGACCGAGATCCTGGTGTTCAAGGTCTATTCCGACTCCTTCCGCGCCCTCGATCTCGGCGGATCGGCGGCGCAGTCGGTGGTGCTGATGGCGATCGTGGTGTCGCTGACCGTGGTCCAGTTCCGCTACATCGAACGCCGGGTGCATTACTGATGGTCGAGCGGCGGCCAATCCTGACCTTTTTCGCCCACGCCACCCTGATCCTGGGCGTCGTGATGGTGGCGTTGCCGGTCTACGTCACGCTGATCGCCTCGACCCACGATCAGGCGCGCATGCTGCAGGCGCCGGTGCCGCTGCTGCCGGGCGATCACTTCCTCGAAAACCTGGTCACCGTCCTGATCACCGGCCTGGGCGCATCGCAGGCGGCGCCGCCGGTCGGCATGATGCTGCTCAACAGCCTGGTGATGGCGGTCACCATCGCCACCGGTAAGATCGCGATCTCGATCCTGTCGGCCTACGCCATCGTCTATTTCCGTTTTCCGCTGCGAATGACGTTCTTCTGGATGATCTTCATCACGCTGATGCTGCCGGTCGAGGTGCGCATCCTGCCGACTTTCAAGGTGGTGGCCGATCTCGGCATGCTCAACAGCTATGCCGGGCTGACGGTGCCGCTGATCGCCTCGGCCACCGCCACCTTCCTGTTCCGCCAGTTCTTCCTCACCGTGCCCGACGAACTGCTGGAAGCGGCGCGGATCGACGGCGCCGGGCCGATGCGCTTCTTCGTCGACATCCTGCTGCCCTTGTCGCGGACCTCGATCGCGGCGCTGTTCGTGATCCAATTCATCTACGGCTGGAACCAGTACCTGTGGCCGCTGGTGATCACCACCGACGAGAGCTTCTATACCATCGTCATGGGCATCGCCCGCATGGTCAACGTGGTCGACGCCGCCGCGCGCTGGAACCAGGTCATGCTGGCGGCGCTGCTGGCGATGGTGCCGCCGGTGATCGTGGTGGTGGTGATGCAGCGCCAGTTCGTCAAGGGCCTGGTCGAAACCGAGAAGTGAGGCGGCAATGGCCGGCGTCGATCTGAGAGGCGTGCGCAAATCCTACGGCGAGACCGCGGTCATCCACGGCGTCGACTGCGCCGTCGGCGACGGCGAGTTCGTCGTCATCCTGGGGCCCTCGGGCTGCGGCAAGTCGACGCTCTTGCGCATGGTGGCGGGCCTCGAGACCATCACCGGCGGCGAGATCGCGATCGCCGGCAAGGTGGTCAACCAGGTCGAGCCCAAGGACCGCAACATCGCCATGGTGTTCCAGAATTACGCGCTCTATCCGCATATGAGCGTGCGCGACAACATGGCCTACGGCCTCAAGATCCGCGGCATGGCGCGGGCCGAGATCGACCGCCGGGTGCGCGATGCGGCCGGCATCCTCGAGCTTGGCCACCTGCTCGACCGCCTGCCGCGCCAGCTTTCCGGCGGCCAGCGCCAGCGCGTGGCGATGGGCCGCGCCATCGTCCGCGAACCCGACGTGTTCCTGTTCGACGAGCCGCTCAGCAACCTCGACGCCAAGCTGCGGGTGCAGATGCGACTGGAGATCCGCAAGCTGCATCAGCGCCTGCGCACCACCTCGATCTACGTCACCCATGACCAAGTCGAGGCGATGACGCTGGGTGATCGGCTGATCGTGATGAACGCCGGCATTGCCGAGCAGATCGGACCGCCGCTCGAAATCTACGGCCGGCCCGAGACCGTGTTCGTCGCCGGCTTCATCGGCGCGCCGGCGATGAACTTCCTCGCCGGCCGGGTCGGTCAGGGCGGCAAGAGCGTGCATATCGAGGGCGGGCTCGAGCTGGCCGCCGACCATCAGGCCGGCGCCGCCGGACGCACGGTCACGGTCGGCTTCCGGCCCGAGGATCTGGTGCGCGGCGGACCGGGCAATGCGGTGCGGCTGCGGGTCGACCTGATCGAGCCGCTGGGCGCCGATACCCTGGTGCATGGATCGATCGAAGGCGGCCAGGGCCAGGTCACCGCCCGCCTGCCCGGGACGCAGCGGCTCGCCGCCGGCGAGGTGGCGGCGCTGACGCTGGCGGCCGACAAGCTGCATTTGTTCGACAAAGACAGCGGCAAGCGGATTTGAGCGGCTGCCCGGGCGACGCCGCGCCCGAATGAAGCTAGATTGAGGCCATGAGCGGGGATAGCGATCGGGCCGTCGATGCCGCGCTGGCGCATCATCGCGCCGGACGCCTGGTCGAAGCCGAATCGATCTATTTGGAGATTCTGGCGGCGGCGCCGCGGCAGGTTTCAGCGCTGCACGGATTGGCGCTGGTGCTGGCCGATGCCGGGTTGCTCGCCGAGGGCCGCCAGCTTCTGGATCGTGCCGCGACGCTGGCGCCCGAGGATGCCGGCCTTGCCAACAGCCTGGGTCTCTTGGCGATGCGCGGGGGCGACAGCCTGGCTGCCTTGGCGGCGTTCGATCGCGTGCTGGCGCTCGACACCGGCTTCGACGAAGCGCGGGTCAATCGCGGGCTGGCTCTGCTTGCCGCCGGGCGGCGGGCCGAGGCGCGCGGCGCGCTGGAAGCGGCGCTGGAGCGGGACCCGCGGCACGTCATGGCGCTGGCGGCGCTGGGC
>VGDZ01000057.1 GCA_016869515.1 Alphaproteobacteria bacterium | reverse complement strand
GGGCGCCATCCACCGCCATCGCGACATGGTCGCCACCAGCCAGCATTACGGCGTCGAGACCTTGGGCGTGCGCGCGGACGACATCTGCTTCTCGGCCGCCAAGCTGTTCTTCGCCTATGGCCTCGGCAACGCCATGACTTTCCCCTTGTGGAGCGGGGCGACCGCGGTGCTGTCGGACCAGCGGCCGACGCCGGATTCGACCTTCGCCGCGATCGAACGCTTCCGGCCGACGCTCTATTTCGGCGTGCCGACGCTCTACGCCGCCCAGCTTCAGGCGCTGGAGGCCGGCAAGCGCGACCTGTCCTCGGTGCGCTGGTGCGTCTCGGCCGGCGAGGCGCTGCCGGCCGGGATCTTCCGGCGCTGGCGGGAACTGACCGGGCTGACCATCCTCGACGGCATCGGCTCGACCGAGGCGCTGCACATCTTCGTCTCCAACCGGCCGGAGGATTCCGCCGCCGGTACCAGCGGCCGACCGGTGCCAGGCTATCGCGCCCGCATCGTCGACGAGGCCGGCAGCGACGTGAAGCCGGGCGAGGTCGGGCGGCTGTGGATCGCGGGCGATTCGACCGCGCGCGCGTACTGGAACAATCCCGAACGCACCGCCTCGACCATGCGCGGCGACGGCTGGCTCGACACCGGCGACAGCTACAGCCAGGATCCGGACGGCCGCTATGTCTACGGCGGACGATCGGACGACATGATGAAGGTCGGCGGCATCTGGTGCTCGCCGTTCGAGATCGAGGCCAAGCTGATCGAGCACCCCAAGGTGCTGGAAGCCGGCGTGGTCGGCCGCAGCGATCCCGACGGCCTGGTCAAGCCCGAGGCCTGGATCGTGCTCAAACAGGGCGCGGCCGGCGACAAGGCGCTCGAGGCCGACATCTTGGCGCACGTCAAGCAGGGCCTGGCCCCCTACAAGTACCCGCGCTGGATCAACTTCGTCGCCGAACTTCCCAAGACCGCCACCGGCAAGATCCAGCGCTTCAAGCTGCGCGCCAGCTGAAAAAGAAAGGGGCGCCCGAAGGCGCCCCAGTTGCGGCAGACGGAGGAGAGAGAGGGGAGAGTTCTGCCGGTGTCGGGATCAGCCGCCGAACAGGCTGAGCAGGGTCTGCGGGCGGGCGTTGGCGATCGACAGCGCCTGGGTGCCCAACTGCTGCTTGATCTGCAGCGACTGGAGGGTGGCGCTTTCCTTCGGCAGGTCGGCGTCGACGATGTTGCCGATGCCCTCGCGCAGGATGTCGACGAACTTGGAGACGAACTCGTTCTGCAGCGTCACCGACTTCGAGGCCGAACCCAGCTGGGCCAAGCGGGCCGAGGCCGAGATGATCGCCGAGTTGATCGCGGTCAGCGCCTGCAGCGCGCCCGAGGAGGTCGTCAGCACCTGGGACTGCAGGCCCATCGCGGTGACGTCGAGCGAGACCGAGGACACGGTGATGGTCGAGCCGTCGACGGTCGAGAGCACGGTCAGCGAGGTCGAACCCGAGGTGATCAGGTTCTTGCCGTTGAAGGTGGCCGAGCTGACGATGGTGCCGATCTGGGTCCGCAACGACTGGAAGTCGTCGTTCAGCGCCGACAGCGAGTTGTTGTCGAGGCCGGCCTGGTTGGCCTGGACGATCTTGGCCTTCATCTCGATCAGCAGGTCGGCGATGTTTTCGCCGGCCTTGACCGCGGTGTTGACGGTGGCCATGCCGAGGCCGAGCGCGATCTGGACCGACTCGTAGCCGGCCTTGTCGCCCTTCATGCGGTTGGCGATGGCGTAGGACGAGGGGTCGTCGGCCGCGGTCGAGACGCGCAGGCCGGTGTTGACGCGCTGCTGGCTCTGGTCGAGCAGCTTGTTGGTGTTGTTGAGCTGTTGCAGCGCGACCATCGCGCTGACGTTGGTGTTGACGGAAAGGGCGGGCATGGCAAGGTTCTCCTCGGACTTGCCATCCCTTACGCAAGCTACGTGCCACCACGCCGTTGCACGATAACTTATTGAAAAATATGGGTTGAACGCTTTTTCTGTTGGCTTGCTTCGGACACCGCTGGGTAAACTTGGCCAATGCCTGGCAGGTTTTGCCGGGTCAGCGGCGGCCGGCCGTGCCTTTGATCAGAACGCTTGCCAGCAGCACCGTCGCCGCCACGACACCTATCAATAGGGTGGCGATAGCATTGATTTCGGGGGTGACCCCCAGCCGGGCTTGGCTGAATATCCGCATCGGCAATGTGGTTGAGCCTGGGCCGCTCGCGAACGAAGCCAGTACGAGATCGTCCAAGGACAGCACCAGCGCCAACAACCACCCCGCCATGATCGCCGGCCAGAGCAGCGGCACGGGGCCCACGGCCAGAGTCTTGAGCGGCGGACAGCCGAGATCGCGCGCCGCCTCCTCGAGCCTCGGGTCGATCAGCGCCAGCCGCGCCTGCACCACCAGCGCGACATAGCCCACCGCCAGCACGGCATGCGCCAGGATCACCGTGCCCTGGCCGCGCTCGATGCCCAGCGCGATGAAGGTCAGCAACAGCGCAAGCCCCAAGATCGCCTCGGGCAGCACCAAGGGCAACGCCACCAACCCGCCCAACGCCCAGCGACCGGCGAAGCGTCCCAACCGATCGAGCGCGATGCCGGTCAGAGTGCCGACCGCGGTCGCCAGGGTCGCAGCCGCGATGCCGATCCTGAGGCTGGTCCAGGCGGCCTCGATCAGGGCGCGGTTCTCGGGCAGGCCGCGATACCAGCGCAGCGACCAGCCGCCCCACAGCGTCGCCAGGCGGGACTCGTTGAACGAATAGACCGCCAGCAGCACGATCGGCGCATAGAGAAAGACCAGGCCCAAGGCCAGCGCCACGCCATGGACCGGGGCGAAGCCCCGCTTCATCGCCGCGCGCCCAGGCGCTGATGGATCAGGAACGGCGCCGCCAGGATCGCCACCAGCGCCATCGCTGCGGCCGAGGCCAAGGGCCAGTCGCGATTGTTGAAGAACTCCAGCCACACCACCCGGCCCATCATCGGCGTGCCCGGCCCGCCCAGCAGCTCGGGCACGACGAACTCGCCCACCGCCGGACAGAACATCAGCAAGCCGCCGACCGCCAGCCCCGGCCAGGCCGCCGGCACGGTCACGATCCAGAACGCCCGCCAGGGCGGGCAACCGAGATCGGCCGCGGCCTCGGCCAACGCCGGGTCCTGGCGTTCCAGCGCGGCATAGATCGGCAGCACCGCGAAGGGCAGGTAGGTGTAGACCAGCCCGATGGTCACGGCTGCCCAACTGCCGTGGATCGCCAGCGGCTGCTCGATCGCGCCCAGCGCGCGCAGGGCGGCATTGAGATAGCCCTCGGGCTTGAGGATGCCGATCCAGGCATAGATGCGGATCAGCGACGGCGTCCAGAACGGCAGCACGATCGCCGCCAGCGCCAGCGCCCGCCAGCGCAAGGGCGCGCGGATCGCGGCCTGGGCGAGGCCGAGACCGACCAACAGCGCGATCGCGGTCGATCCCGCTGCCAGTGCGACGCTGGATGCCAGCGCCCGCAGATAAAGCGGGTCGGTCGCCAGCATGAGGTAGTTGCCGAGCGTGCCCTGCCAGACCGCCCCGCCCTCCTCCCAGGCCAGCAGCGGCCGATAGGGCGGCCGCGCCAAGGCCTGTTCCGAGATCGACAGCTTGGCGACGATGCCGAAGGGCAGCGCCACCAGCGTGCCCAGCCACAGCCAGACCGGCGTCAGGATCCAGGCTCGCGCGCCGCGCTCGCTCATGGCGGCACCGGCACGGCGGCATCGGCCGCGAAACCAAAGGCCAGGCGCGTGCCCGGCGTCGGCGGTATCTGCGAGGACAGCAGCGCCGCGCTCAACCGCGCGCCGCGCTCGCTCGCAAGCGTCACCTGCCAGAGGGCGCCGGTCGAACGCAGCTCGACCACCTCGGCCATGCCGCCGCGCGGCAGCCCCGCGGCGCGCTCGCCCAGCATGATGCGCTCGGGCCGGATCGCCCAGGCGCCGGCGCCCAGATCGAGCCAGGTCGCATCCGAACCCTCGACGATGTTGACCTCGCCGGTGACCTGGGCGACGCGGCGATTGGCCGGCCGGTCGTAGACTTGGCGCGGCGGGCCGATCTGCAGCAGCTTGCCGCGGTCCATCACCGCCAGCCGATCGGCCAGACCGATCGCCTCCTCAGCGTCGTGGGTGACCATGACGAAGGCGATGCCGACTTGGCGCTGGATCGCCGCCAGTTCGCGCCGCGTCGCCGCCCGCAGCTTGCGGTCCAGCGCCGACAAAGGCTCGTCGAGCAGAAGCAGCATCGGCCGCTTGATCAGCGCCCGCATCAGCGCGACGCGCTGGCGCTCGCCGCCCGAAAGCCGGTCGGGCTTGCGCCCGGCGAGGTGGCCGATCGCCACCATCGCCATCGCTTCGTCGACGCGGCGCGCGATCTCGGCCGCGGCCACGCCCTCCTGGCGCAGCCCGAAGCCGATATTGGAAGCGACGTCGAGATGCGGGAACAGGGCGTAGGACTGGAACATCATGTTGACCGGGCGGCGGTGCGGCGGCACGCCCGCCATGTCGCGACCGTCGATCTCGATGCGGCCCTCGGCTGGCGGCTCGAATCCCGCGATCGCGCGCAGCAGCGTCGACTTGCCCGAGCCCGAGGCGCCGAGCAAGGCCAGGAACTCGCCGGCGGCGATGTCCAGGTCGACGCCGTCGACCGCGGCCAGCGCGCCGAAGCGGCAGCCGAGACGCTCGATGCGCGCGATCGGCGCCGACAAGGCCGGGCCTAGGAACCGCCCTTGATGCGCGTCCAGGCGCGGGTGAGGAAGCGCTGCGAGCGCGCATCGTGCGGCGTCAGGCCGTAAAGCTTGGCCACCACCTCGGGCGGCGGATAGACCTGGGGATCCTCGCGCACCGCCTTGTCGACCAGCGGAAAGGCGGCGTCGCTGCCGTTGGCGTAGAGCACGAAATTGCTGGTCTTGGCGATGTTGGCCGGGCGCAGCATGAAGTCGATGAAGCGGTGCGCCGCCAGCGGATTGGGCGCATCGGCCGGGATCGCCATCATGTCGAACCACATCAAGGCGCCTTCGCGCGGGATGCGGTATTCGATCTCGACCGGCGCCTTGGCCTCGCGGGCGCGGTTGCGGGCCTGGAAGATGTCGCCCGACCAGCCGAACACTAGGCAGACGTCGCCGCCGGCAAGGTCGTTGATGTACTGCGAGGAGTGGAACTTGCCGATATAGGGTCGCACCGCCAAGAGCGCCTTTTCGGCGCGCTCGAGCGCGGCTTGGTCCTTGGCGTCGGGATCGCCGCCCTGCAGGCGCAGCGCAGCCGCGAACAGCTCCTCGGGCGCGTCGATCACGCTGACGCCGCAATCGGCGAACTTGGCCACCACCGCGGGATCGAACAGCATGCGCAGGGAATCGACCGGCGCGTCCGCCATCCGCGCCTTGATCTTGCGGGCGTCGTAGCCGATGCCGGTGGTGCCCCAGAGATAGGTCACGGCATGGCGGTTGCCGGGATCGTATTTGGCGGTCATGCGCTCGATCAGCGGCGACATGGTCTTGCGGTTGGGCAGCAGCGCCGGATCGAGCGGCCGGAACACCTCGGCCTTGATCTGACGGGCGAGGAAATTGGCCGAGGGCACCACCACGTCATAACCGGTCGAACCGGCCAAAAGCTTGGTCTCGAGCACGTCGTTGGAATCGAACACGTCGTAAACGACTTTGATGCCGGTCTCCTTCTCGAACGCCTCCAGCACCTGTTGGTCGATATAGTCCGACCAGTTGTAGACGTTGACCACCCTGTCCTTGTCCTGGGCCCAAGCCAGGCCCGAGGCCAACATCAGTGCCAAGACCGCGGCGCGACCGAGCAGCATCGACTCCTCCCGACGAACCGCCGGACTTCACCCGCCGATCCGCCGCTTGTCAATCGCCGACGGCCGTCTCGGGCCGCCCGGCCCGGGTGGGCTCGGGTCGATCCGATTCTTTTCGCTTGGCGAAAGCCCTAGGAAACTGTTAAGGTTCTTAACTTGGGGCAATGTCTAGGTGGATCGGTTTACATGACGATGGATTCGTTTGGTGGCGGTGGCGGCGACGGGCCCATCCAGGCTCGCGTCAAGTGGTTCAACCCGGCCAAGGGGTTCGGTTTCGTGACCCCGGTGGACGGTTCGGCCGATGCCTTCCTTCACATGTCGGCATTGCGTCCGCTGGGCGTGACGTCGGTGCAGCAGGGCGCGACCCTGACGGTGACGGTGCGCTCGGGCCCGCGCGGCCCGCAAGTTGCCGAAGTCCAGAACGTGGACAATTCGACCGCCGAGGCCGATTCCGGCCCGCCGATGCGGGGGCCCCGGCCTGATCGCTTCGGCGGCGGACCGCGTGGCCCGCGACCCGACCGCTTCGGCGGCGGCGACCGCGGTGACCGCGGCGATCGCTTCGGCGGCGGACCGCCGGCGCCGACCGGCCCCGAGCAGCAGATGAACGGCATCGTCAAGTGGTTCAATGCCGCCAAGGGCTTCGGCTTCATCGTGCCCGAGAGCGGCGGCAAGGACGTGTTCATCCACATTTCGACCCTGCGCCGCGCCGGCATCGAGACCCTCGGTCCCGAACAGCCGGTCAAGGTGCGCGTCGCCCAGGGCCAAAAGGGCCCCGAGGCGACCTGGATCGAGCCCTCGGGTTCGGCCCCCGGCCGCCGCCCGTTCTGACCGGATCGCCTGACACGCAGCCGGGGCCGCCATGAACCGCGACCCCGGCTGTATCTTTTGCAGGATCGTCGCCGGCGAGATTCCGGCCTTCAAGCTTTACGAGGACTCGGCGACGCTGGCCTTCATGGACATCGCCCCGCTCAATCCGGGTCACTGTCTGGTCATTTCCAAGGCGCACGCGCCCGATCTCTATTCCAGCGATCCGGCCGATCTGGCCGCGACCGTCGCCACCACCCAGCGCGTCGCGCGCGCGGTCAAGGCGGCGCTGGCGCCCGACGGGCTGAACCTGCTGCAAGCCAACGGCAAGGGCGCCGCGCAGTCGGTGCTGCACTTCCATATTCACATCCTGCCGCGGCGCATGGGCGACGAGGCGTCGTTGAATTGGCACCCGAAGCCCGGCGACAAGGCCGAGATCGCCGCCATCGCCGACACCATCAAGCGCTGTCTCGGATGAGATGGCTGGCCGCGCCGCTGCTCTTGCTGCCGCTGGCGGCGGGGGCCGAAAGCGCGGCCGGGATCTGCGAGGAAAGCGCCGAGCGCGGCGCGGTCCCTGCCTGCCTGATGGCGCACCGCGCCGATCCCGAGGACATCGTCATCCACCGCCTGTTGGCGCGCGCTCTATTTTCGGTGCGGCTGGACGAGGACGCCATCGCCACCTATGCCGCCATCGCCGCCAAGCATCCGGGCGATGCCCGCCCGCATTTCGATCACGCCGCGGCGCTGACCGCGCTCGGGCGCCATGGCCAGGCGCGGCCGCCGATCGAACGCGCGCTGGAATTGGCGCCGGCGGATCGCGGCGCGCTCGAAATCGCCGCCATCGTGTTGCGGGCCTTGCAGGACTGGCCGGCGCTGGTGCCGGTGACGGCGCGGCTGGCGGGCCTGGACGATGCCCGCGCCATGTTCGAACTGGCCGAGCTGCTGGGCGAGGGCAAGGGCGCCGCGCGCGATGTCCGGGCGGCGCTGGATTGGCTGGCGCGGGCGTCCGCTCGCGGCCATGTCGCCGCCATGGACCGGCTGGCCGAGATTCACGCCAACGGCGAACTTGGCCAGCGCCGCGACGCCGCCAAGGGCCGCGCCTGGGCGCGCCGCGCGCAAAAGGCGCGCGATGGAGAGGAATAAGCGCAGCGTGCGCGCGACGGAGAGGACTGACCCCCTACCACTCGGGATGCGCGGCCTTGAGGCGGATGGCGAGGCCGGGATCGAAGCTGGGCGCGCTGCCCATTTCGACCGCTTCGGCGCCGGCGGCGAAATAGGCCGCGGCGCGGTCGGGGCCATCGACCCCGCCGACGCCGACCAGCGCCAGATCGAGGCGCTCGCGGGCGATGTGGCGGGCGGCGCGCCCCACTATGTCGACGCAAGGCGCGAAAATGTCGCGACCTAGAATGCCGGCAGATTCGCGTCCCGGCCCATAGGCCGGGCGGCCCTTGCGGTCCAGCACCGGACGCGAGAAGCCGTTGACCATGGTCAGCGCATCGGCCTTGCCCGCGACCCGACGTAGGAAACGGCGCAGCGTGCCGTCGTCGGGGATATGGCCGACCTTGAGCAGCACCGGCCGGCCGCGCGCGGCACGCCGCATGGCGGCGGCGATCTCGGCCGACAGCGCGGCGTCGTTGAAGATCTGCGCCTCGGGCGTCAGCACGTTGGGACAGGACAGGTTGGCCTCGATCGCCTGGGCGCCGGCCTCGCGTGCCATCGCCGTCAGCCGGGCGAAATCCTCGACCATTTCGCGGCGTCCGGCGCCCGGCCCGGGCGAGGCCACCACCGACACCACCAGCGCCTGGCCGCGGCCGAGCGCCTGTCGGGCGCGGGCCACGTCCGCCATCCACAGCGCCGGCTCCTTCGATGGCATGCCGAAGGAGACCGAACAGAAGGCCGGGGCCGTACCGCGCGGCCGGGCGGCGGCCAAACGGAAACGCTGGCCAGGATCGAGCGGATCGACCCGCGCCGGATCCAGGAACACCCAATTCGGCATGCGCTGGCAATCGCGCCGCAGGCTGCGCACGGTCTTGTAAGTGAGAATGTCGTAGCCGAGGCGGGCATAGGCCTCGATCCAGCGCGCGTTCAGCAGCAGCCCGGCGGCGATACCCAGGCGCGAGCGCACCGCAATGCCGAGAAAATCCTTGAGCGGCGTCGCCGGCACCAGGGGCCGCGGACCCGTCAGGCACGGCCCGTGGCGGTAGTTCCAATCGTAGCTGCGATCGGTCCGATAAGCGGGCATGGCCTACTCATAGCGTGCCCGGGCGGGATGGCAAGACACGTGATAGCCGCATTCCAAAGCGTTCAAGCCACAACCACCAGATACAATAAGGCCGAAAAAGGCAGGTCGCGTACACGCTTCAATATCTGTCTTTGACTATGGCAGACCGAAACGGGAGATAGATACGAGTCCATTTGACACATCTAACGCCGTGTGTTTGTTTGTCGCTCGCAATACGAGTTCCACGGGAATTTCATACCCTTATAAAGTATCTCTTGTGTGGGGGAAAAACATGAGCCGTTCGCCGCTTCCGTTAACCGCGATGCTGTCCGTTCTGTTGCTCGGATCGGGCGGTTGCATGATGGGCGTGCGCGAAGTCTCTCAAGAAATGCTTTTGATCGAGCAGAAGTGCACCGATCTTGAAGAGCGTGTCGGCAGCCAGCACCCGACCGAAATATTCGATCGGCTGATCGAACGCGTTCGACTGTTCAAGACCAGCGCCCAAACCGGAATCGCCGACGCAAAAAGCAGATTCGAACTCACGCTGGATCGCGTGAGGAAGATCGCTGATGATTCGTCCAAGGTCGAAGCGTGCCAGAAGTACGTCAAAGAACTCCAGGGAGTCGCCAATGCTACCAAGCAGGTCGTCAAGGCCATGGAGGACGATTGGGTTCATGTCGCCAGGCACCTCAAGGATTTGAAAAATAACGAGGATCAATGCAACAACGTCAGCGATTGCGTCGCATGGATCAGGGGCTCCACTCCGTGGTCGACGGCCGATTCGGATCCCCATGGACTCAAGACGCATCTTCGCGCTTTGGTCCGCAAGGCGGCCGAACTTCGCGTTCAGGTCGCCGACTTGGTCGAAGGCCAATTGTCGTTTCGACAGACGCCGCAGCAGTGTTTTGCCAATGCCAGCGCCAGGGCCCGATCGGAGATCGAAGCCGAATTGGGAGCCTATCTTCTGGCGCTGGATCGCATCGTCGCCGCCTTCGGCGGTGCCGAAATCGATCTTCGCTCGCTTTACGTCGATTCGATCCGGCCGGTCGTGGCGGATCGCGCTGCGACTCGGGTCATGCGCGTCCTGGAAAAGCACGCCGACCGACTAGAGAAGATCGCCGAAAAGGGCGATGACAAGGTCTACGGCTTTTTAAGTTTCCTATCGCTGTGGCCAGGCGCCGAGTATCCGATTCAATGCACCATGAACGAACTCTATGGACTGACCGTCAAAGCATTGAATCATGGGTCGGAGGAGCTCAGTGAGGATTTTCTGGACGGCATGACCATGCTGGCGTGCAAGCGCATTCGGTCGCCACAGAACGACAGCAGCGGTCCGTTTGACTTTCGCTGGCATCTCTATCGTGCCGTCATAGCCAATGCCGACAACGACGGCGAACGAGTAAAGAAACCGTCGTTTTCGATCGGATCGTGCATGAGAAGGAGCATCGCCTCATCGATTAGAGCGAAGCCTAAATCGCTGCCAGATCAACAACCGCTGGAATTCGACAATTACAAGCTCAGATTCGAAGCGCAACAGGCCTGCCGCCAGAACATCGGCGCAGGCGGCGCACGCGGCCTGGAGCGCTGCATTCAGCGTTACATGCATGCGGCCGGTCTGGACGACGAGGATTGAACCGCCGCATGGCGGCAGGTGGATGAGGAGCCCTAGATGAATTGTCCGAAACCGAAACCGCAGGCGAACCGCTTCTTTCGGCGAAACCCCATCATCTCGTGGCTGGCGGGGGCCATGGCTCTTTTCGGCTGCAGCACCGTCGATATCTATCCGTACGAAACGACGATCGTCGGAGTTCCGATGGACTCGACGAAGCTAAAGGACAGAAACGCTACCGCTACCGACTGGTACAAGAAAAATGAATGGGTATTCAATGCCGAATCTGGCAACCGGCCCAAACTCTGCCTGGCACTTTCGGGTGGCGGCCTGCGTTCGGCGTCGTTCGCGATCGGCGTCATGGCGGCGCTGGAACAGGCCGGCCTGATGGAAAAAATCGATGTCATCTCGGCCGTTTCCGGCGGTGCCTACGCGGCGTCCTGGTACTATGCCCAACACCTCATTCATGACGCGGAATTGCGATCCGGCCATATGAGCCGAAAAGCACTTTTCGCCTGGCGATCCGACGGCAGCGGGGCACCCAGAGATACCGTCTGGTCGGCTAGCCTACCTACAGGCATCCAAGACAAGATCGAGGACTCCAAGACTCAGCAGAATCAACGGGAACCGGGCCCAATCATTATTACGGAGGCCGAAGGAATATTCGGAGGACTTTTCAATATTATCAGCTCTCCATTGAATCTGGCTGCAAATGGACTGTTTGGTGCGCACTGGAACACTTCACCAGTCCTAGGGTTCTACGAAGATTGAATTCGCCAGATATTTCACAACCACCGGCGGATCGAGATGCAGGAGATCTTGGCGCTTCTCGAGCGGCGAAACAAACCACTGGTCCCAAGGTTGCCGTTCCCAATTTTCAATGCGACTGCATCGATTGCTGACAACTTGTATCATCATGGTGCGGCATGGCCAGCGACGATTTATGAGTTTTCTCCCGTTCGCTATGGCTCGGACGGCCTAGGTTTCGGAGGGACGCCGCCGCACGATCTGCCTTTGGCACGGATCGTATCCATTTCGGGAGCGGCCTATGACGGCAAGCAGGTCGTCCCCGGAGAAATCAGAAGGACGCTTTTGTCTGCAATCAACATCGATTTGGGGCAGTATATCGACAATCCGGATCCAGAGTTCGCGCACATGAAATGGGGGGCGTTTCCCGTATTCGGCCCGTTATTTCACGCTCGCTGGCTGCTGGATCGCAAAGGATATCGGATATACGTTTCCGACGGCGGTCACGCGGATAATCTGGGGGTCTTTTCGCTAGTCCGCAGGGGCTGCGGTGAGATCATCGCAGTCGATGCCGAGCACGATCCCAATTTTGGGTTCGACGGTTATTTCCGCCTCAAGTCGGCGATTGCCAGGCACATGGGGGCCGAGACCGACATTCCAGAATTGCGGGCCATCGAAGTCATTTCTGCGGGGCTCGCCAATAAAACTCGGAAAGGGAATGGCACCGCCTTCGTTGATACTGTCTATGTCCCCATCGTCAAGGGGAAAGCGGGAGGGAAGAAATTCTCAGAAGGAGGGAAAGTTCTTAACGGCTGCATCGGCGAGTTCCCGGGTCTGGGCAATGGTGGCGCTTCGCTTCGCATCCCGCTGCGCTACGTCAAGCTATCGATCGAACCCGAATGGTGGGATGCGGATTCAAGTGGATCGACGCGCCAACGCTTGGCACAGCGCCATGGCATGGCGGTTAGCGACCGCTTCATGAATCGCAAGACGAAAGAATGCGCGGAAGGGCGGTTCTTTGATAGCGATTGCCCGTTTCCCCAAGAGGCCACGAGCGATCAGGATTTCGATACTGAGCAGTATCGCGCCTATCGCGATCTCGGCTTTTCGATTGCGATGAAGTTGCCTGAAGCGCGACAGACCAATACCTGCAATCCAAGCTAAGTTGATCGGTTCTTGAGCCTCTTGGTCCAAGACAGTGGAGGTGGCGTGCCCCGATTCTTGCTCCACATGTCATCCTATGGACGGCTTCGATTTGAACAATTGCCGCGGTTTCGGTCAGTGCCGTCCCTTTCGGTGATGGGTCACGAGTAGCCACGATTCTTAAGCTCATAAAAAGAACATATTGACATAACACCTTACACATCATATATTGTTCTAGTTTCTGACCCTCCTTCCTGCCATCCGGGTAACGCCCCAGCGGCGTCCGGGTGGCAAGCAGGGCGGTCTTTCGCAACCCTAGCTAAGCCTCGGTCGGTCCTGCCGGCCGGGGCGGAGAGACCTGTCATGACCGCCCCGTCAGCCGAACCGAGTTTCCCGACTCCCGCGCCGGCGCTTTCCTCTTCGACCGCGCATCCGCTCGCCGAGCGCGCCGAGCGCTCGCCTTTCGTCGCCTCGTCCGAGCCCGATCCTTTCCTGGCTCCTGCCGTGGCCCCGCTAGATCCCTTGCACAAACGCGCGCGGCCGCGGATGAACTGGCGCCTCGCCGCGCTGATGCTGGCCGAGGGCTGTTCCGAGCAGCAAGTGGCCGAGACCTTCGGCCGCAACCTGGCCGAGATCAAGCGCGCCCGCCGGCGCTCGACGCGCTTTGCGCGCTGGATCGGCGAGGCCCGCCAGCATGTCGCGCGCGAGCGCCTCAGGCGGATCGATCTTTTGCGCCAGGGCGCGATGCAGGCGCTGGAACAGGCCATGCATCGCGGCAGCCGCGCGGAGCAATGGCAGGCGGTCAGCTTCGTCGCCCGCGCGCTGCTGTTCACGCCGCGCACCGTAGCCGCGGTCAAGGCCGCCAACCTGGCGGCGCTGGGCGTGCTGGAAGACCTCGCGGCGCGGAAGCCCGAGCTGGGCGACTACGGCTCGCTTTTGGCCGAGCTTGCGCCCCGCGCCCCGTCATTGCCCGATAAGCCAAGCGGCTCAGGCACTTGAGGTGTTTGGATTGGCTCCGATGCGCGGATTTGCGACTCCGTTCCGCGCCGTTGCGCGCGGATGCGACCCCATTCCGCGCCGCTGCGCATGGATGTGGCTCCGTTCCGCGCCGCTGCGCGCTTGCGCCCCTTGGCGCGGCGCGCGGAGGGCCGTTAAAGTACGGCTGTCTATTGTCGTCGAAGGATCGTCGCCATGCTGGGCCTGATGCAGGATCGTCCGCTGCTGATCTCGCAGCTGCTGGAATACGCCGCCATCTATCACCCCAAGGTCGAGATCGTCTCCAAGACGGTCGAGGGGCCGACCCATCGCTCGAACTACGCCGAGATCCACCGCCGCGCCAAGCGCGCAGCCAAGGCGCTGGCAGCGCTGGGCATCGTCATGGGCGATCGCGTCGCCACCCTGGCCTGGAACGGCTATCGCCATTTCGAGCTTTACTACGGCATTTCCGGCATGGGCGCGGTCTGCCACACCGTCAATCCGCGGCTGTTCCCCGAGCAGATCGCCTACATCGCCAATCACGCCGAGGACAAGGCGCTGTTCTTCGACCTCACCTTCCTGCCGCTGGTCGAGAAGCTGGCGCCGCAGCTGAAAAGCGTGCGGCATTGGGTGCTGATGACCGATCGCGCCCACATGCCCAAAGCCTCCTCGGTGCCGAACCTGCTTTGCTACGAGGAGCTGCTGGCGGCGCAGAGCGAGGACTACGCTTGGCCGTCGTTCGACGAGCGCACCGCCTCCTCGCTCTGCTACACCTCGGGCACCACCGGCAATCCCAAGGGCGTGCTTTATGCGCACCGCTCGACCGTGCTGCATTCCTTCGCCGTCTGCATGGGCGACACGTTGGCGCTGAGCTCGCGCGATTCGGTGCTGGTGGTGGTGCCGATGTTCCACGCCAACGCCTGGGGCCTGGTCTATGCCGCGCCGATGTGCGGCGCCAAGCTGGTGCTGCCCGGGCCGCATCTCGACGGCCCCTCGGTCCACGCCCAGATCGAGGCCGAACGCTGCACCATGTCGGCCGGCGTGCCGACGGTGTGGCTGGCGCTGCTCAATTACCTGACCGAGACCGGCAAGCGCATCGACACCGTCAAGAAATTCGTCATCGGCGGCTCGGCCGCGCCGCGCTCGATGATCGAGACCTTCCAGGAGAAATACGGCGCCTACGTCATCCACGCCTGGGGCATGACCGAGATGAGCCCGCTTGGCACCACCGGCATGCTCAAGCCGGCGATGTACGACTGGCCGGTGCAGAAGCGGCTCGACATCCAGCAGAAGCAGGGCCGCGCGGTCTACGGCGTCGACATGAAGATCGTCGACGACGAGGGCCGCGAGATGCCGCGCGACGGCAAGGCCTTCGGCCGGCTGCTGGTGCGGGGCCCGTGGATCACCAGCGGCTATTTCAAGGGCGAGGGCGGCAGCGTCATCGACCGCGAGGACTGGTTCGACACCGGCGACGTCGCCACGCTCGACGCCGATGGCTTCATGCAGATCACCGACCGCTCCAAAGACGTGATCAAGTCGGGCGGCGAGTGGATCAGTTCGATCGATCTCGAGAACGCCGCCGTCGGCCATGCCGACGTCAAGGAGGCCTGCGTCATCGGCATCAAGCACCCGAAATGGCAGGAACGCCCGCTGCTGCTGGTGATCCGCCGGCCGGGAACGGCGCTGGATCGCGCCGGCATGCTGAAATATCTCGAGGGCAAGGTGGCGAAATGGTGGATGCCGGACGACGTGGTGTTCGTCGACGAACTGCCGCACACCGCCACCGGCAAGCTGCTCAAGGCCAAGCTGCGCGAGGAATATGCCGACTACAAGCTGCCGACGGCATGACTAAGCTTCCGGCCCGCGCCTATGCGGATTCCGGTCGCGGCGGCCAATCCTGGGCGGTGTGCCAGACGCGCAAGACATGAATCGCGTCGCCGGCGATTCGGTAAATCGCTATGCGCCGCCATTCCGGCAACGACAATTCGCGCGTGCCGGCGATGCGCCCCGGCCGGCCGCCATGCGGCAATTTGGCGAGGGTTTGGATGCGCGCCCGGACTTCGCGGATAAAGCGCTCGCCCAATTCGAAATCGATCGCCTGATAGTAGTCGCGACCCTCAGCCAAATCGGTCGTCGCCGGCGGCGTGATGTGAATTCTCATGCCGCCTTGCGCAGCGCTCGCGACGTGGTCGCCAGTTCCGCCATGACTTCATCGAAGTCCCGCAGCTTTCCGGCATCCGCGGCCCGCCGGCCTTCCTCGACCGCGGCGACGAACGCCAGCTCGCGTTCGAGAAACTCCGCCAGCGCGGTGGCGATCAGCTTGGAGCGCGAGCGGTCATACGCCCTGGCCAGGCGATCGAGCTTCTTCACCAGGCGCGATTCCAGCCGCGCCGTCACCATCCGGTCCTTGGCCATGACGATTGCCTCCGTGTTGCGGAGACAATGTAATACATTCGAGTACCGATCGGCAACCCGCTCAGCCGCGGCCAAGGCTCCAGTCCTCGCCCCGGCGGCGGACGCGGCCTTCGGCCTCGAGCTTGACCAGATGCGCCAACACCGAACGCGCCGCGGCCGAGTGCAGCCGCTTGTCGATCTGGGCGTAGATCCGCGCCACCATCGCCGGGATCTGCCCCAGCCCGTCGGCGATGGCCCCGAGGATCTCGTCCTCGCGCTCGCGGCGATGCGCGATCAGCGCCCGGACATAGGGCTTGGGGTCGGTCACCGGCGGGCCGTGGGTCGGGATCAGCACCCGCTCTTCGCGCGCCAGCACCTTGGCCAGCGAGTCCATATAGGCGCGCATGTCGCCGTCGGGCGGCGAGACGATGGTGGTCGACCAGCCCATGACGTGATCGCCGGTCAACAGCGCCCGGTCCTCGGGCAGCGCGAAGCAGAGATGGTTCGAGGTGTGACCGGGCGTGGCGACGGCGCGCAGGGTCCAGCCCGGGCCGGTGACGGCGTCGCCCTCGGTCATGAGATGGTCGGGCGCGTGCGCCCAATCGGCACCTTCCTCGACCCCTTCCCCCGAGCGATCGCCGCCATGCGGGCCGCAGCCCCAGATCGCGGCCCCGGTCGCGGCCTTGAGGGCGCGCGCCGCCGGCGAATGGTCGCGATGGGTATGGGTGCAGACGATGTGGCTGACGGTCTCGCCGCGCAAGAGCCCGACCAGCGCCGCGATGTGCTCGGCCAGTTCGGGCCCGGGATCGATCACGGCGACGCGGCCGCGGCCGACGACATAGGTGCCGGTGCCGTGGAAGGTGAAGGCACCGGGATTGCGCGCCAGCACGCGCCGCACGTTCGGAGTCACGTCGCGGAACACGCCGTAATCGGCGGCCAGCTCGCGGACATGGGGGATCGGGGTCGGCATGATCCGATTCTACCGCGAAACCGCTGGCCGCGCGCCAGCCGGATGATGTAAAAAGCTCGGGCGCGGGCCCGGCAGAAGGTCCGCCGCGTCGGCGTCTTGGGGGGATTCGAGTTTGGTCGAGTTCGTTCAGCTCACCGTCAACGGCATCGCCATCGGCTGCATTTATGCGCTGGTCGCGCTCGGCTTCGTGCTGATCTACAAAGCCACCGAGACCGTCAATTTCGCCCAGGGCGATCTGATGATGCTGGGGGCGTTCATCGCCTACAGCTGCATCGCGCTGTGGGGTTTGCCCTATCTGGTCGGCATCCTGATCGCGGTGGCGGTGCTGGCGGCGGTCGGCACCGGGCTGGATCGGATCGTGCTGCGGCCGGTGGTCGGCCAGCCGACCTTCGCCATCGTCATGCTGACCATCGGCATCGGCACCATGTTCCGCGCCGGCGCCAGCATGACCCCAGGCTGGGGCACCGAGACCTATTCCTTCGCCACGCCCTATTCCGGTTCCACCTTGCGCTTCGGCACGGTGGTGATCGCGGCCGAGCACATGACCATCATCCTGGCGACGATCGGGCTGTGCGCCGGCCTGTTCGCCTTCTTCCGCTTCACCAAGCTGGGCGTGGCGATGCAGGCCAGCTCGCAGAACCAGCTGGCGGCCTATTACATGGGCATTCCGGTCAAGACCATGTTCTCGCTGATCTGGGGCATCAGCGCCGGCGTCGCCGCGGTGGCCGGCATCCTGATGGCGCCGATCTCGCTGGTCGACATCAACATGGGTTTCATCGGCCTCAAGGCCTTTCCGGCGGCGGTGCTGGGCGGGTTCGGCTCGATCCCGGGCGCGATCGTCGGCGGCCTGATCATCGGCGTGATCGAGGCCCTGGCCGGGTTCTATCTGCCGGCCGGATTCAAGGACACCGCTGCCTATATCGTGCTGCTGGTGGTGCTGTTCGTTCGGCCGCACGGCCTGTTCGGCCAGATGGCGCGCAAGAAGGTCTGATCGCCATGCGCTTCCTCTTTCGCACCGACTACAACCAGGACATCGACCTGTTCCAGTTCCGGCTCGACCGGTTCTGGTATGGGATGCTGTTCGCCAGCCTGGCGACCGCGCCGCTGTGGCTCGACGACTACTGGATCTCGCAAGTCACCTACGTCGCCGGGTTCTCGATCTCGGTACTGGGGCTGATGCTGCTGGCGGGATTCACCGGCCAAGTCTCGCTCGGCCACGCCGCCTTCGTCGGCATCGGCGCCTATGCCGAGGCCATCCTGATGCAGCGCGGCGTACCCTTCCCGATCAGCTTGATCCTGGCCGGCGTGCTGTCGGGGCTGATCGGCGCGGTGATCGGCCTGCCGGCGCTGCGGCTGGTGGGGATCTACCTGGCGATCGCCACCTTCGCCTTCGTCATCATCGTGCAGGAGGTGCTGACGCGCTGGGAATCGCTCACCGGCGGCAACAACGGCCTGCGCGTGCCCGAACTGACGCTGTTCGGCCTCGCCATCGACCAGGATTGGAAGTTCTATTACGTCACCATCGTCGTCGCCGTGCTGTGCTTCCTGGGCGTGGTCAACGTGCTGCGTTCGCCCACCGGCCGCGCTTTCATCGCGATTCGCGATTCCGAGATCGCCGCCCAGTCGCTGGGCGTCCATCTGGCGCGCTACAAGACCATGGCCTTCGCGCTGTCGGCCGCCATCACCGGCATCGGCGGCGGGCTGTTCGCCCACAAGGCGGGCTATCTCAGCCCCGAATCCTTCGGCCTGATCGGCTCGATCAACCTCTTGGTGGCGGTGCTGGTGGGCGGCATCGGCTCGGTCCACGGCGCCGTGTTCGGCGCCGCCTTCATCGCCGTGCTGCCGCAGATCATCGCCCTGCTCAAGGACCTGCTGCCCGATGCGCTGGCGCACCAGCCCGGCCTCGAGGCCGGCGTGTTCGGCCTGATCCTGGTGCTGACCATCCTGTTCGAGCCGCTGGGGATCTACGGCCGCTATCGCAAGCTGTTGTTCTACGTCTCGATCTTCCCGCTCTACAAGCGGGCGACCTTCAAGCGCCAGAAAAGCTACACCCGCACGGAGCGCGTCCATTGAGCTTCTTCGCGGTCGAGAACCTGTCGGTGCGCTTCGGCGGCATTCGTGCCGTCGACGACGTCTCCTTCGCCGTCGAGCAAGGCGAAGTCTTCACCATCATCGGCCCCAACGGCGCCGGCAAGACCACGATCTTCAACCTCATCAGCCGGATCTACGAGCCGACCGGCGGCCGCATCCTGTTCCAGGGCGTCGACATCACGCATCTGCCGGCCCACGCCGTCACCCAGCGCGGCATCGCCCGCACCTTCCAGAACATCGAGCTGTTCGCGAATGCCACCGTGCTGCAGAACCTGTTGCTGGGCCGGCACACGCACCGCTCCACCACCCTGTTCGAGGAAGTCCTCTTCCTGCCCTCGGTGCGCCGGGCCGAACGCGCGCATCGCCGCAAGGTCGAGGAGGTGATCGATTTCCTCGACCTCCAGGCCCATCGCGACAGCCTGATCGCCGGCCTGCCCTACGGCGTGCGCAAGGTGGTCGAGTTGGCGCGCGCGCTTTGCACCGAACCCAAGCTGCTGCTGCTCGACGAGCCGTCCTCGGGCCTCAACGTCGAGGAGACCGAGGACATGGTGTTCTGGATCCGCGACATCAAGCGGCTGCTGGGCATCACCGTGATCATGGTCGAGCACGACATGTCGCTGGTGTCGAAGGTCTCGGACCGCGTGCTGGCGCTGAACTACGGCAAGCCGATCGCGCTCGGCGCTCCGGGCGAGGTCCAGCGCCATCCCGAAGTCGTTCGCGCCTATCTCGGGGAATAGGCCATGGCGCTGCTCGACGTGCTCAACATCGAAACCTTCTACGGCCCGATCATGGCGATCCGCGGCGTCAGCCTGAAGGTCGAGAAGGGCCAGATCGTCGCCGTGCTGGGCGCCAACGGCGCCGGCAAGACCACCATCCTGCGCACCATTTCGGGCGTGATGGACCCGAAGAAGGGCACGGTCGCCTTCGAGGGCCAGGAGATCCAGCGCCACGATCCCAACCGCATCGTCGGCTACGGCCTGGCGCACGTGCCCGAGGGGCGCGAGGTGTTTCCGCTGCTCAGCGTGCGCGAGAACCTGATGATGGGCGCCTATCTGCGCGACGACGCCGACGGCATCGCCCGCGACCTGGAGGCGGTCTACGGCTATTTCCCGGTGCTCAAGGCGCGGGCCGATCAGCCTTCCGGTCAGCTCTCGGGCGGCGAGCAGCAGATGCTGGCGATCAGCCGGGCGCTGATGTCGAGCCCGCGCATGCTGCTGATGGACGAGCCCTCGCTCGGCCTGTCGCCGCTGCTGACCAAGGAGATCTTCGGCATCATCCGCCGCATCAACCGCGAGCGCGGCGTCTCGATCCTGCTGGTCGAGCAGAACGCGCACATGGCGCTGGAGGTGGCCGATTTCGGCTATGTGCTGGAAGTCGGCCGCATCGTCATGGAAGACACCACCCAGCGCCTCAAGAACAAGCCCGACATCCAGGAGTTCTATCTCGGCATGAAGGACGCGGGCCAGCGCGGCGAACGCCGCTGGAAAAAGAAGAAACTCTGGCGCTAGACCGCGATCGGTTCATAGGGAATCGCGCCCGCGATACCCTATGAACCGCGAATCGCGGTCCAGAGCAGGATGCGCAGGCATGATCCACGATCTGTCTTGAACCCTATGGTTCAAGACAGATCGATCATGCCCTAGGTCGAGATCGTCGACTATCATTGAGGGAAAGATGACCAAATTGACCCCGATCCATCCCGGCGAAATCCTCGACGCCGATTTCTTGTCGGCGATGGGCATCTCCCAGTCGCGCCTGGCCCGCGACATCGACGTGCCGTTCCGGCGCGTCAACGAGATCTGTCGCGGCAAGCGCGCGATCACCGCCGACACGGCATTGCGGCTAGCGCGCTATTTCGGCATGTCGGCGGAATATTGGATGACCTTGCAGGCTCGGTTCGAGATCGAGTCGTTGAAGGACCGCATGACGGAACGGCTGAAGCGCGACATCCGGCCATTGCGGCGCGAGCGCCGCGCCGCGGCCTGAGACGACCCGTGCCCGCCACCCGCTCCGTCCGCGCCCGCGCCGAGGCGTTCTGCCGCCAATACGGCCTGGGCGCGCCGATCCTCTTGGCGCCGATGGCCGGATCCAGCCCGCCTGGGCTGTCGGTCGCAGTCGCCAATGCCGGCGGCTTCGGGGCTTGCGGGGGACTGTTGATGCAGCCGGCGGCAATCAAGGCCTGGGCGGCCGATTTCCGCGCCGGCAGCAATGCCGGATTCCAGCTCAATCTCTGGATTCCCGATCCGCCGCCGGCTCGCAACCCGGTGGCCGAGGACCGCGTCCGCCTCTTTCTCGGTCGCTTCGGTCCGCTGCCGAGCCTGGAATCGGCCAATCCGCGCCTGCCCGATTTCGCCGCCCAATGCGAAGCCATGCTCGAGGCCGGGCCGGCGGTGGTGTCCTCGATCATGGGCCTCTACCCGCCCGACTATGTCGCTCGGCTGAAGGCACGCGGCATCAAATGGTTCGCCAACACCACCACCGTGACCGAGGCGCTGGCGGCCGAGGCGGCGGGCGCCGATGCCATCATCGCCCAAGGCATGGAAGCCGGCGGCCATCGCGGCGCCTTCGATGCCGCCGAGGCCGAGAAGCGCATGGTCGGCCTGTTCGCGCTGCTGCCGGCGGTGGCGGATGCCGTGCGGGTGCCGGTGATCGCCACCGGAGGGATCGCGGATGGCCGCGGCATTGCCGCCGCCCTGACCTTGGGCGCATCCGCGGTCCAAATCGGCACCGGGTTTCTGCGCACACCCGAGGCCAAGCTGCCCGCGGCCTGGAGCGAGGCGCTCGGCCGAGCGCGGCCCGAGGACACCCTGGTGACGCGCGCTTTTTCCGGCCGCGCCGGCCGCGGGCTCGCGACCAAATACGCGCTGGCGGCAGGCGCCTCGGATGCGCCGCCGCCCGCGCCCTATCCGGTGCAGCGTGGCCTGACCCAGGCCATGCGCGAGGCGGCGACCGCGGCCAATGTCATCGACACCATGCAGGCCTGGTCGGGGCAGTCGGCGGGCCTCGCGCCGGCGCTGCCGGCAGCCGATCTCTTCCGCAAATTGTGGGACGACGCCCGCGCCTTGCTGGCCTAGATCGAGCGCGCCAGCGCCACCATGCGCCTTCCGGCCTCGGCCAAACGGTCGTCGGCAAGCGTCAGAGAAATCCGCAACAGGCCCTGGCCGCTGGCGCCGAAACCATCGCAGGGCAGCACGGCGACGCCGTGGCGTTCCAGCAGGCGCTGGGCGAAGCCTTCCGAGCCCAGCCCGGTGGCGCGCACATCGAGCATGACGAACATGCCGCCCTCGGGCGGCACGACGCGGCATTTGGGCGCGTCCGCCAGGATGGAAGACAGCATCGTCGCGCGCCGGCGGTAATCCGCGCGCAAGGCCGCGACCTCGTTGGGCTCGTCCGCCAGCACCGCCAGCGCGCCCTCCTGGGTGAAGCGCGGACCGCCATAGGCCATCGCCAACAGCAGATTGAACAAATGCCCGGTCAGCGCCGGCGGCCCGACCACCCAACCGAGCCGGAAGCCGGGCGCGGCGTGCGATTTCGACAGGCTCGACACCACCACGGTGCGCTCGGCCATGTTGGGCAGGCTCCAGGCGCCGACATGCGGCCGGGCGTAGCTCAGATCCTCGTAGACCTCGTCCGACAGTAGCCAGAGATCGTGCTTGCGGCAGAGCGCCGCGATCGTCGCCATCTCGTCCGCGCTCAGCACGGCGCCGGTCGGATTGTGCGGGCTGTTGATCCAAAGCACGCGGCTTCGCGGCGAGATCGCGGCTTCAAGCGCGGCCAGGTCGGGATGAAAGCCGCGCTCGGGCGACAGTGGCACAGTCGTCAGTGCCACCCCGGTCGCGCCGGCGACGCCGGGATATGTGGCATAGATCGGCTCGCAGGCCACCACCTCGTCGCCCGGGCCGGCAAGACAGCTCAGCGCGGCATAAAGCCCGGCCTGGGCGCCGGCGACGATGGCGACGTTCTCGGTCGCGCAGGGCCGGCCGCTGCGCTGGGCCATGCGGCGGGCGATGGCGGCGCGCAGCTCGGGCAGGCCGGTGATCGGCGAATAGCCGGTCTGGTGCCGGCGCAGCGCATCGACCGTCGTCGCGATCAGCCGCTCGGGCGGCGCCTGGTCGGGATCGCCCACGGTCAGCAGCATGACCTCGCGGC
>VGDZ01000056.1 GCA_016869515.1 Alphaproteobacteria bacterium | reverse complement strand
GAGCCCCAGACTTGACGCCTTTGGCGTCGAGCATGGTCGAGGGCATCAAGGCCCCGGTCGGGCAGGCCTGCACGCACTCGCCGCAGCCGACGCAGGTCGACTGGCCCATCGGCCGGTCGAAATCGAACACGATCTTGGCGCCGTGGCCGCGATAGGCCAGGCCGATGACGTCGTTGACCTGGACCTCGCGGCAGGCGCGGACGCAAAGATTGCAGGCGATGCAGGCATCCAGGTTGACCGCCATCGCCGGATGCGAGCCGTCGGCCTGGGGTGCGGCGCGCGCGGGAAAGCGGCTGTCGCCCAGGCCGAGGCGTTCGCTCCAGACCCAAAAGCGCGAATCCGGGTCGTGCGCCTGGCCGCGCTTGGGCTGATCGGCCAGCAAAAGTTCGAACACCATCTTGCGCGCGCTCTCGGCCCGGGCCGAGGCGGTCTTGACCTTCATCCCGGGCGTCGGCTTGCGAATGCAGGAGGCGACCAGCGCGCGCTCGCCCTCGATCTCGACCACGCAGGCGCGGCAATTGCCGTCGGCGCGGTAACCGGGTTGGGTGGTGTAGCAAAGATGCGGCAACTCGTTGTCCAGCCGCTTGGCCGCCTGCCACAGCGTCTCGCCGGGTTGGGCCTCGACCTCGCGGCCGTCGAGCGTGAAGCGGATCGCCGCGCTCATCTCACAGCTCCTCGCGGAAATGCTTGAACACCGAACGCACCGGATTGTAGGCCGCTTGGCCAAGGCCGCAAATCGAGGCGTCGGCCATGGCCTGGCCCAATTCGTCCAACAGCGCTTGGTCCCAGCGCGCCCGGGTCATCAGCACGGCCGCCTTTTCGGTGCCGGCGCGGCAGGGCGTGCATTGGCCGCAGCTCTCGTCCTCGAAGAAGCGCATCAGTTTCAGCGCCACGGCCTTCATGTCGTCCTTGTCCGACAGCACCACCACCGCCGCCGAGCCGATGAAGCAACCGTGCGGCTCAAGGGTTCCGAAATCGAGCGGGATGTCGGCCATGCTGGCGGGAAGGATGCCGCCCGAGGCGCCGCCCGGCAGATAGGCCTTGAAGCGATGGCCGTCCTGCATGCCGCCGCAGAACTCGTCGATCAGTTCGCGCACGGTGATGCCGGCCGGAGCCAGCTTGACGCCCGGATTCTTGACCCGGCCCGAGACCGAGAAGCTGCGCGGGCCCTTGCGGCCGCGGCGGCCTTGGCTTGCGAACCAGTCGGCGCCCTTGTCGACGATGTCGCGCACCCAATAGAGGGTTTCGACGTTGTGGATCAGGGTCGGTCGGCCGAACAATCCGACCTGCGAGGGGAAAGGCGGCTTGTGGCGAGGATAGCCGCGCTTGCCCTCGATCGATTCGAGCATGGCCGATTCCTCGCCGCAGATATAGGCGCCGGCGCCGCGCCGCACATGCACCTTGGCGTGGGGCGCGAGACCGGCTTTCTCGACCAGCGCGATTTCGCGCGCCAGCAGGGCATGAATGCCGGGATATTCGTCGCGCAGATAGATGTAGACCTCGGCCGCCTCGACCACCCGCGCGGCGATCAGCATGCCCTCGAGGAAGCGATGCGGATCGGTTTCCAGATAGTGCCGGTCCTTGAAGGTGCCGGGCTCGCCCTCGTCGGCGTTGACCGCCATCAGCCTAGGCGCCGGCTCCTGCAGCACGAAGCGCCACTTGCGCCCGGCCGGAAACCCGGCCCCGCCCAGGCCGCGCAGGTTCGAGGCTTCCATGGTTGCGATCAGCTCGGCCGGCTGGCGCTTGCCCGCGAGCAATTCCGCCAATTGTCCGTAGCCGCCGGCCTTGCGATAGGCCTCGAAGCCCAGCGCCGAGCGCGGCGGCTGGGCGTGACGATCCGCCGCCCGAACCTTGTCGACCGTGGCGTGCTCGACCAGGTTGTGACCGACATGGCAGGCCGGCGCGTTGTGACAGGCGCCCATGCAGGGCGCCCGCACCACCCGCGCCCCTGGCATGGCACGCGTGAGGTCGGCCTGCAGCTTCTCTCCGCCCGCCAGCATGCAGGATAAGGAATCGCAAACCCGCACCGTCAGCGCCGGCGGCGGCGCCCCACCCTCTTCGATCACGTCGAAATGGGCGTAGAAGGTGGCGGTCTCGTAGACCTCGGCCATGGCCAGGCGCAGTTCCTGCGCCAGCGCCGCCAAGTGCCGCGCCGAAAGATGGCCGTAGCGGTCCTGGATGCGATGCAGAAACTCGATCAGCAGATCGCGCCGCCGCGGCGCATCGCCCAGCAGGTCCTGGACCTCGGCCAGCGCCGCGGCCTCAACCTGGCGGCCCTTGGGCGTGCCGGCAGCGCGACCGCGGCCGGCGCCGGGATGGCGCGGCGCCGCGGCCGAGGGCGGCGAGTGCTGGGCCATCCCCCTGCCCCGCTCAGAACAGCCCGGTGATGCGCCCGGCGGAATCGACGTCGATGGCGTCAGCCGCCGGAACCTTGGGCAGGCCGGGCATGGTCATGATGTCGCCGCACACCATCACCACGAATTCGGCGCCGGCCGACAGCCGCACCTCGCGGATCGGAATGACGTGGTCGACCGGCGCGCCCTTGGCGTCGGGATTGGTCGAGAAGCTGTACTGGGTCTTGGCGATGCACACCGGATAGCTCTTGGCGCCCAGCGCCTCGAATGCCGTCAGCTGGTCGCGCACGCTCTTGTCGGCGGTAACGTCCTTGGCGCGGTAGATCTCGCGGGCGATGGTGCGCGCCTTTTCCAGCAGCGGCATGTCGTCCGGGTAGAGCAGCTTGAGATTGCCCTGGCCGGAATCGGCCAGCCGCACCACGGCGCGGGCGACATCGGCCGCGCCCTTGCCGCCCTCGGCCCAATGATCGGCCATGTGCGCCTCGACCCCCAGCTTGGCGCAGGCCGACTTGACCAGCGCGATCTCGGCATCGGTGTCGGCCGAAAAGCGGTTGAGCGAAACCACCGCCGGCACGCCGAACTTCTTGAGGTTCTCGACATGGCGGTTGAGATTCGACATGCCGGCCTCGAGCGCGGCCAGGTTCTCTTTCTTGAGGTCCTCCTTCTTGACTCCGCCATGCATCTTGAGGGCGCGGATGGTGGCCACCACCACCACCGCCGCCGGCTTCAGCCCGGCCTTGCGGCACTTGATGTCGAAGAACTTCTCGGCCCCCAGATCGGCGCCGAAGCCGGCCTCGGTGACGACGTAGTCGGCCAGCTTGAGCGCGGTCTTGGTCGCCAGCACCGAGTTGCAGCCGTGCGCGATGTTGGCGAAGGGACCGCCGTGGACGAAGGCCGGCGTGCCTTCGAGGGTCTGCACCAGGTTGGGGTTGATGGCGTCCTTGAGCAGCGCCGCCATCGGCCCCTGAGCCTTGACGTCGCCGCCGCGGATCGGCTTGCGGTCGCGGGTATAGCCGATGACGACGTTGGCCAGCCGCCGCTTGAGATCGTCGAGCGATCCGGCCAGGCAGAAGATCGCCATCACCTCGGAGGCGACGGTGATGTCGAAGCCGTCCTCGCGCGGGAAGCCGTTGGCGACGCCGCCCAGCGAGGACACGATCTGGCGCAGGCTGCGGTCGTTCATGTCCAGCGCGCGCCGCCAGGCCACTCGCCGACCGTCGATGCCCAGCGCATTGCCCCAGTAGATGTGGTTGTCGATCAGCGCCGACAGCAGGTTGTGGGCGGTGCCAATGGCATGGAAGTCGCCGGTAAAGTGGAGATTGATGTCCTCCATCGGCACCACCTGGGCATAACCGCCGCCAGCGGCGCCGCCCTTGACGCCAAAGCAGGGTCCGAGCGAAGGCTCGCGCAGGCACAGCATCGCCTTCTTGCCGATGTGATTGAGGGCGTCGGTCAGCCCGACCGTGGTGGTGGTCTTGCCCTCGCCGGCCGGGGTCGGGGTGATGGCGGTGACCAGGATCAGCTTGCCGTCCTTGCGGCCCTCGAGCGAGCGGATGAAATCGGCCGAAAGCTTGGCCTTGTAGTGGCCGTAGGGCTCGAGATGCTCGGCCTGGATGCCGAGGCGCTCGCGACCGATGTCGAGGATCGGTCGCTTCTTCGCCGCTTGTGCGATGGCGATGTCGGAAAGAGGATTCTGGTGTTGCGTGGACATTCCCCACCCCTAGCTGAAACGCGTGCCGGGCTTGAGCGCGATCTTGGCCCAATCCCCGGCCTTCTGCTTGGCGCCGTCCTCCGGCTTGACCCGGCCGACGCGAATCGCGCCGCCGACGCCCATGACGGTGAAGCCGTCGGCGTCGATCTCGGCGACCTCGCCGGCATTGCCGCGCATGGTGCCGCGGCGATCGACGATCTTGCGGCAGTCGAACAGCTGCACCTTCTTGCCGTCCAGCACGGTCCAGGCCGCCGGCGCCGGATCGCAGCCGCGGATCAGGTCGTAGGTCTGATGCACGGTCTTGAACCAGTCGATGCGCGCGTTATCGGGCTTGCACCAGCTTTCGTAGGTCGCCTTGGTCTCGTCCTGCACCAGGCGCGGCGCCTTGCCGGCCTTGACCAGGTCGAGGCTTTCCAGCATCGCCTCGACGCCGAGCGGGAACAGCTTGTCGAAATAGACCTTGCCGATGGTGTCGTCGGGGCCGATGTCGACCGTCTTCTGCATCAGCACCGGACCGGTATCGAGGCCGTCATCCGGCCAGAAGATGGTCAGCCCGGTCTTGGTCGCGCCCTGGACGATCGGCCAGTTGATCGAGGACGGACCGCGATGCAACGGCAACAGCGAGGGATGGTATTGGATCGAGCCCAGCCGGGGCGCGTTCAGCACCGCCGACGGCACGAACAGCGTCACGTAGGCCATCAGGCAGAGATCGGCGTTCAGCGCCTTGAACTGCTCCAGCGCCTCGGGCGTCTTGTAGGATTTGGGTTGGTGCAGCGGCAGGCCGGCCTTTTGCGCCGCTTCCTTGAGCGGGTCGGGCTTGGGTCCCTTGTCGGGGCCGCAGAACACGGCGACGACATTGTCGCCGCGCTTGAGCAGCGCATCGAGCACCGAGGCGCCGAAGGCCTGTTGGCCGTGAACGACAAGCCGCATGGTCACACCGCCTTGGCGGCCTTGACGGCCGCAACCTTGTCCGCACCGTAGCCCAGCACCTGGCGCAGCACCTCTTCGGTGTGCTCGCCCAGGATCGGCGAACGCTCGACCTTGACCTCGGTGTCCGACAGCCGGATCGGACAGCCGACCTGGATCGAACGGCCGCGATCGGGATAGTCGAGTTCGACCAGCATCTCGCGCTCGAACAGCGAAGCGTCCTCGGCCAGATCCTTCATCGACATGATCGGCCCGCAGGGCACGTCGATCTCGTTGAAGGCGATCATGGCCTCGAACTTGGTGCGCTGGCTGGTCCAGGCCTCGATGATGCCGAACATGGCGTCGAGCTTGTCGAGCCGCTTTTCGGGCAGCGCCCAGTCGGGATGGTCGGCCAGATCGGGCCGGCCGACCAGGCCGATCAGCGGCTTCCATACCGGCGCCTGGGCGATGACGTAGATGTAGTTGTCCTTGTCGCCCTCGTACATCGGCTTGGTGCGCACCGCCCAACCCGGCTGGCCGCCGCCCGAGGCGTTGCCGGCGCGCGGCACCGAGGCGCCGAAGCTCTTGTTGGGGAACTCGCGCAGCGGGCCGTGCTTGAGGCGCTGCTGGTCGCGCATCTTGACCCGGCAGAGATTGAGCACGCAGTCCTGCATCGCCACCTCGACCCGCTGGCCGCGGCCGGTGATGTCGCGCTGCAACAGCGCCGCCAGGATGCCGATGGCGCAGTGCAAGCCGGTGCCGGAATCGCCGATCTGGGCGCCGGTCACCAGCGGGCCGCCGTCGATCTCGCCGGTGGTCGACATCGCCCCGCCCATCGCCTGCGCGACGTTCTCGTAGGCCTTGCAGTCCTCGTAGGGTCCCTTGCCGAAGCCCTTGATCGAGGCATAGACCAGCCGCGGATTGAGAGCACGGATGCGTTCCCAAGTGAAGCCTTGGCGGTCGAGCACGCCCGGGCCGAAGTTCTCGATCAGCACGTCCGAGACCTTGATCAACCCCTCGATGATGGCCTTGCCCTCGGGGTGCTTCATGTCGACGGTGATCGAGCGCTTGTTCGAGTTCAGCACCGTGAAATAAAGCGAGGTGCCGCTGACGTCCTTGAGCTGGCCGCGAGTGATGTCGCCGCGGCCGGGCATCTCGACCTTGATGACGTCGGCGCCGAGCCAGCCCATCAGCTGCGTCGCCGAGGGGCCGGCCTGGACATGGCTCATGTCGAGGATGCGAATGCCCGACAGCGCCCGCGGACCCGAGCGCCGCGCGGGATCCGCGACTGCGGCCTTAGCTGGTACGGCGCGCTTCGCCGTCGCCGCGCGTTTGGCAGGCACTGCCTTGCGTGCCGTCGCCTTCTTGGCCGCCTTGCGGGCGGGCTGCTTGGCGGATTTCTTCTTTTTGGTAGCCATGGTCGTCTTCGTCCCGATCACTTGTACATGGTCTGGTTCTGGGTGCCCGGCGCGTAGACATTGGGATCGACCCAG
Organism: Alphaproteobacteria bacterium; assembly: GCA_016869515.1. GTDB lineage: Bacteria > Pseudomonadota > Alphaproteobacteria > VGDZ01 > VGDZ01 > VGDZ01. The sequence goes on along the minus strand of VGDZ01000056.1, from coordinate 17,385 downwards.
ATGTTGACCAGCGCCGGCTTGCCCGACTTGACCGCTTCCTGGGCGCGGCGCAGGGCGGGCTTGATGTCCTTGGCCTCGCGCACGTCCTCGCCGTGGCCGCCCAGCATCTTGGCGAATTCGCCGAACGGCACGTCGCCCAGCTTGTTGCCGATGTCGCCGCGCTGGGGGCCGTATTTCTGGATCTGGCCGAAGCGGATCTGGTTCATGGCCGAGTTGTTGCCGACCACGCCGAGGAAGGGCAGCTTGAAGCGCACCGCGGTCTCGAAATCCCAGCCGGTCATGGCGAAGGCGCCGTCGCCGAAATAGCACAGCACGTCGAGGTCCGGCCGCGCCTGCTTGGTGGCCAGCGCGAACGGCACGCCGACGCCCAGCGTGCCGAGCGGCCCCGGATCCATCCAGCGGCCGGCGGCGCGCGGCTGCACCGCTTGGGCGGTGATGGTGACGACGTCGCCGCCGTCACCGATGTACATGGTGTTCTCGGTCAAAAGCTCGTTCAGTTCCCACGCCACGCGATAGGGATTGATCGGCGAGGCGTCCGACTTGAACTGGCCCATCAGCTTGTCCTGGGCGGCCTTCTCGGCGCCGACCAGCTCCTGGATCCAGGAGTCGCGGCGCTTGGCGCCGTTGTCGGCGCGGCCGCTGGCGGCGGCGGTGACGGCCGACAGGATCACGCCGCAATCGCCGACCAGGCCGAGATCGATGTCGCGGTTCTTGCCGACGGTGCGGTAGTCGAGGTCGATCTGCACCACCGTCGCCTTGTCGGTCAGCCGCTTGCCGTAGCCCATGCGGAAGTCGAACGGCGTGCCGACGATGATGATCAGGTCGGCCTTGCCGAAGGCGTAGGCGCGGGTCTTCGAGAAATGGTGCGGATCGCCCGGCGGCAGGGTGCCGCGGCCGGCGCCGTTCATGAACGCCGGCACGTTGAGCTTGCGCAGGAATTCGCGCGCGGCGTCGGTGGCGCGGCAGGTCCACACCTGCCCGCCCAGCAGGATCGCCGGACGCTCGGACTTGACCACCAAATCGGCCAGGCGCTCGACATCGCGCGGATCGGCCATCAGCTTGGGCGAGGCGCGGTACTTGCCGGCGGCGGGAATGCGGGCCTTGGTGATGTCGACCTTGGCGTCGAGCACGTCGCGCGGGATCTCGAGGAAGGACGGCCCCGGCGCGCCGTTGAGGCATTCGCGGAACGCCATCGACACGAAATCGGCGATGCGCTCGGTCGAGGGCACGGTGGCGGCGAATTTGGTGATCGGCTGCATGATGTCGACATGCGGCAGGTCCTGCAATCCGCCCATCTTGTGCTGGCTGAGCGCGGCCTGGCCGCCGATCAGCAGGAACGGGCTTTCGGCGCGGAAGGCGTTGGCGACGCCGGTGACGGCGTCGGTGGTGCCGGGACCGGCGGTGACCACGGCGCAGCCCGGCTTGCCGGTGACGCGCGCCCAGCCGTCGGCGGCGTGGGCCGCGACCTGCTCGTGGCGGACGTCGATGATCTTGATGCCTTCGTCGAGGCAGCCGTCGTAGATGTCGATGATGTGGCCGCCGCAAAGGGTGAAGATGCAATCGACGCCTTCGGCCTTGAGGGCCTTGGCGACCAGGTGACCGCCCGAGATCTGGGTGTTGGTCTTGGCTTCGGCGGGCTTGGCGGCGGGTTCGGCCATGATGCGGCTCCTATGCGTAGGGTCAGTCGAGATAGTCGACGTTGGTTGCGACGTGACGGGCGAGGTTGAGCGAATGCTCGCGGACTAGGCGCTCGGCCAACTCGGCGTCGCGCGCCTCGAGCGCCGAGATGATCGCCATGTGGTCGACGATCGAGCGGGCGACGCGGTCGCGCTCGCCGATGGTCTTGCGACGGATGGCGCGCATGTGGATGAACAGGTTGTCGGCGGTCTTGGACAGAAGCTCCGAGCCCGCCAACTGGATGATGCGCTGGTGGAAGGCGATGTTGGATTCCGAATATTCGTCGAGATGCGCGCGCGCATCCGCGCCGTCGGGATTGCCGACCAGTCCGCGCAGGCTGCGCAAATCCTCGTCGCTGGCCCGCTCGGTCGCCAGCCGCGCCGCCATGCTTTCGACCGCCGCCCAAACCAGGATCATGTCCAGGATTTCGGCCTTGGTCTTGCGCACCACGAACACCCCGCGCCGCGGTACCGAACGCACGAATCCCTCTTGCTCCAGAAGGGCCAGCGCCTCGCGGATCGGCGTGCGCGACACGCCCAGATCCTCGGCCAAACGGCGCTCGTCCAGCCGCAGCTCCTCCTTGGCGCCATAGATGTCCATGGCCATGATCGCCTGCTTGAGCGCGGCGAAGGCCCGGATCTTGAAACTGTGCTGGGCGTCGATCGGCTGGACGTCCAGCCGCGCTACCGCCGCCATGAAATGGGCCCTCCCCCGGCTGGCATTATGTATACCACAGCCACTTTCCCGACCGCGACCGGATTTTGCTACTTCGTCTTAAGCTTTTGCAAAATAAGAGAAATCAACGGCCAGAACAGCAGGATCATCGACAGCCCGGTGATCGAGCCAACGAGCGGGTTCGACCAGAACACCGACAGGTTGCCCTGGCTGATCAGCATCGACTGACGGAAATTCTCTTCCGCCCGGTCGCCCAACACCAAGGCCAGCACCAACGGCGCCAACGGATAGTCGAGCTTCTTGAAAACATAGCCGACCACGCCGAAGCCCAGCATCAGATAGACGTCGAACATGGCGTTGTGGACGGTGTAGGCGCCGACCGCGCAGATGACGATGATGATCGGCGCGATGATCGAAAACGGGATGCGCAGGATGGCGGCGAAGAACGGCACCGTCGTCAGCACCACCAGCAAGCCGGCGATGTTGCCGAGATACATGCTGGCGATCAGCCCCCAGACGAAGTCCTTCTGCTCGACGAACAGCAGGGGGCCCGGCTGCAGCCCCCAGATGATCAGTCCGCCCAGCAGAACGGCCGCGGTCGGCGATCCCGGAATGCCCAGGGTCAACATCGGCAACAGCGCCGATGTGCCGGCGGCATGGGCCGCGGTCTCGGGCGCGACTACGCCCTCGATGTTGCCGCGGCCGAAGCTGTCCTTGTCCTTGTCCTTGGCGAAGCGCTTGGCCAGGCCATAGCCCATGAACGAAGCCGGCGTGGCGCCGCCGGGCGTGATGCCCATCCAGCAGCCGACCAGGCAGGATCGGATCGAGGTCGCCCAATAGCGCGGCAGTTCCTTCCAGGTATCGATCACGACGCGCATCTTCATCCGCGCGGACTCGCCCTTGAAGTTGAGCCCTTCCTCCATGGTCAGCAGGATCTCGCCGATGCCGAACAGGCCGATCACCGCGATCAGGAAGTCGAAACCGCGCAACAGCTGCTCGGTGCCGAAGGTCATGCGCAACTGGCCGGTGACGTTGTCGAGACCGATCCCCGCCAGCGCGAAGCCCAACATCATGGCGACCACGGTCTTGAACGGCGTGCCCTTGGCCATGCCGATGAAACTGCAGAAGGTCAACAGCGCCACCGAGAAATATTCGGGCGGCCCGAACTTGAGCGCGAACTTGGCCACCAAGGGCGCGAGGAAGGTGATCATCAGCACCGCCACCAGCGCGCCGACGAAGGACGAGGTGAAGGCCGCGGTCAGGGCCTCGCCCGCCTTGCCCTGCTTGGCCATCGGAAAGCCGTCGAAGGTGGTCGCCACCGACCACGGCTCGCCCGGGATGTTGAACAGCACCGAGGTGATGGCGCCGCCGAACAAGGCGCCCCAGTAGATGCAGCTCAGCATGATGATGGCCGAGGTCGGCGACATGCTGAAGGTCAACGGCAGCAGGATGGCGACGCCGTTGGCGCCGCCCAAGCCCGGCAGCACGCCGATCAGCACGCCCAACAGGATGCCGACCATCATCAGCACCAGGTTGAGCGGCTGGGCGGCGACGGTGAAGCCGTGAAACAGGGCCTGAATCTCGTCCATGACGCGCGCCCTCAGTAGCCGAACATGGTTTCGAGCGGCCCCTTGGGCAGGGGAACCTTGAACCACAGCTCGAACAGCAGGAACAGCGCCACCGGAATGCCGAGCGCGATCGGGGCGATGACCGGCAGCCGGTACTTGCCCAGCCACCACATGAACGCGCCGATAAAGACGGTCGAAGCGACGTAGAAGCCGATCCAGGTCATGGCGGCGACGTAGATCGCCGAAGGCAGCAGCACCGCCATGACGTCGCGCAGCGCGCCGCGGCCGACGAAATTGCCGTCCGTCTGGTTGCGCGCCAGCGCGGTCTGCACGATCACTGCCAGCGCACCGATCGCCAAAATGGCGCCGACCCGGAACGGGAAATAGCCCGACTGTGGGCCGTCCGATGCCCAGCTTGCGCCGATCTTGTCGCTTTGCTGCATCAGCAAGGCGGAAAACGCCAGCACGATGCCGGCGACGACGTATTCCATGACGCGCACGCCGACGGTGCGCTCGACCTTGTCGCTGTCGTTCATGCCTCGAAATCCGATCGAATGGACGCGCCGCCGGCGGTCCAAGCCGCCGGCGGACGCGGTTCGGTCACTTGGCGAGGAACCCGGCCTTATCCATCACCGCGCGGTGCATGGTCTCGGCATCGGCCACCCATTTGCGATAGGCGTCCCCGGTCATGAAGGTCTGATTGAACGCGCCGTTGGCCATCAGATCCTTCCACTCCTGGGTCTCGCGCACCTTTTGCATGACGCCGACGTAATAGGCGACCTGTTCCTGGGTCACGCCCGGCGCCATGAACAGTCCGCGCAGCATCAGGTATTCGATCGCCAGGCCCTGTTCGCGGCAGGTCGGGATGTCGCCCCAGGACATGGTGCCGGCGATCTTGTCGTTATAGGGCAGGCGCTTGGAATCGAACACGCAGAGCGGCCTAAGCGATCCCGCCCGCCACTGCGCCACCGCTTCGATCGGGTTGTTGACGGTCGAATCGACATGCTTGCCGACCAGCTGCACGGCGACGTCGCCGCCGCCGCGGAACGGCACATAGGTGAACTTGACGCCCAAGGCCTGCTCGATCTGGGCGGTGATGATCTGGTCTTCCTGCTTGGAGCCGGTGCCGGCCATCTTCATCGGCGACGTCGCCGGCGCCGCCTTGACCGCCGCCAGGTATTCCTGCGCGGTCTTGTAGGGCGTCTCGGCATTGACCCAGAGGATGAACTCGTCCAGCGCCAACATCGCCAGCGGCGTCAAATCCTTCCAGTTGAACGGAACGTTGGTCGCCAATGGCGTGGTGAACAGGTTCGACAGCGTGATGATGATCTTGTGCGGATCGCGGTTGGCGCCCTTGACGGCAAGGAAGCCCTCGGCGCCGGCCGCGCCGGACTTGTTGACCACGACCAGCGACTCGCTCATCAGCTTGTGCTTTTCGACGATGCCCTGGATGGTACGTGCCATCTGGTCGGCGCCGCCGCCGGTGCCGGCGGGCACGACGAACTCGACCGGCTTGGTCGGCTTCCATTGCGCCGCAGCCGGTGCGGTCAAGGCAATCACCGCAGCGCCGACGGTCAGCGCATAAGCGACAGTCTTGTAGATATTCGGCATTGGACCCCCCCTCGCTTAGGAATTCAGCCACGATCTACGCGGCTCTTGGTATTTGGTATGCCAAGAAGAGCATGAAGCTCAATTGCTGCCAAGCGAAATCGGACCATGGGAACACCGCCTCGTTCGTTACGTGGTATGAAATCCGCGCCATGCATGACGGCCTCGTTCCTGCGCTGATCGCATTTTTCGTGGTGATCGATCCGGTCGGGTTGAGCCCGGTCTTTGCCGGGCTAACCGCCGAACTCTCGCCTTCCGAAAAGCGCCGTACGGCGGTCAAAGCCGCTGCCATCGCCGGCGGCGTGTTGTTGGGATTCGCGTTCCTCGGGACGACGGTACTGGAAGCCTTGGGGATTGGACTGCCGGCGATGCGCATCGCCGGAGGCATCCTGTTGCTGTTGGCGGCGATCGACATGTTGTTCGCACGCCCTTCGGGCTTGCGTTCGACCACCGAGCCCGAAAACAAGGAAGCGCGTGCGCGCCACGACGTTTCGGTGTTTCCGCTGGCGATCCCGTTGATCGCCGGCCCGGGAGCAATCACCACGCTGCTGTTGCTGATGGGCGGGACGGGCGGCGAGCCGTTGCGTCAGGCAGTGGTATTGGGGGCGTTGGCGGCAGTAATGACGGCGACATTGGCGGCAATGCTTTTCGCGGCGGGCGTGACTCGGCTGTTGGGCGTAACTGGGGTCAACGTCGTCGGTCGTGTGCTCGGCATCCTGCTCGCCTCCTTGGCCTGCCAGTTCGTGATCGACGGGCTGGCGCAACTCGGCTTATCGCGCTTTTGATCTCCCGGCCACGCTTGACTAACTCTCATGCCTTGAGTATCTGCGCAGCACGAGATTATCGCCCGAGTTGGCGCATAGCCCCATGAAAGATAGGCAAAATCATGGCCGAAGCGGTCGACGTCCTGTTCGTCAACCCGGGTGACCGGCGACAGATCTATCAGTCGCTAGGCGACGAATTCAGCGCCATCGAGCCGCCGGTGTTCGCGGGTTTGTTCGCGACTTACGTCCGGCGCAAGGGTGCCAGTGCCGCGATCATCGACGTCCCGGCGCTGGCGATCAGCGCCGAGAAATGCGCCGAGATGGCGGTGCAGGATTTCAAGCCGCGTCTGGTGGTGATCGTGGTCTACGGTTTCCAGCCCTCGGCCTCGACCCAGAACATGAGTTCGGCTGGGAAGATCGCGCGCGAGATCAAGAAGCTGGACCCGACCGTCAAGGTGATGATGACCGGGACGCATCCCGCCGCCCTGCCCGAGCGCACCATGCGCGACGAAAGCGTCGACTTCGTGTGCGATCTCGAAGGCCCGGCCACGATCTTCAAGACGCTGGAGGCGATCCGCGCCCAGGGTGTCGGCTATGACCGAGTGGCTTCGCTGTGGTGGCGCGAGGACGGCAAGATCGCGAAGCCGAAATCGGCCGAGCCGCTGATCACCGATCTCGACGGCGAGATGCCGGGGATCGCCTGGGACTTGCTGCCGATGGACCGCTACCGGGCGCATAATTGGCACTGCTTCGACCATATCCAAGAGCGCTCGCCCTACGCCTCGATCCACACCAGCCTGGGCTGTCCCTACAAGTGCAGCTTCTGCTGCATCAACGCGCCGTTCGGCAAGTCGTCCTATCGCATGTGGAGCCCCGAGACGGTGATCAAGGAGATCGATCACCTGGTCGAGCGCTATGGCGTCAAGAACATCAAATTCGTCGACGAGATGTTCGTGCTCAACAAGCGCCATGTGCTGGGGCTGTGCGATCTGCTGGCCAAGCGCGACTACAAGGTCAACATCTGGGCCTATGCGCGGGTCGACACCGTGCAGGACCAGTTCCTCGACGCGCTCAAGGGCGCCGGCATCAACTGGCTGTGCCTCGGCATCGAAAGCGCGTCCGACCATGTCCGCGATGGGGCGCTGAAGAAGTACGGCAACGACGACATCATCGATGTCGTGCGGCGCATCCAAAAGTCCGGCATCTACGTTCTCGGGAACTACATCTTCGGGCTGCCCGACGACACCATCGACCGCATGCAGCAGACGCTCGACCTGGCGACCGAACTCAATTGCGAGTTCGCCAACTTCTATTCTGCCATGGCCTATCCCGGCTCGGCGCTCTATCGCATGGCGACTGAAAGCGACATGGCGCTGCCCGCGGAATGGCACCAATTCTCGCAGCACTCCTATGATGCGCTGCCGTTGGCCAACCGGCATTGCTCGAGCGACGAGATTTTGCGCTTTCGCGACCGCGCCTGGAGCGAATATTTCACCAATCCGAAATATCTTGCCATGATTGCGGCGAAATTCGGGCCCGACGTGGTAGCCCACCTTGAGCGCTTGGCGAAGGTAACGTTGACGCGCCGATACCTGGACCGGGCCGCGGCCTAGGCGGACTCGGAATTCGTTTATTACGCACCATGACCCGTCCGCCCATGGCCGATCTCGAGCGCATCTATCGCTCGCTACGCCTGATTCGACGCGCCGAGGAGGAGGTCGCCCGAGTCTATCCCAGCGACAAGATCAAGAGCCCCGTGCACCTTTCGATCGGACAGGAGTCGATTGCGGTCGGGGTGTGCGATGCGCTTCGCCATGACGACATCGTCTCCGGAACCTATCGCGGTCATGCCGCCTATTTGGCGAAGGGTGCGCCGCTCGATCGCATGATGGCCGAGCTCTACGGCAAGGATACCGGTTGCGCGCGCGGCAAGGGCGGATCGATGCATCTGGTCGACATGGCGCAAGGCGTCTTGGGCGCTTCGGCCGTAGTCGGCACAACGATACCGCTGGCGGCCGGGTTTGCGCTGGCACTGAAGCGCGAGGGCAAGGGGCGCGTCGCGGTTTCTTTCTTCGGGGATGGTGCGACCGAAGAGGGCGTATTCGCCGAGAGCTTGAATTTTGCCGCGCTGCACCGGTTGCCGCTGTTGTTCGTATGTGAAAACAACGGCTACGCCATCCACGAACCGACCGCCAAGCGTTGGGCGACAAACCGCTTGGTCGAGCGCGCGGCAAGCTACGGCATGCCGGCCGAGGCCGTGAACGACGGCGACGTGCTGGCGCTGCGGGCGCTCGTGATACGCTTGGTCGAAGGCATGCGCGCCGGGACCGGCCCGGCGTTCGTCGAAGCCAAGACCTATCGCTGGCGCGAGCATGTCGGCCCAAACGAGGATTTCGAGGCCGGTTATCGCGGCCGTCGCGATCTCGAGGCATGGCAAGCGACTGATCAGGTCGTGCGCATCGGCGGCATGATCGCGCCCGCCCGCCGCGCGGCGATCGACGCGGCAATCGAAACCGAGATCGCCGCAGCGTTGCAATTCGCCGAGAACAGTCCCGTGCCCGATCCGGCCCAGCTGACGACCGACACCTATGCCTGACGCCGCGCCGCGCGCGCTGTCCTATGTCGATGCGCTGCGCGAGGCAGCGGCGCAGGAGATGGAGCGCGATCCGCGCGTCTTCGTCATGGGTCTCGACGTCGACGATCACAAAGGCATCCAAGGCTCGACCAAAGGCTTAGTCGACCGTTTCGGTCCGGAGCGGGTCTTCACCACGCCCCTGTCCGAAGACGCCATGACCGGGGTCGCGATCGGTGCGGCGCAGGCCGGACTGCGCCCGATCCATGTCCATATCCGCATGGACTTCCTGATGCTGTGCATGAACCAATTGGTCAACATTGCCGCCAAAAGCCGCTACATGTACGGCGGCCAGGTCAAAGTGCCGATGGTGGTGCGGGCGATGATCGGCAAGTCTTGGGGCCAGGGCGCACAGCACAGCCAGGGCCTGCACGCCATGTTCATGCACGTGCCGGGAATTAAGGTGTTGGCTCCGTCCAACGCCCATGATGCCAAGGGCTGCTTGATTGCGGCCATCCGCGACGACAACCCGGTTCTTATGGTCGAGCACCGTTTGCTCTACCCCCTGATTGCCGAAGTACCCGAGGCGCCCTATGCCGCCCGGCTGGGCGAGGCCCGTGTCTTGCGCAAGGGAACGGATATCACTCTGCTCGGCATATCGGCGATGGTGCCGGAATGCCTGCGCGCGGCCGAGCTTTTGCGCGAGATCGGCATTGATGCCGAAGTGATCGATCCGATTTCGCTGGTGCCCTTCGACCGTGCGGCTCTGGCGGCCTCTGTCCGCAAGACCGGACGCCTGCTGGCGGTCGACAGCGCCTGGACGATGTGCGGCGCCAGCGCCGAAGTCGCTGCCATGGCGGCCGAGGACGCCCCGGGGGTCCGCATCGCACGGCTGGGTTTTGCGCCCACCACCTGCCCGACTGCGCCCTCGCTGGAGCACGCTTTCTATCCCAACCCGGCCGTGATCGCGGCGCGGGCACATGTGCTGGTCCGGCCGGATGCCAAGACCTGGCGACCCAGCCCCGAGGCGGAACGGTCAGTGACGGGATTGAATTTCAAAGGGCCATTCTAGACAATCCTAGCTGCTTTCAGGTTTTTTCGACCCGGCAAGGAGAATAGGGCGTGAATGCGCGCAAGCTAATATCGGTTGTTCTTTCGTTTCGGAACGAGGAAGACAACATTCCTGAGATGATCAATCGACTTGAAATGGCGCTTGGTGCGTTGCCGGAGGATTATGAGATTATTTACGTCAACGACGATTCGACCGATCGCTCGTTGGAATTGCTGATTGAACGCAACCGGCAGAACCCGCGGGTCAAGGTGATCACTCTTTCACGGCGCTTCGGGGTCGAACCGGGTATCTTCGCCGGCATGGCGTACGCGCGCGGCGATGCCGTCATTACGATCGATGCCGATCTGCAGGATCCGCCGGAACTGATACCCGAATTGGTTGGGCTTTGGCGGGAAGGGGCGGATGTGGTCTATACCGTCCGCACTGCGCGCGAAGGCGAATCCTGGCTGAAACTGTTCTTGACCCGAATCGGCTACCGCGTCATCGACTTGTTTGCCGAAATCCATATCCCGCTGAATGCCGGCGACTTCCGCCTACTGTCACGTCGCGTGGTGGACACCCTCAACCAATTGACCGAACCCAATACCTATCTTCGCGGCCTCGTGCAATGGGTCGGGTTCAGGCGGGTTCCCTATTCATATGTTCGGAAGGGTCGCAGCGCCGGCGAAAGCCATTTCGCGCTGTTCGGCAAGGCGCCAATAACAGCGTTCTTTTACGGTGTCACTGGATTTTCGACTATTCCGATACTTCTGATCGTTGCGGTCGGCGTCTTGACGACAGCTATGGCCTCCGTCGCTTTGCCGGTCGCGATTGCAATGGCGGCGAACGATGTCATTTCTCATTTTTGGTGGATCGGACTTGGCGTCGCGTGGTTTTGGGGAACGATCATTGGCGCGATCGGCGTCGTCGGTCTCTTTGTCGCGCGAATCTTTCGGACCGCACTCAATCGACCGCGCTTCCTGGTGGAATCGACTATCGGCATCGACGCCGAGCCGCCGCGGTCAGTGGAGCGGGCAAGGATTTGATTGGCTGACCCGGCCAAAATGCCGACGAACTTCAGATGCATAGTCGTTGCATCGACGGTGGCGGTGGCGGTGGCGGTGGCGGTGGCGGTGGCGACGAAGCTGCGACCATGCGTTCCTGGCGATTCCCTTAGTTCTTCGGGTTACCGTACAAACAGCGAGTACATGACACTGACATGCGCCGGTTGATTCACAGCATCACTGCTCCGCTGCTCCTGATCGCGGTGCTGGTCCCATTTTTCGTCATCGCGGCTCGGTTCGCTACGCCCAGCCGCGAGCGATTGGACATGGCGTTGAACGGGCATGTCTTGTCGCCGGCCGAGATCGGGGCGATGGTTTCGCAGCGCCAAGCGCATATTGAGACGACGATAGAATTCAAGCGCGAGATGGGGCAACGCGTCGTCCGTGGCGAAGCGGGAAAAGTGATCAAGACACCCTCCGCTTTCGGTTCCGACCCCATGCTTTCCGACATCGAGAAGCTGATCTGGCTGCGCGAACTGGTGTTGTGGACTCCATTCGACGAAGCGACTGCGTTCTCGGCGTTGTCGCGCATGAATCCGGCCAAGTTCGATTTCAATCCGCACGTCTTCAACTATGGCGGAGCTTTGATCTATCCCGTGGGCGCGCTGCTTTTTGTCCTCGACCGGGCCGGATTACTAAAGGCGAGCGGCGGTCTTGGCGCCATGATCGAGGATCCTGACCAAGTCGGCCGCATGTACCTCGCCGCCAAGCTGCTGATCGCGGGCAGTTTTCTGGCTACGCTGCTGCTGATTTGGGATATCGGCCGGTTGCTGGCGTCGCCCCGTGCCGGCTTGATCGCAGCCCTCGCTTATGGCCTATCCGATTCCTTCGGTCAGGCCCTGGTGATCAAGCCCCATGTCCCGGCGGCGATGTGGACCGCAGTCGCCATCAGCCTGTTGCTTCGCTTCGATCGCGACGCCAGGATTTGGCGGATATGGGCAGCCGGGGCCGCGGTCGGCATGGCCGCCGGCAGCATCGTCACGGCGGCACCGGTCGCGCTGCTCGTACCGCTGCTCTTGTGGCGCAAATCGAATTGGCCGACATGGCTCGGACAGTGCGCGATCGCCGGGCTTGCTGCCGCGGCCGTCTTTTTCGCGACCAATCCCTATATCGTCCTCGATGCCTATCAGTTCGCCACCGACGCCGCCATTCACGGAACCGGACGCAGCCGCCTGACGCCCCAATTGGGTCGGCTTTGGGAAAGTCTTTTGGACACCCCATTTCACAACCCGCCGTTCTCGATGTTGGCTTGTGCGGCCGTAGTTTACGGGAGTTGGAGAAGCCAAGGCGCGGTGGCCGGCTTGAGCCGTTTTGCGCTGGTGCTCATTCCGCTTCTCGGCAGTACGGTCGGGAGCGGACGAACCGTGACGTTTATGTACCCTATCTTCTATATTTTGGCTGGCCTCGCGATCGACCACTGGCTGCAAGCGTCGCCGGAATCGCGTTGGCGCCCCGGTTTGGTGGTCGTTACACTTCTTGTTACTGCTGCCAATCCCGCGACCGAGTTCGTCAACATACGGAAATGGGATCAGACAAACCGCGACTTCCGAGAAGCTTTCGATCGGCTGCCGATCGATGCGAACACAGTGATGGCGGTCTATGCACGATCGATTTTTCTACCGACGCCGCTCTATCCTGCCAGGATCATGTATCTGGACCTGAACGATCCGATCGATCAACCGCGAATAGACTATGTTTTGGTGCCGTCAGGCCTCGGCCTCTATCGCCAATTGCGCGAATTCGTAGGTCGCGATTTTGTACCCGTCACGCCTTGCCGGCCCGATCCCGAACCTGGGCCGCGGGCCTTGGTGACATGGGTGCTCGATCGGGTCACCCGAGCCGAAACCGTGCCGCCGAGTCGAACCTGCCTCTATGCCAAGACGCCGGCGCGCTAGGGAATGACCACGGGCTATCTCGCGCCGGAAGGCCTTGAAGAGGCGCTGGCGCGCGAATTGGAAGGGCGGATCGCCGGCCGCCACGGCCGGCTGTTCTTGTGCGCCGATCCGCCGGCGGCCGATATCGCCTGGGCGGCCAATGTCTGGCGCGCGGTCGAGGACCTGCCCATCGCCTCGATCGGCGACGCCGCCCGCAAGCTGCGCGATCGCGGCCGCAATTGGGCGCTATATTCCCTGGCCCATCACCGCCGCGCCGCCCTGATCCAAGCCAAGCTGCCCAAGGTGTCGTTCAAGCCGCTGGCCTTCCCGGCCCCGCCGCCCGAGGCGCCGCTCGGCTCCTGGACCCTGCTGGCGCCCGATCGCATGCTGTGCGCGGCGCGCTGCGATTCGGCGTTTCCGCACGGCGAAGCGCGCTTCGTCGAGGACAAGGCCGGCCCGCCCAACCGTGCCTATCTGAAACTTTGGGAAGCCTTCACGCGGCTCGGCCAGCGCCCGGGCGCGAGCGAGCGCTGCCTCGATCTTGGCGCCAGCCCGGGCGGCTGGAGCTGGGTCGCGGCCTCGCTGGGCGCCCGCGTGGTCGCGGTCGACAAGGCATCGCTCGATCCCCGCATCGCCGCCATGCCCGGCGTGGAAATGCTGCGCGCCAGCGCCTTTTCGCTCGACCCGGCCGGTTTTGGGGCGGTCGATTGGCTGTTGTCGGACGTGGTGTGCTATCCGACGCGGCTGTTGGCGCTGGTCAAGCGCTGGCTGGCGGCGGGCAAGGTCGGCCGCTTTCTCTGCACCCTCAAGTTCCAAGGCGCGACCGATTTCGAGGCCATCGCCGGATTCCGGGCCATTCCCGGCGGGCGGCTGTTCCATCTCCATGCCAACAAGCACGAGCTGACCTGGTTCCTGGACACGCGCCGGAATTTGCCTGCCCCTTTGGAGCGGAATACGAGGGCATGATTCGCGATCTGTCTCGAAGCTTGCGGTTCAAGACCGATCGATCATGCACTATGATGCGCCCGGCATGAACCCGCGCCAACCTTTCGTCGCCGCCTCGCTGATCGAAGGCGAACAAGTGCAAAGCTCGGCCAGCTATCACTGGATCGCGGTGGCGACGGCGATCCTGCGGCTGGCGCTGTGGGGCGTGGTGGCGGCCGCGCTGTGGTGGCTGACCGAGAAGATCTTCATGGTGCTCGACCGCCCGCTCTGGGCGATCAGCCCTTGGCTGGTGTTGCACGCGCTGTGGCTGGCGCCGGCGGCGTTGGGCACGATCGAGTTCGCCCGCCGTCTGATCGAGCACTTCACCATCGAAATCGCCGTCACCAACCAGCGGCTCCTGATCAAGCAGGGCTGGATCTCGCGCCATACCCAGGAAATCCGGCTGTCGCGCATCGAGGAGGTCAACCTGCGCCAGGGCGTGCTCGGCCGTATCCTTGGCTATGCCAGCCTGCGCGTGGCCGGCGTCGGCGCGGGCGAGATCCTGCTTGAGCCGCTGGCCCGTCCGCTGATCTTCCGCGACGCTCTCGCCAAGGCCAAGGCCGCGGCGGCGGGATCGGGCGTGGCGCCGCCCGCGGCGGCATGAGCCGACTGGTTCCCAGCACCGTCGCCGGCAGCTTGCCCAAGCCGGCCTGGCTGGCGCGGCCCGAAATGCTGTGGGCGCCGTGGGCGCAGACCGGCGCGCTGCTGGAAGAATCCAAGCGCGATGCGGTGCGCCTCGCGCTGCAGGTGCAGGAACGCGCCGACATCGACATCGTCAGCGACGGCGAGCAGACCCGCCAGCATTTCGTCCACGGCTTCCTCGAACGCCTCACCGGCATCGACTTCGCCAAGAAGCGCCGCATCGGCATTCGCGCCGATCGCTACGAGGCCGACTGCCCGACCGTGGTCGGGCCGATCGCGCGCACCGCCGGCGTGCACGGCGAGGAGGCGCGGTTCCTGCGTTCCGCCACCGCGCGCGCGGTCAAGTTCACCCTGCCCGGGCCGATGACCATCGTCGACACCCTGGCCGACGAGCATTATGGCGACCGCGCCAAGCTGGCCTTCGCCTTTGCCGAAGTTCTCAACGCCGAGGCGCGCGAACTGGCGGCGATCGGCATCGACGTCGTCCAGTTCGACGAGCCGGCCTTCAACGTCTACATGGACGCGGTGGCGGATTGGGGCCTGCCGGCGCTGGAACGCGCCGCCCAGGGCCTCGGCTGCAAGACCGCGGTCCACATCTGCTACGGCTACGGCATCAAGGCCAATCTCGACTGGAAGGCGACGCTGGGCGGCGATTGGCGGCAATACGAGCGCACCTTTCCGCTGCTGGCCAAGAGCAAGATCGACCAGGTGTCGCTGGAATGCGCCAATTCCAAGGTGCCGATCGAACTGCTCGGCCTGCTGGCCGGCAAGGACGTGCTGGTCGGCGCGATCGACGTCGCCAACGACCGCATCGAGACCCCGGAGGAGGTCGCGGCGACGCTGCGCCGCGCCCTGGCCCATGTCCCCAAGCGGCACCTGATCGCCTGCACCAATTGCGGCATGGCGCCGATGAAGCGCGAAATCGCCTACGCCAAGCTGATGGCGCTGGGCGCGGGCGCCGCGCTGCTGCGGCGGGAACTCGCCTGAGCTATTTGCGCTTCTCGGTCTTCAGTTCGTAGCGCTTCTGCCACTCGGCCAGGATGCGGGCGCGGTTGGCCGAGGCCCAGGCGAAATCGTTCTTGATCAGCGATGCCTCGACCTCGGGCGGGTAGTTGGGCAGGGTGTTGGGAATCCCCGGCAGCGCGACTTGCGAGGCGTATTTGGCGTAGGCCTCGTTGGCCTTGCGGCTGGCGGCCCAGTCGGCCAGGCGGCGCGCGGCCGCCAGCTTGGCGGTGCCCTTGACGATGGCGAAGGCGTCCATGTCCCAGCCGCCGCCTTCCGTCATCACCAGGATCTCGATCGGCGCGCCCGCGGTCTTGAGCGTCGCCCCCAAGAGATCGTAGGCGATGCCGACCGGGTATTCGCCAGCGGCCGCATCGCGGCAGGGCTTGGAGCCGGAATGCACGTAGACGGCGATGTTGTCGTGCAGCCGATCCATGAAACGCCAGGCCTCGGCCTCGCCGAACATCTGAATCCAGCCCGAGACGTGGAAAAAGCCGGTGCCCGAGGAGGTCGGATTGGGCATTACCAGCCGGCCCTTGAAGCGCGGATCGAGCAGGTCGTACCAGGACTTGGGCACCGGCAGCCCCAGTTTCTTGGCCTCGACGGTGTTGAAGCACAGCGACGCCGCCCAGGCCTCCATGCCGAACCAGGAAGGCGGGGTGTTGGGGTCGCGGAAATTGGGCTTGAACTCGGTCAGGTTGGGCGGGACATGCGGCACCAGGAGGCCTTCCCGGTCCAGCAGCAGCATCGAGGTCACCGCCAGCCCCCATATCGCATCCGCCCGCGGCTGCGATTTCTCGGCCAGCAGCTTGGCGGTGACGACGCCGGTGGCGTCGCGATGGAACGACAATTCGATCTCGGGATGGTCGCGCTCGAAGGCGCGCCGGAAGGTCTCGATGTAGTCGTTCTCGAGCGTCGAATAGACCACCAGCCGCGTCTTGGCCTGGGCCGACGCCAAGCCGGGCAGCAGGCCCAAAAACAAAACCAATGCGAGTTTCGTCATGTTCGTCTCCCTACGCCGGCATGACCCGGATCAGGTTCGGCGGGTCTCCGCCGGGATCGGCGGACTCTCAGCCCCGTGGGGCTCCCCTGGAACAGGGCTAAAATGGTGCGGCGCGCGGGCGCGGTCAAGGCTAGAGTGAGGCCCATGCGTGCATGGGCGATGGCAGGTCTGTGTTGGCTCGTTTCCGGGTCGGCCTTGGCCGATGCGCGCTTGCCGGAATGGGCCAAGACGCTGGATCGGCTGGTGGCGACGATCGAATCGCCCGCCGCCGGCGAGGATGCGCTGGCCGAGGCGCGGCGCGAACTGGTGGCGGTGCGGGCCGAAGCGCTGGCGCTGCGCCGCGGCGAGGACGCCCGCGCCGGCTCGATGCGCCGCCTGCTCGATCTGATCGGCCCGCCGCCCGACGAGAAGGCCCCGCCCGAACTGCCCGATGTGGCGGCGCGCCGGGCGGCGTTCGAGGCCCAGCTGCGCGATATCGAGGCCACCGCCCGCCAGGCCGGCGTCATCGCCACCGTCGCCGAGTTCATGGTCGGCCGGGCCGACCAGCTGCGTCGTCGCCGGCTCTATCACGACCTCACCCATCCCAGCGCCTCGCTCTATGCCGAGGCCGATTGGAACCGCGCCAACGCCGCCATTGCCCGATCGATCGCCGCGCGCGCGGAGACGCCGTTCGAGGGTCGGGCCAGCGACGCGCGGGTGATCGGACTGCTGGCGCTGGTGGCGGCACTGTGGTTTGGGGCCCGTTTCCTGCCCGAGCCCGAAGGCGGCGGGATCGAGCGGCGACGCTATCGGCTGCGGCTGCTGACCGCTGTGCGGGTGGGGCTGCGCCATGGCGGCGTGGCGGCGATCGGTTTGTGGGTCGGCGCCGAGATCGCGTGTCGCCTGCTGATGCCCGCGGCGC
>VGDZ01000055.1 GCA_016869515.1 Alphaproteobacteria bacterium | reverse complement strand
TCGAATGACGTGACCTAAGACTCGATCGCGATGCTGTAGTCCCCGAAGTCCCGCTTCGAGGGCTTTCAACCATATGGAATGGGAGAGATATTGGCAATCGTTTTCGGCCAAGGGCCGAGGCCGCCGCGCATTCGATGCCTTGGACCAGCGGCCGCAAGCTTGGGCGATCGCGACAGGTTTCGTCCGCAGTCGGCCATGACAGGACCCCAAGCGGGCACTATTCTCGCCGGCGCGGGCGGGCAAGGACGATCCGGAGGCGAAGCATGGCGTCATCGAAGGTCGGCGGAACGGCAGGTCGCGCGATGCCGTCGAGGAGCCCCGGCCGATGAGCACGGCGACCGCCGACCGCGCGCCCAACCGGCTGGATGCGGCCGACGAAGAGCAGCTGCTGCGCTCGATCGGCCGCTGGCTCGAGCGCGAGGTGCGGCCGGTGGTCAAGCGCCACGACCACGAGGATCTCTACCCTTACGCCATCGTCGAGCAGATGAAGGAACTTGGCCTGTTCGGCGCCACGATCTCGCCCGACCATGGCGGCCTCGGCCTGCCGGCCGGGACCTACGCCAAGCTGGTGATGGACATCTCGGCGGTGTGGATGGCGATCACCGGCATCTTCAATTCGCATCTGATGCTGGCGCTGGCGGTCGAGAAGTTCGGCACCGAGGCCCAGAAGAAGACCTGGCTGCCGCGCCTCGCCAGCGGCGAGATCCAGGGCGGCCTCGCGCTGACCGAGCCCGATGCCGGCACCGATCTGCAGGCGATTCGCATGACCGCGCGCCGCGACGGCGGCGACTACGTCATCAACGGCACCAAGACCTGGATCTCGAACGGCCGCGAGGGCTCGTGTTTCGCGCTCTTGGTCAAGACCGATCCCGGCGCCGAGCCGCGCCATCGCGGCATGAGCCTGTTCATCGCCCCCAAGGGCAAGGGCTTCTCCGCCGGCCGCAAGCTGGAAAAGCTCGGCTACAAGTCGATCGACTCGGCCGAGCTGGTGTTCGAGGACTATCGCATCCCCAAGGATCATCTCATCGGCGAGGTCGAGGGGCTGGGCTTCCAGCAGGCCACCGGCGGGCTGGAACTGGGCCGCATCAACGTCGCCGCGCGCGGCGTCGGCATCGCCGAGGGCGCGCTGCGCATGGCGACCGAATACGCCCAGCTGCGCAAGACCTTCGGCAAGCCGATCGGCCAGCACCAGGCGATCCAATTGAAGCTGGCCGACATGGCGACGCGGGCGCGGGCGGCCAGGCTTTTGACGCTGGACGCCGCCGCCGCCTTCGATGCCGGACGGCGCTGCGATCTGGAAGCCGGCATGGCCAAGTATTTCGCCTCGGAGGCGGCGCTGGAAAACGCCACCGAGGCCATGCGCATCCACGGCGCCACCGGCTATTCCACGGAGCACGACATCGAACGGCTCTATCGCGACGCGCCGCTGACCTGCATCGGCGAGGGCACCAACGAGATGCAGCGCATCGTCATCGCCCGGCAATGGCTGAAACGCCACCCGATCGCCTGAAGCCGCGGTGCGGCGCCCGGCAGGCTGGCGCGCCTATCCGAAAAGAGGCAATTTAGGTCATGGCAAAGAAGGTACGCCGAACTCGGTCGCGATCGCGGAAAGTGCGAAAGCCGAACATGGTTGGACGACGCCTGATCGCGGCGGCACGCGAGGCGTTGGCCTATGCTCGCGGCGATTTGGCCTTGCGCAGCTACACCATTCGCGAACCCGAGGCGGTGCGTCGCGCCTTGGCGGCGTGATGGCCGTTGCCGAGGCAGCCGATCGCCTGAAGCCGCTGGCCGGCATCCGGGTGCTGTGCGTCGAGAGCTTCGGCGCCGGGCCCTACGGCTCGATGGCGCTGGCCGATCTCGGCGCCGAGGTGATCAAGCTGGAGAACCCGGCCGAGGGCGGCGACGGCGCGCGCAAGGTCGGGCCGCATCTGCTGGGTGCCGGCGACAGCCAGTATTTCCAGACCTGGAACCAGCACAAGAAAAGCGTCGCGCTGGACCTCAAGAGCGAGGACGGCCGGGCGGCGTTCCGGCGCCTGGTGGCCACCGCCGACGCGCTGACCGACAATCTGCGCGGCGACCAGCCTGAGCGCCTCGGCCTGACCTACGCCCAGTTGGCGCCGATCAACCCGCGCCTGGTCTGCCTGCACATCTCGGCCTACGGCCGCGACAACGCCCGCAAGGCGCGGCCGGGCTACGACTACCTGATGCAGGCCGAGGCCGGGCTGATGGCGCTGACCGGCGAGCCCGACGGCCCGCCCGAACGCATCGGCGTGTCGATGATCGACTACATGACCGGCATGACCGGCACCGTCGGCCTGCTGGCATGCCTGTTGCGCGCCAAGACCACGGGCCAGGGCTGCGATGTCGACGTGGCGCTGTTCGACGTCGCCCTGCACCAGCTCGGCTATGCCGGGCTGTGGTATCTCAACCAGGGCGACGTCGCCCGCCGCCAGAGGCGCTCGGGGCACTTGTCGATGGCGCCGGTGCAGACCTTTCCCACCGCCGACGGCTGGATCTACGTCATGTGCATGACCGACAAGTTCTGGCGCGCGCTGGCCGAGGGCGTGGGCCATGCCGAATGGACGCGCGATGCGCGCTTCGCCGCAAGCCGCGCCCGCTTCGCCAACCGCGCCGCGCTGTCGGATCTGCTGGACGCGGTGTTCAAGACCCGGCCGACGGCGGAGTGGATCGCGCTTCTGGGCGGATCGCTGCCGGTGGCGCCGGTCTACGGGCTTGACCGCGCGCTCGATTCGGATCACGTCCGCGCCGTCGGCATGATCGGCCAGGTCGACCATAGGGCGCGGCCGGGCCTGCGCGTGCTGCATAGCCCGCTCAAGATCGACGGCAAGCGCCCCAAGCCCGGAGTCGGTCCCGCGCTCGGCCAGCACGACGCCGAAATCCTGAAAGGAGGGTGACATGGTCGGCATCGCCAGGCCGGTCGGGCCGCAGCGCTATCGCGAAAGCCATGGCCGCTATTTCGAGGATTTCGCGGTCGGCGACGTCTACGAGCATCGCCCCGGCCGCACCTTGTCCGAGGCCGACAACACCTGGTTCACGCTGCTGACCATGAACCGCCATCCGCTGCATTTCGACGCCGCCTACGCCGCCAAGTCCGAGTTCGGCCGGCCGCTGATGAACTCCTGCCTGACGCTGTCGATCGTCACCGGCATGAGCGTCGGCGACGTCAGCCAGAAGGCGATCGGCAATCTGGGCTGGGACAAGGTGCGGCTGACGGCGCCGGTCTTCGCCGGCGACACCGTCTATGCCGAGACCGAGGTGCTGGCCAAACGCCCGTCCGAAAAGCGCCCGACCCAGGGCATCGTCGTCGTCCGCACGCTGGGCAAGAAGGCCGACGGCACGGTGTTCCTCAGTTTCGAGCGCGCGGTGCTGGTGCCGATGCGCGGCCACGCCGTCGACGACGCGGCGGATTATTGAATCGCCGGTCGCGGTTCAGAGCGCGATGCGCGAGGACATCGGTCCCTCGCGGTCCGAAATTTGACCGCCCCGGGCGGACTTTTGGGGGGAGGGAAGCGTCCGCCCGGGCGCGGGGCCCGTGCCGCAGTCGGCTGCGCAGCACGGGAAACTGACTGATGGTAAGAAGATAGGTCGGCGCCGGGGTCCGCGCCTTGATCCAGATCAAGCTTCGTTCGGGCGCTCGTCGTAGACGATTTTCCCGCCGACCACGGTCAGCATGACCTTGCCCTTGACTGGGTGATCCTCGAAGGGCGAGTTCTTGGACTTGGAACGGAAGCGCTCGGGGTCGATCCGCCAAGCAAGGCCGGGATCGAACAGGCAGAGATCGGCCGGCGCCCCCTTGCGCAGCCGACCGCGATCCAGCCCCAGCAGCCGGGCGGGGTTGCAGGTCATGGCGCGCAGCACGGTGACGAGATCGAGCTTGCCGTCATGGACCGGCGCCAGCGTCAGCGCCAGCAGCGTCTCCAGCCCGACCATGCCGATCCGGGCCTGGGCGAAGGTCTGGCGCTTGCCTTCCTGGTCCTGGGGCGCATGGCAGGAGGCGATGATCTCGATCGTGCCGTCGGCCAGGCCGGCCAGGATGGCGTCGATGTCGACCTGGGTGCGCAGGGGCGGCGAAACCTTGCAGAAGGTGCGGTACTCGCCGATGGCGTCCTCGGTCAGGGTGAAGTGATAGGGCGCCACCGCGGCCGAAATCTTGAGTCCGCGCTCGCGCCCGCGCCGCAGCACCGCCACCGATTCCGCGGTCGAGATCGAGGCGGCGTGGTAGCGGCAGCCGGTCAGCTCGGCCAGGCGCAGATCGCGCTCCAGCATGATGACCTCGGCCGCGGCCGGAATTCCCGACAGCCCGAGCCGGGTCGAGACCGCGCCCGAATTCATCGCCCCGCCCGCCGCCAGCGCCGGCTCCTCGACATGGTTGGAGATCAGGAAATCGAAGGTGCGGGCATAGCTCATGGCGCGGCGCATCAGCCTTGCATCGGCCAGCGCCACCTCGCCGTCGGTGAACCCGACCGCCCCGGCCTCGGTCAGGAGGCCCATCTCGGTCAGCTCCTTGCCCTGGGTGCCCTTGGTGATCGCCGCCATGGGGTGGATGCGCACGCTGGCGGTGTCGCGGGCGCGGCGCTCCATGAAATCGACCAGCGAAACGTCGTCGATCGGCGGCTTGGTGTTGGGCATGGCGATCATGGTGGTGACGCCGCCGGCCGCCGCCGACAAGGACGCGGTCTTGATGGTCTCCTTGTGCTCCTGGCCGGGCTCGCGCAGGAAGACCCGCATGTCGACCAGCCCGGGCGCCAGCACCCAGCCCTTGCAGTCGACGGTCTCGACCCCGGGCGGCGCGGCATAGGCGAACAGGCCGGGGCCGAGCTCGGCGATGCGGCCGTCGACCGTCAGCAGCCCGCCCGGCTTGTCGAGGCCGGATGCGGGATCGATCAGGCGGGCATTGCGGAAGGCGATCGGGCGGTCGATCACTTCGCCATGCCCGCGGGCAGATTGGGCAGATGCCGCGCCAGCGCGTCCAGGCAGGCCATGCGCACCGCCACGCCCATCTCGACCTGCTCGCGGATCAGCGAGCGGTCGATGTCGTCGGCCACCTCGGGATCGATCTCGACGCCGCGGTTCATCGGCCCCGGGTGCATGATCAGCGCGTCGGGCTTGGCCACTCCGAGCTTGGCGTAGTCGAGGCCGTAGAAGTGGAAGTACTCGCGCAAGGAGGGCACGAAGGCGCCGTTCATGCGCTCGAGTTGGAGCCGCAGCATCATGACGATGTCGGCGTCGGCCAGGCCGCGCTTCATGTCGTGATGGACCTCGACGCCCCATTTGTCGATGTGCCCGGGCAGCAGCGTCACCGGCGCCACCACCCGCACCTTGGCGCCCATGGTGCGCAGGAGGTGGATGTTCGAGCGCGCGACCCGGCTGTGCAGGATGTCGCCGCAGATCGCCACCGTCAGGCCTTCCAGCCTTCCCTTGCGGCGGCGGATGGTCAGCGCGTCGAGCAGCGCCTGGGTCGGGTGCTCGTGGCTGCCGTCGCCGGCGTTGATCACCGAGCAATTGACCTTCTGCGACAGCAGATTGACCGCGCCCGAATCCTGGTGCCGCACCACCAGCACGTCGGGATGCATGGCGTTCAGCGTCATGGCGGTGTCGATCAGGGTCTCGCCCTTCTTGATCGACGAGCCCTCGGTGGTCATCACCACGCAATCCGCGCCCAGCCGCTTGCCGGCCAGTTCGAACGAGGCCCGGGTGCGGGTCGAATTCTCGAAGAACAACAGCACCAGCGTGCGGCCGCGCAGCGTGTTCTGTTTCTTGTCGATCTGGCGGTTCTGCCGGACGTAGCGGTCGGCCAAGTCGAGGATCGATGCGATCTCGCCGCCGGAAAGCCCCTCGATCCCCAGCAGATGGCGATGCGAGAAAACGATCGGGGCCGCGCTCATTTCAAGGCGCCCTCATAGGCCGAACCCGGCCCGGGCGCAAGCCGCGCGCGCAAAGCCTTGCAATCCGCGCCTGGCCGCGCCATGTGGACAAGGCAAGAGGGATGGGAATCGGGCGACTCGGCATGATTCGGCAGATTCTGTTCCGCGCGGCGCGCGAAATCGCCACCAATCCGGCGCTGCGCGAGGTGGCGATCGAGCTGGCGCGCAAGGCGCGGCCCCATGCCGCGCGCGCCGTCCACGCCGTGCGCGACGCCGCCCGCGAGATCGACCCGCGGCGCGATCCCAAGGAATTCCTCCGCCGGGTGCGGGCCAAGCTCGGGCAGGGGTAGGGGGACTTCGCCCATGACCTTTCAAATCCTGCAAGGCGCGCCGCTTTGGGTGTGGCCGCTTTTGGCGCTGTTGGTGGCCCTGGGCCTGATGCAAGCCCGGTCGCGGCAAGTGACCCGCACGCGAGTCCTGGTGCTGCCGCTGGCTATGGTCGGGCTGTCGCTTTACGGCGTGTGGGCGGCGCTGGGGATTAGCCCCAGCAGCGTTGGCGCGTGGCTGTTGGGCGTGGCCGCGGCCTATTTCGCCAACGAGCGGATATTTCGTGCCCCGAACGGCGTCACTTACGACCCCGCTACCGCGCGCTTCGCCATTCCCGGCAGTTGGGTACCATTGGTCCTGATGCTGGCGATATTTGCCGCGCGCTTTGCAGTCGGCGTTACCGCCGCGCTTTCGCCCGCGACCGTCAAGGCACCGGGCTTCGTTTTCGCGCTCGGCCTCGGTCTCGGTTTTTGCAGCGGCCTGTTCCTCGCCCGCGCCGGACGAACGCTGCGGTCCTTGAGGGATACAAGTGTCATGCAACAGAGGTGACGACTTTCTCGAAACTGGCCGATCTTGGAGCGTGTCATGCCACAGTTCTTGCAGCGTAGTGTGGACTCAAAAGTGAAACGGATGCTGGTCACAACAAGTCCCGGCAAAACGCAAACTTCTAATCACGGGTTGACCTGTGGGCGAATCGAAGAGACGTAAAGAACATATGAAACATTCGGCCGCGATATGCGTTTTTTGCGCCGCGGCACCGGCTACGACCTGGGATCACGTGCCGCCAAAAAGTATTTTTACGAAGCCACGACCGAATCTCATTACTGTTCCCGCTTGCAAGCCGTGTAACGAAGGTGCATCGAATTTGGACGAGAAATTCAAGGTGTTTTTGGGTATCAAAATTTGGCCTCACGATAGCAGTTCCTATGAATTTTGGAGTAATGGCGCTCTTAGAAGTATTAGAGCAAATAAAAGAATTCATAGAGAAATATTATCTGGGCCAACTGTTTTAGTCAGAGATGAATCCGGCCGATTTATAGAAAGTATTATGGTTAAGTGGGATGCGTCATCGCATGATAAAACAATAGAAAAAATAACACGTGGTTTATATTTTCATGAATTCAAAAAAATATTGAATAGCAATACTAAGATAGATACGTATTTTTTTAATGCTCTTGATAATGAAATGAAAAATCATATAATGTTTTTGAGAAGTAAAAATATAGGAGGAGATGATCGCTTCGTTTATGCGTTTTTGAGAGATGATGGGAATCCAGAAATTTCGTTTTGGTTTTATCAATTCTACCAGGGACACTGGGCCGGTGCTTTTACGGGGCCGGAAGGGTTTGAATGGGATGGTAGCAAAAGCGTTCTCGATGCCATTTCGGATGCGCTGCGTTTGCCGAAACAACCCAGCGACGAAAATTCCGCATAATGTGGCCCATTTTATTCAGTTGCGCCGGTCAAGGAGTGTCGTCCTGTTAGGAGACAACTGATTTGGTGCCATGGTTCTGTTCTCAAAGCGACGCCAATGCTTCAGCCATTTCACGCAAGCCGATGGCCTCGATGCCGTCGCCCAACGGGTAACGGTCGTCGCCGGGATAGACCACGAAGCTCCGCATCGGCTGAAGATCGCTCAGGGCATGGACCAAGCCGCGCTCGATCCGGGGTGCGAGGCTGCGCTTGATTTCGATCGCCCAGCGTCCGGCGCGCCCACCGAGGTCCAGCACCAAGTCGATCTCGGCCCCGGCCACGGTGCGATAGAAGCCCCGCATGCCGCGATCGGGTGCGACGGCAAGCAGCGACTCGACGACGAATCCCTCCCAGCTCGGGCCGACCACGGGATGGCCAGCCAGTTCGTCCGCGTCGCGGAGGCCCAGCAGGGCGTGGACCAGCCCGCTGTCGCGCACGTAGACCTTGGGCGATTTCACCATCCGCTTGCCGACATTGGAATGGAAGGGGGGCAGGCGACGCACCAACAGCAGATCGACTAGCAAATCGGCATAGCGGGCAACGGTCGGCGCGCTGATCGCCAAACCCGAAGCCAAGCGCGAGGCATTGAGCAATCCGCCCTGATTATGCGCCAGCATGGTCCAAAGCCGTTCCAGGGTTTGGGCGGGAATGCGCGGCCCGAACTGCGCCACGTCGCGTTCGAGATAGGTGCGAATGAAGCTTTGGCGCCAGCGGACGCTGTCGGCCTCGCCGCGGGCCAGGAAGCTGTCGGGAAAGCCGCCGCGAAGCCAAAGCCGATCGCGCGCCGAGCGGGAGGGTCCGATTTCGAGCGCATCGAGCGTTCCCAATTCCACGAACTCGATGCGCCCGGCAAGGCTTTCTCCGCTCTGGCGCATCAAATCGATGGCGGCCGATCCGAGCACGAGGAACCGGCCCGTGCGCCGGCCGCCGCGCCGGCCGCGGTCGATCAATCCCCGCAAGGACGCAAACAGCTCCGGAAGCCGGTGGATCTCGTCGAGGATGACGAGCTTGTCCTCGTGGGCGGAAAGGAAAAGCTCCGGGTCGGCCAGTTTGGCGCGATCCCCGGGCGATTCGAGATCGAGGTAAAGCGCGGGCCGCGACTTGGCGATTTCGAGCGCCAGCGTGGTCTTGCCGACCTGGCGGGGTCCGATCAAGGCGACCGCCGCCTGGCGGGCAAGCGCGGCGCGCAGATGGACGGCGGCACGGCGTCTGATCATCATAGTATATTAAAAATGTAATATTCAAATTGCAATGATAGATAGGCGCCGTCTTGGATACCCCCGTCCCGACCGCCAAGCCCAAAAAGATCGGGCCGCCGAGGCGGGGACAGATCCCCGGCGACCCGAGATCCGCGGCGTCGTCCTGGCGCCGCGGCCGAACATCCGCGCTCAGGCGGCGCGGATGTCGTGGAGGAAATGTTCGACCTGGGCCTTGAGGCGGCTGGACTGGCCGGCCAAGGCCTTGGCCGCCTCCAGCACCTGGCCCGAGGACTGGCCGGCCTCGTTGGCCGCCTCCTTGACGCCCGAGATGTTCTGGCTGACGTCGGCGGTTCCGGCCGAGGCCTGCTGGACGTTGCGGGCGATTTCGCGCGTGGCCGCGGTCTGCTGCTCGACCGCGGTGGCGATGGCGGTCGAGATGTCGCTGATCTTGCCGATCACCTTGCCGATGCCGCCGATGGCCGAGACCGCGCGCCCGGTGGCGTTCTGGATGCCCTGAATTTGGCTCGCGATCTCCTCGGTCGCCTTGCCGGTCTGGGTGGCCAGGGTCTTGACCTCGGAGGCCACCACCGCGAAGCCCTTGCCGGCCTCGCCCGCCCGCGCCGCCTCGATTGTGGCGTTCAGCGCCAGCAGGTTGGTCTGGCCGGCGATGTCGCTGATCAGCTTCAGCACGTCGCCGATCTTCTGCGCCGCCTCGGCCAGCGCCTGGACCTGGGCGTTGGTATTGTCGGCATCGACCACCGCCTGCTTGGTGATGGCGGCGGCGTCCTCGACCTGACGGGCGATCTCCTGGATCGAGGCGGTCAGCTGCTCGGTGGCCGAGGCCACGGTCTGGACGTTGGTCGAGGCCTCTTCCGCCGCCGCCGACACCGCGATCGCCTGACGGTTGGTGCGCTCGGAGGTCGAGGACATGGACGTCGCCGTGGTCTGCAGCGCCTGCGAGGCGTCGGAGACCACCGTCAGCATGCCGGCGACATCGGTGTCGAAGGTCCGGGTCAGCGCGTCCATCCTCTTGGCGCGGGCCTCGCGGCGCTCGTTCTCGGCCTTTTCGGCCTTCTGCATCTCGGCCGCCTTGACCATGGTGTCCTTGAACACCTGGACCGCCTTGGCCATCTGGCCGATCTCGTCCTTGCGCTCGAGGCTGGGTACGGCCACGGCCAGATCGCCCGCGGCCAACTTGCCCATCGCCTGGCCGATGCCGTCCAGGCCGCGGGTCAGCCCGCGCACGATCACCATGCCCAGCACCACGGCAAAGGCGATGATGCCCAGGCTGGCGACGACTTGGAGCCACAACTCCCAAGTCGCCCGACTGCGAATGCGCTCGGCCAGCGCGATCAGGTCGCCCGCCAGCTTGTCCTCGACCCTCTTCATCAGGTCGATGCGGACAGTGGTGACGCGGAACCAATAGGCCCCGTCCTCGGCGTTGAGCGGCTGGCCGGCGTCGGTCTCGAGCGCGACCTTGCGCAGCCGCATCACCTCGTCGACCTCCTTGCCGGCGACGGTAGTCTTGAGGAAGTCGCGCTGCGCCGGTTCGGCGTAGACGTCGAACAGGCGGAAGAAGGTCTGCTGCTCGTTGACCACGCCGATCAGGCGCTGAAGCTGGGCCGGATCGAAGCGACCGGCGGCGAAGCCGGGCGCGCCGGTGGCGCGTTCCTGGCCCGAACGCTCCTTGGTCTGAAGGAAGTAAACATAGCCGGCGATGGCGTTGCTGACCTGCGGATCGGTGACGAGCTTGGAGCCTTCCAGCACCAGAGTCAGCACCTGGCCGATGGTGGCCGTGAAGTAGGCGTTGGATTGGGGCGCGGGGATGCTCAGCGCGCTGATGTCGCGGCGCATCGCCGCCAACCGGTCGATCGACCGGCGCGCCTCGATCATGGCCGCCTGCCAGGCCGGGCCCATGGCGCTGGCATCGAAGGCGGCGAAAGCGGTGTCGAACTCGGCCCGCACCTTGTCGGTCAGGAGGCGCTGCGCCGGCAGTTCCTGCACCAGCTGCGTGCCTTTGCTGCCGATGAACACCGCCGAGGCGCCGCGCTCGCGCTGGAGGTCGTGCACCAGCGTGCTCATCTTGGTCGACAGATCGGCGATCGCGGTCAAGCGCCGCATGTCGCTGGCCGTCCGCGCCGAGCCGACGACGATGTAGGCCGCCAATGCCATCACCCCGATCAGCGGGATCAACAACAAGGCGATGATGCTGGTCCGGAGGCTGGTCCCCTTGTGCTTCACTGTCATGACGCGGTTCCCTTTCCTTGGTCGACGAAGCTCGAAACGCACGGCGCCCTCGCTGGGCGACGATTAGAGGTGCTGCGCGCGAACCGCGCATGACCGTCCGGCTTCGGAATGTGTCGAGCTGTGTCAGCACATCGGGGCGCGTGGGCGCGGAGTGGGGAAGCGAGGTGGTGCCGGCGGCAGGAATCGAACCCGCGACCTTCCGCTTACAAGGCGGGTGCTCTACCGACTGAGCTACGCCGGCCCGGCTGGAAACTAGCAGAAACGCGGCCTTGCCGCGCGATTTCCTCGAGCGCGAGCCGATCCCCTGCGAAGCGGCGTTCCTGGCCGGCAAGGCGTTCCTCGCCTATCGGCGCCGGGGCGGGTCCCGGGCATCGCCGCTGCCGGATTTCCCGATCGGCGCTCATGCTGCCGTCGCCGGCCACTCGCTTTGGACTCGCGATTCACGGCGGGCTCGCAAGGCGTTCCAGAATCTGCAATGGATAGCGCCGAATTGAGGGGCGGTCGAACGGGGGAGCGCGGGCGATCATGGCGGCACAGGGCATTTTCGATCTGGCGGGGCAGGTGGCGGTGATCACCGGCTCGTCCAAGGGCATCGGCCGGGCGATCGCGCATGCCTTGGCGCGCCACGGCGCCAAGGTGGTGATCTCCTCGCGCAAGGCGCCGGCCTGCGAGGCGGTGGCGGCCGAGATCCGCGGCTTCGGCGGCGAAGCGCTGGTGGTGCCGGCCAACATCTCGGACAAGGCGCAGCTGAGCAACCTGGTCGAGACCACGCTGGCCAAGTGGGGCCGGATCGACACGCTGGTATGCAACGCCGCGGTCAATCCGTTCTACGGGCCGATGAGCGCGATCCCCGACGAGGCCTGGGACAAGATTATGGCCTCCAACATCCGCTCGAATCTGTGGCTGTGCAATCTGGCCTTGCCGCACATGGCGGCGCGCAAGGACGGCTCGGTCATCGTCGTGTCCTCGATCGGCGGCCTGCGCGGCTCGGGCGTGCTGGGGGCCTATGCGGTCTCCAAGGCGGCCGACATGCAGTTCGTGCGCAACCTGGCGGTGGAATGGGGCAAGCACAACATCCGCGCCAACTGCATCGCCCCCGGCCTGGTCAAGACCGACTTCGCCCGCGCGCTGTGGGAGAACCCCGAGACCCTCAAGCGCGCCAACCGCACCAGCCCGCTCGGCCGCATCGGCGAGCCCGACGAGATCGCCGGCTGCGCGGTATGGCTGGCCTCGGCCTCGGGTCGCTTCACCACCGGCACCACCATCGTCATCGACGGCGGGGTGACGATTTCAGGCAATGCCGATTAGGCAT
The DNA here is from genome assembly GCA_016869515.1 of Alphaproteobacteria bacterium. Taxonomy (GTDB): domain Bacteria; phylum Pseudomonadota; class Alphaproteobacteria; order VGDZ01; family VGDZ01; genus VGDZ01. The sequence goes on along the minus strand of VGDZ01000055.1, from coordinate 11,843 downwards.
CGGGCCGGATTCGGGCGCGAATCCGGTTTCGGTGGATAAAACTGTGGACGAGCGGTGCGTGGAAGTCCGAAAACCCGGCCATCCATCCACCGTTTTCTGGCGGCGTTAACCGATCTTGGATTGCACGCGCGCCCGTTCCATGACCCGATGAGCGCGCACGGACCCGTGCCGCAATGCCTCTCGGCGGGCCGCCTTCGGCGGATCGCATGACGCATCGGCCGGCGAGGCCGGGGTCTCGAGACCCAGGCGCGCCGGTGCGGGACGGAACCGAAGCCGCTCGGCGCGACGCGCGCGCCGGCCGCGTCCTCGAGGGCGTGCGCCGGCTGGGCCGCGCCGATGGGGACGGGGTTCGGGATCGGCGCGCCTTGCCGCGCGCGGTTTCGGGCGACGGCTCCGGTGCCTGGATGCATCCTTCGCGGGATGCGCGCATCGCCTCCGCAAGGGGCTGCGATGCGGAGGCCAGGCGACGACGGTCCGAGGTTTCGTCGGCTTGGGGACGCCGAGCGCCGCTGCCAGGGCGGATGCTCCGGCGACCCGGCTGGGCCGCTTTCCGGGCCGGTCGGCCGCAAGGCCCACCGGAGTCGCGTCGCAAGGCGCGCACCCGTTCGGATCGCCGCCGCAAGGCGCGGTCCGAAGCCGCGCCGCTGGGCGTGGTGGGTCGTCTCGCCGCAAGGCGGGGCGGGGATCGGGGCCGCAAGGCCCGGATCGGAACCCCAGGGCCCGAAAAAGCGAAACCCCCGGCCGGTATGGTGTCCGGGCCAGGGGCTTGACCGCCTCTCGGGGCGTCGGGTGCGGTTCGCGCCGCACCCGGCGTCCTCTTTTTTGCCGTTTAAGCCGTTTCGCCCTGGCTGGCAAGCCGCAAATCAGGCGCCCGGCGGCGGCTTCGGCCGCTCGCACAGGACCGGCGGCGGCTTCGGCCGCTCGCACAGGAAATGCCATTGCGGGATGCCGGGCGAGACCCGGACCGATTCGAATCGATCGGCCAGGCGCAGGATTTGGGCGCGGTTGACGCGCTGTTCGATCGCAGTGAAGAAGCGGTCGTAGACGTCCTGGCGGATGCGGGTCAGGCTCTTGCGGCTGTAGAAATCGTAGAGCGGCACTTTTTCGGCCAGGCCCAAGGGCCGCAGCGCGTGGCCGAGACCGATCAGCGGCATGTATAGCAGCCAGAGCGCAAGCCAGGTGAAGATCGCGCGGAAGGACGGGTTGTGCACCCGGCTGACCGCGCGCCTGAGCGCATCGACCGGCGGAAACAGGATGCGGTAATGCAGCGGCCGGCCGTCGAAAGCCGAATAGAGATAGATCAGGAGCCGCGGCGCATAGCGCGCCAAGGCCCGGGTCTCGTCGAGCGCGTCGGTCGGCAGATGATGCAGCACGCCGAGGCAAAGGACAAAGTCGGCGAAGGCGGCGCGAAAGGGCAGGCGCTTGATGTCGGCCATGACGAACACGGCGTTGGCGCGGGCGCGCAGATTGCGCCGGGCGACGAAGATCGCGGCCGAGAAGTCGACCAGCACGATCTCGCGTGCCAATGGGGCGAGGAAATGGCTCCAACGGCCGATGCCGCAGCCGAGATCGCAGATCCGCTGCCCGCGCAGCGATTCGAGATCGACCAGGTCGAAATACTGCCGGAACTCGGTCTCGTGCTCGGGCAGGATGTCGGGGAATTCCTGCCACTCGGCGCCGAAAGTGGATTGGATGTCAGGCGCGAAATCGCCGGTCGCCGCGGCCGGCGCCGGGCCAGGTTCTCCGCCCAGCCGCGTCCGGAGCCAATCCGGATACTGCGCCGGCTCCATCGCCAAGATCACGTCGTCGATCACCGCCAAACGGCGGCCGTCGACGATCACTGCATCGGCCGCGGCCGCGACTTCGCGCGCGCCGAACAGATCGCGCAGCAATTCGGTCTTGTCGGCGTAGTACACGCGCCCTCACACCTCGGGTCGCGCCCGGCCGGCCTGATCGCAGGCCGCCAGCAGCGTGTTGCGCAGCAGGCAGGCGATGGTCATCGGCCCGACCCCGCCCGGCACCGGCGTGATCGCCCCCGCCACTTCGCGCGCCTGGGCAAAGTCGACATCGCCCACCACCCGCGCCTTGCCCGAGGCGTCGACCGCGCGGTTGATGCCGACGTCGATCACCGCCGCGCCGGGCTTGATCCAGTCGGCCTTCACGGCAAGCGGCCGCCCGATCGCCGCCACCAGGATGTCGGCACGGCGGGCAATCCCCGGCAGATCGCGGGTCTTGGAATGGGCCATGGTGACGGTGCAGTCGGCCGCCAACAGCAACTGAGCCATCGGCTTGCCGACGATGTTGGAGCGGCCGATCACCACCGCCTCGCGCCCGCGCAAGTCGCCCAGGGTCTCGCGCAATAGGATCATGCAGCCCTGCGGCGTGCACGGCACCAGCGAATCCTGGCCGGTGAACAGCCGGCCGGCGTTGACGACATGGAAACCGTCGACGTCCTTGCGCGGATCGATCCGGGCGATCACGGCGCGCTGGTCGATCGCCTTGGGCAAGGGCAGCTGCACCAGGATGCCGTTGACCGACGGATCGGCGTCGAGCGCATCGAGCCGCTCCAGCAGCGCCGCAGTCGCGGTCTCGGCCGGCAGCTTGACGTCGACCACACGAAAGCCGCAAGCCGCGGCCGAACGGCCCTTGTTGCGGACATAGACCTGGCTGGCGGGATCCTCGCCCACCAGCACCACCGCCAGGCAGGGCGGCGCGGAAAGGATTTGCGCGGCCTTGGCGATGCGCGCCTGCAGCCGCTCGGCCGCGGCCTTGCCGTCGATCAGGCTAGCCGGCATTGAGCATGGCCTTCAGCCGCTCGGCCAGCGCGGCCGGATCGCCGGCGATGGTCAGGGTCTTGTCGCGCCCGCCGGCGCCGTGGCTGAGCGCGATGCGCCCGCGCGGCAAATCCAGCCGTTCGGCGATCAGCGCGATCAGGGCTTGGTTGGCCGCGCCTTCGGCCGGCGGGGCGGCGATGCGCACCGCCAGCCGCGGCCGGCCGTCGGCGCCGGCGACCACGCCTTCCAGCGTCGATTGCCGCGCCCGCGGCCGCACCCGCAGATCCAGCCTGAGGCCGTCGGCCAGGGCGCGGAACGGCTCAGCCAAGGAGATCGAACAGCAGGCGCTGCACGAACAGCAGCGCCAGGATCAGCACCACCGGCGAGATGTCGATGCCGCCGAGATGCGGCAGCAGCCGCCGGATCGGCCGCAGCGCCGGCTCGGTGATGCGATAGAGGAACTCGCCGATCGTCGCCACCAGGCGCTGGCGCGGATTGAGGATGTCGAAATTGACCAGCCAGGACACGATCGCCGCGCCGATCAGAAGCCAGATGTAGATGCGGATGACGGTGTCGATCAGGAACAGGACGGCGTTCATGGCGGCGGCATTGTAGCCACGCGCGGTCCGGGCGCAAGGATGGCGGCGGTCGGTTTGACTTGGCGCGCGCCGGCGGCTATCGCTGCAGTCCGGGGAAAAGCAGGCTCCCCGTCAGACGATCCTCGTCCAAGCGCTGCTTCGAACGGCGCCGCATGGCGGCGCGGGAGAAGCTTGGACATGGCTCGCCAACCCCACGCCACGTTGATCCTGGACCGCGCGCGGATCGCGCGGCTGATGTCGCCCGCGGACTATTTGGCGGCGATGGAAAGCGCCTTTCTGGCGCTGGCGGAAGGACGCGCCGTGCTGCCGTCGCCCTTGCACATCGCCTTCGCCGCGGGCGGCTTTCACGCCAAGGGCGCGGGCCTGACCCTGGCCGACGGCCGGGCCTTCGCCGCGGTCAAGGTCAACGGCAATTTCCCCGGCAATCCGGCGCGACACGGCCTGCCGACCATCCAAGGCGCCATCGTGCTGAGCGACGCCGCCGATGGCCGCGTGCTGGCGCTGATGGACTCGATCGAGGTCACGCTGCGCCGCACCGCCGCCGCCAGCGTGCTGGCGATGCGCTATCTGGCCCGCGCCGACGCCGATCGCGTCGGGGTGATCGGCTGCGGCGCGCAAGCCGCGGCGCAGCTTGAGGCCATCGTCGATGCGCGCACAGTGCGACAGGTCGCGGTTCATGACCGCGACCGAGCCGCTGCCGAAAGCTTTGCCGCGCGGGTGAGCGCGCAGTTCGGTCTTGCGGTCGCGCCTTGTCGCAACGCCGCCGAGGTCGCGCGGCAATGCGATCTGATCGTGACGTGCTCCACGGCAACGGCGCCGGTGCTGGAGGCGGGCGACATCGCCCCAGGCACGTTCGTGGCCGCGGTCGGCGCCGATGCGCCGCACAAGCACGAGATCGCTCCGGCGCTGATGGCGCGCGCCAAGGTCGTGGTCGATTCGAGCGAGCAGTGTCTGGCGATGGGCGATCTGCGTCACGCCATCGCGGCCCAAGCCATGCGCGCCGAGGACGTGCATGCCGATCTGGCCGGGCTGGTGGCGGGCCGCAGGCCGGGGCGGACCAGCCCCGACGAAATCGTCATTTTCGATTCGACCGGGCTGGCGGTGCAGGACGTGGCGGCGGCGATCGCGGTCTACCGGCGCGCCGCAAGCGAGCCGGATTCCCCCGCCTTCGCGCTCGGCCGAGACCCCGCCGCGCCGGCTTGACGCCCCGCGGCAACTGGCCTAAATAGCGCGGCCTTTCGCCCCCGACGGATAACTGGTGCCATGAGCAGACGCTGCGAATTGACCGGCAAGACGGTGATGGTCGGCAACAATGTCAGCCACGCCAACAACCGCACCCGCCGCCGCTTCCTGCCCAATCTGCAGGCCATCACCTTCCTGTCGGATGCGCTCGGCCGCTCGGTCAAGCTGCGGGTCTCGACCCGCGCGCTGTCGACCGTCGACCGCAGCGGCGGCATCGACGCCTTCCTGATGAAATCGCGCGACCGCGGCCTGTCGGTGCGCGCGCTCAAGGCCAAGCACGCCATCCAGAAGGCGCTGGCCGCCAAGGCCGCCTGAACCCGCGCCCGGGGGTTTGACGCCCCGGCCGGCCGCTCCTAGATAAGCGGCATGCTGCGCGATCTCAACCAGCGCTCGCGCGAGATTCTGCGCCTGATCGTCGACGAGTACCTGGCGACCGGCGAGCCGGTCGGCTCGCGCACGCTGTCGCGGCGCTTTCCGCAGACGCTGTCGCCGGCCTCGATCCGGGGCGTCATGGCCGATCTGGAGGAGGCCGGGCTGCTCTACGCCCCGCACACCTCGGCCGGACGGCTGCCGACCGAGCGCGGGCTGCGGCTGTTCGTCGACGGGCTGCTGGAAGTCGGCGACCTGACCGAGACCGAACGCCGCGACATCGACAACCGGGCGCGGGTGGTGGGGCGCAATGTCGAACAGGCGCTGACCGAGGCCACCGAGCGCCTCTCGGGCCTGGCCAACGCGGCGGCGCTGGTGGCGGTGCCCAAGCACGGCGCGGCGCTGGCGCAGATCGAGTTCGTGCCGCTGGCGCCGGGGCGGGCGCTGGCGGTGGTGGTGACCGCCGACGGCCAGGTCGAGAACCGCGTCATCGACGCGCCTTCGGGCCTGGGCCCGGCCGGACTGACCCAGGCCGGCAACTACCTGACGCAAAGGCTGCGCGGGCGGACTTTTGCCGAAGCCAGGGCCGAGATCCTGGCCGAGATCCAGCAGCATCGCAGCGAGCTGGATGCGCTGTCGGCGCGGGTGGTCGAAAGCGGGCTGGCGGCCTGGGGCGGCGAGGCCGACGGCCGCTCGACCCTGATCGTCAAGGGCCAGGCCCGGCTGTTGGAGGACGTCTCGGCCTTGGGCGATCTCGAGCGCATGCGCGAACTGTTCGGCCTTTTGGAATCGCGCCAGGAACTGCTCAAGGTGCTGGACTCGACCGACCGCGGCGAGGGCGTGCGCATCTTCATCGGCCGCGAGAACCAGCTGTTCGCCATGTCGGGCTGCGCCATGATCGTCGCCCCCTTGCGCGGCGCGCGCCAGACCGTGGTCGGCGCCATCGGCGTGATCGGCCCGACTCGCCTCAACTACGCCCGCATCATCCCGATGGTCGACTACACCGCGCGCGTGGTCGGCAAAATCCTGGGTTGAAATCGGCCCGATCCGGATTATCTCTAGGCTTCACGGAGCGTCTTCCCGGCATGAGCGAAAGTCCCGTCCAACCCAATCCCGCCGCCGCGCCCGCAACCCAGCCGGCCGAGGAGCCGCCCAAGCCGGCCAACGACGCGGGCGATGCGCGCATCGCCGAGCTCGAGGCCAAGCTGGCGGAGACCAAGGACGGCGCCATGCGCGCCTTGGCCGAGGCCGACAACATCCGCAAGCGCGCCCAGCGCGAGATCGAGGATTCGCGCAAATACGCGCTGTCGTCCTTCGCCAAGGAACTGCTTGGCGCGCTGGACAATCTCGACCGCGCGCTGGCATCCGTGCCCGAGGCCGAGCGCGGCCAGGGCGCGGTCAAGACCCTGACCGAGGGCGTGGCGCTGACCGCGCGCGAACTGCTGGCGGTGCTGGCGCGCCAGGGCGTGCAGCCGGTCGATCCCTTGGGCCAGAAGTTCGACGCCAACCTGCACCAGGCCATGTTCGAGGTCGAACACCCGACCGCCGAGCCGGGCAGCGTGGTGCAGGTCATGGCCAAGGGCTATGTCATGCACGGTAGGCTGCTGCGCCCGGCCCTGGTCGGCGTCGCCAAGCGCCCGCCGCCGGCGGCGGGGGCCGACCTCAAGGCCTGAGAGAGGTCCGCTTCCCGGGGGTAGGGCGATTGGCCTAAAGTCTTCGGGCCATGTCGCCCTCCCAGGCCTTCACCGTCGTCCAGATCGGGCTGATTGCCGCCGCCACTTACGACGCCCATGGCTGGGCCTTCGTCGGCGCGCTGTTCGGCCTGGTCGGTTTGGCGTTGGTGTTTTTCCATCGCGTGTTCCGCGACGCCCGCGTGTTTTCGCTGGTGCTGGCCAACGCCATCGGCGTCTATGCCTGCATCTTCCTGTTCCTGCTCGACACCAATTTCGTTGGCGTGACCTCGCCCTTGCGCGAGATCGGCTTCGCGCTGCCGGTGCTGGCGTTCCTGATCGGCGCCTGGCGCAACCGCGCCACCATCGCCGCGGTGATCGCCGATCGCGCCGGCTTCAGCCGCCGCCGCGTCGGCAACGACTTGGTCTGGCTGGCGCCGATGCTGGCGATCGGCGGCTTCACCTTCTTCGTGCCCGAGGAGGCGGCGGCCGTGATCACGGCCTTCTCGGCCGCCATGCTGGCGGTCGCCGCCATCGTCATGGCGATCAGCCCGACCGTGGCCGCCTTCCTGATCGACAGCGGCAATCTGTTCGAGGAGTTCTTCGCCCGCATCCGGCGGCTGACCTCGGCCGCCTTCGCCTTCGTCACCTTCTATTCGATGACGGTGATCCTGTTCGCCTGCCTCTATCGGGTGATGGAACTGGTGGCGGCGCCCAATTTTCGCCAGGGCAACGAAGCCAAGGCGCTGAGCTTCGCCGAGAGCCTCTATTTCTCGCTCGCCACCATGGCGACGGTCGGATACGGCGACATCGTGCCGGCCTCGGACCTGGCGCGGGTGGTGTCGAGCATCGAGGTGGTGGCGGGGCTGCTGATCCTGTTGTTCGGCTTCAGCGAGATCATGGAATATGCCCGCCAGAAACGGCGCGAGAAGGAATCGGGAGGCAGGCATGACGATCGGCCGGCTTGACCACTACACCATCCGCACCGTCGACCTGGAAGCGACACGGCAATTCTACAGCCGGGCGCTGGGCTTCGAGGCCGGCTACCGCCCGCCCTTCAACTTCCCGGGCTATTGGCTCTATGGCGACACGCCCTATCCCCAAAGCTACGGCATCGTCCACCTGATCGGCATCGAGCCGGGCGAAAACCGGGGCGTGCGCGACTATCTGGGTGCGCGCGGGCCGGCGGGGCCGGGCTCGGGCGCGCTGGATCATATCGCCTTCGGCGCCACCGACTGGCCGGGCATGAAGCGGCGCTTGGAGAGCGGCACCATCGCCTGGCGCGAGCGCCGCGTGCCCGATCTCGGCCTGTTGCAGATCTTCGTCGACGATCCCAACGGCATCGTCATCGAACTCAACTTTCCGCTCGAACCCAGGGCATGAGCAAGCCCGGCGGCGGGCGCGCCGCCTTGAGCACCCGCGGCGGGCGCGCCGCCTTGAGCACCCGCGGCGGGCGCGCCGCGCTGGTGGTGGGCGGTTCGCTGGGCGGGCTGCTGGCGGCCAATCTCTTGTTGCGCGCCGGTTGGCAGGTGCGCATCGCCGAGAAGGTGGCCGGCAAGCTGGAAGGCCGCGGCGCCGGCATCATCACCCATGACGCGCTGTTCGCGGCCTTGCGCCGCGCCGGCGTGACGGTCGGCGAGGATATCGGCGTCGGCGTGGCCGAGCGCGTGGCGCTGGCCCCCGACGGCCGGACGCTGGCGCGGTTGGAGCTGTCGCAAATCCTGTCGGCCTGGGGGCATCTGCATGCGCTGCTGCGGGCGGCGTTTCCGGTCGCGCTTTACCGCCAGGGCCTGGCGCTCGAATCGCTGAGCGAGGAGGCGGGGCAAATCGCGGCGCGGTTCGAGGACGGGTCGGTCGAACGCGCCGATCTGGTGGTGGCGGCCGACGGCATCCGCTCGACCGCAAGGCGCCAATTCGCGCCCGCGATCCGGCCGCGCTATGCCGGCTATGTCGCCTGGCGCGGCCTGGTCGAGGAGGCGCGGCTGTCGCCGGCGATGCGGGCCGAGCTGTTTCCGCGCTTCGGTTTCTGCCTGCCGCCGGGCGAGCACATGCTGGGCTATCCCGTGCCGGGCGCGGGCGAAAGCGTCGTGCCCGGCCGGCGGCGCTACAATTTCGTCTGGTACCGGCCGGCGCCCGAGACCGGCGTGCTGGCCGATCTCTTGACCGATGCGCGCGGCAAGCGCTGGGACGAAGCCATCCCGCCGCCGCTGATCCGGCCCGAAATCCTGGCGGCGGCGCGGGCGGACGCGGCGCGGCTGCTGGCGCCCGGCTTCGCCGAGGCCGTGGCCAAGACCGAAGGCCTGTTCTTCCAGCCGATCTACGATGTCGACAGCGCGGCCATGGCCTTCGGCCGGGTGGCGCTGCTGGGCGATGCCGCCTTCGTCGCCCGGCCGCATGTCGGCATGGGCGTGACCAAGGCGGCCGAGGACGCGCTGGCGCTGGTCGAGGCGCTGGCGGTCGAGCCCGACGTGCCGGCGGCGCTTTCGCGCTATCAGGCGGCGCGGCTTGCGGTCGGCAAGCGGGTGGTGGCGCGGGCCCGGCGGCTGGGCGCCAGCCTGGAAGCCCGCGCGCGCGGCGAGGCGCCGGCCGAACCGCCGATCGAACAGGTGATCGCCGAAATCGCGGTGCCGGCCGCCGCGGCTTTGTAATCTCTTAGGCGTTCATCGAGGAGAAGAAGTCGGTGTTGCCCTTGGTGCCGCGCATCTTTTCGAGCAGGAACTCCATCGCGTCGGTGGTGCCCATCGGCGAGAGGATGCGGCGCAGCACCCACATCTTGGCCAGCGTGCCCTTGTCGACCAGCAGCTCCTCCTTGCGCGTGCCCGACTTGGCGATGTCGATCGCCGGGAAGGTGCGCTTGTCGGCCAGCTTGCGATCCAGCACGATCTCGGAATTGCCGGTGCCCTTGAATTCCTCGAAGATCACCTCGTCCATGCGCGAGCCGGTGTCGATCAGGGCGGTGGCGACGATGGTCAGCGAGCCGCCCTCCTCGATGTTGCGGGCGGCGCCGAAGAAGCGCTTGGGCCGCTGCAGGGCGTTGGCGTCGACGCCGCCGGTCAGCACCTTGCCCGAGCTCGGGACGATGGTGTTGTAGGCCCGCGCCAGGCGGGTGATCGAATCCAGCAGGATGACGACATCCTTCTTGTGCTCGACCAGGCGCTTGGCCTTCTCGATCACCATCTCGGCCACCTGGACGTGGCGCATCGCCGGCTCGTCGAAGGTCGAGGAGATCACCTCGCCCTTGACCGAGCGCGCCATGTCGGTGACTTCCTCCGGGCGCTCGTCGATCAGCAGCACCAACAGCACCACCTCGGGATGGTTGGCGGTGATCGAGTGGGCGATGGTCTGCAGAAGCTGGGTCTTGCCGGTGCGCGGCTGGGCGACGATCAGCGCGCGCTGGCCCTTGCCGAGCGGCGCGATGATGTCGACCACGCGGGCCGAGAAGTCCTTGGTCTTGGCGTCCTTCTCCTTGGCCGGGATTTCGAGCTTGAGGTGCCGGGTCGGATAGAGCGGCGTCAGATTGTCGAAGTTGATCTTGTGGCGGATCTTCTCGGGATCGTCGCTGTTGATGGTGTCGACCTTGAGCAGCGCGAAATAATGCTCGCCGTCCTTGGGGGCGCGGATCTGGCCCTCGACCGTGTCGCCGGTGCGCAGGCCGAAGCGGCGGATCTGGGTCGGGCTGACATAGATGTCGTCGGGGCCGGGCAGGTAGTTCGATTCCGGCGCGCGCAGGAAGCCGAAGCCGTCGGGCAGGGTTTCCAGCACGCCGCCGCCGCCGATCTCGACATTGTTGTCGGCCAGCTGCTTGAGGATGGCGAACATCAGGTCCTGCTTGCGCAGCACCTGGGCGTTCTCGATCTGCATTTCCTCGGCCAGCTTCATCAGCTCGGCGGGAGGCTTGCGCTTGAGGTCCTGGAGTTTCATCGGCGTGTCCTGGGGTGAATCGGAAAAGGCGTAAGGCGGGCGGGGGAGGCGGGCGACTGCCGTCATCGCAGCTCGGGAATCGCGCGGCGTCGCGAAGTCGAAAACGCCGGCGGATGAGGTTCGTCGCTGGGGCCGCCCGTAACGGGGAGAAACGGGGAAATCGACCCGGCCCCGGCTATATAGCGAGCCGCTTCCCGGGTTGCAAGGGGCGGAATGCGGCCGGCTTTGACACGTGCCGGCAATCAACTATGGTCGCGGCCGGCATGATCTATCGTTTCAATTTCCGCGACGTCTTCGCCCATGGCGACATGCTGATCGAAGGCGCGCTTTTGACGCTGCAGCTTTCGGCCGTGACCATGGCGATCGGCTTGGCGATCGGCATCCTGGGCGCGCTGGCGCGCAGCTGGGGGCCGACGCCGGTACGGATGGCGGCCACGGCCTATGTCGAGGCGATCCGCAACACCCCGCTGCTGATCCAGTTGTTCATCGTCTTTTTCGGCCTGCCCAGCACTGGTCTCAGGCTTTCGGCCGGCACGGCGGCGGTGGTGGCGCTGTCGATCAACCTCGGCGCCTATGCCACCGAGATCATCCGCGCCGGCGTCCAGGCCATCCATCGCAGCCAGATCGAGGCCGGGCTGGCGCTCGGCCTGTCGCGGCTGCAGGTGTTCCGCCACATCGTGCTGTTTCCGGCGCTGAAGATCATCTATCCGGCGCTGGCCAGTCAGTTCGTGCTGCTGATGCTGGCGACCTCGATCGTGTCGCAGATCTCGGCCACCGAGCTGTTCCACATGGCCAGCATCATCCAGTCGCGCACCTTCCGCGATTTCGAGGTCTATGTCGTCGCCGCCGCCATGTACCTGGCGATGGCGCTGATGTTCCGCCTGTTGTTCGCCGCCATCCACCGCCTGGCGTTCGGCCGATGATCCGCGAACCCAATTTGCTCGACCTGTTCTATCTGGTGGCGGCGGCGCGCTGGACGCTGGCGCTGACCGCCTTGGCCTTCGTCGGCGGCGGCGTGTTGGGGATGCTGATCATGCTGGCGCGGGTGTCGCGCCTTGCCCCCTTGCGCTGGGCGGCGATGGGCTGGATCCAAGCCATCCAGGGCACGCCGCTGCTGGCGCAGCTGTTCGTGTTCTTCTTCGGCTTCGCCATCTTCGGCTATCGCGTCTCGCCCTGGGTGGCGGCGGGGCTGGCGTTCTCGATCTACGCCTCGGCCTTCCTGGCCGAGATCTGGCGCGGTTGCGTCGAGGCGATCCCGCGCCAGCAAT
>VGDZ01000054.1 GCA_016869515.1 Alphaproteobacteria bacterium | reverse complement strand
TCGACCGCTTCGGCAATGCCGAGCAGCGCCGGCGCCTGTTGCCGAAATTATCCTCGATGGCCCATTTCGCCAGCTATTGCCTGACCGAGCCGGGTGCCGGCTCGGACGCCGCGTCCTTGCGCACCCGCGCCCGGCGCGAGGGCGATCATTACGTCGTCGACGGCAGCAAGGCTTTCATTTCCGGCGGCGGCGTCAGCGATGTCTATGTCGTCATGGTCCGCACCGGCGAGGAGGGACCGCGCGGGATTTCGACCCTGGCGGTCGAGAAGGGCACGCCCGGCCTCGACTTCGGCAAGCAGGAGCGCAAGCTGGGCTGGAACAGCCAGCCGACGGCAACGGTGACTTTCGACGCTTGCCGCGTCCCGGTCGCCAACCGCCTGGGCGCCGAGGGCGAGGGCTTCAAGATCGCGATGATGGGCCTCGACGGCGGGCGCATCAATATCGGCGCCTGTTCGCTGGGCGCGGCGCGGGCCTGTCTCGACCTGGCCCGCGATTACGCCCTCCAACGCACGCAGTTCGGCCGGGCCATCGCCGATTTCCAGGCCACCCAATTCAAGCTGGCCGACATGGCGACCGAACTCGAGGCGGCGCGGCTGATGATCCGCCAGGCCGCGGCCAAGCTGGACGCGGCCGATCCCGAGGCGACGCTGCATTGCGCCATGGCCAAGCGCTTCGCCACCGATGCCGGATTCCGGATCTGCAACGAGGCGCTGCAGATTCATGGCGGCTACGGCTATCTCAAGGACTTTCCGCTCGAACGCTTTTTGCGCGATACCCGCGTGCATCAGATCCTCGAAGGCACCAACGAGATCATGCGCGTCATCGTCGCCAAGCGGCTGTTGTCCGGGAACATGCCGCGGTGAGCGCGGCCGAAGCCGAAATCCTGTTCGCGGTCGAGAACGGGGTCGGGCGCGTCGTCCTCAACCGGCCCAAGGCGCTGAACGCGCTGACCCGCGACATGGCCTTGGCGCTGGATGCGCGGCTGGCGGAATGGGTTCGCGATCCGGCCGTGGCCTGCGTCTGGATCGAGGGCGCGGGCGACCGCGCGCTGGGCGCGGGCGGCGACATCCGCCGGCTTTACGATACCGGCCGCGCCGGCGATCCCTATGCCCGCGGATTCTTCCGCGACGAATACCGCATGAACCGCCGCATCTACCGCTACCCCAAGCCCTATGTCGCGATCTACAGCGGCATCGTCATGGGCGGCGGGGTGGGGGTGTCGGTGCATGGCAGCCACCGCATCGCCATCGAGCGCACCGTCTTCGCCATGCCCGAGACCGGCATCGGCCTGTTTCCCGATGTCGGCGGCGGTTATTTCCTGCCGCGCCTGCCGGGCGAGATCGGGCTGTTCCTGGCGCTGACCGGCACGCGGCTGAAGGCGGCGGATTGCCTTTATGCGCGTGTCGCCGACGCCTTCGTGCCCGAGGCGAAGTTGGGCGAGTTGAGGCAGGCTCTCGGCACGGCGCGGAACCGCCAAGACGCCGGCGCGATCGTCGCGCGTTTCGCCCAGGACCCCGGGCGCTCGACGCTGGAGCCGCATCGCGCCACGATCGACCGCTGCTTTTCGACCGCCAGCGTCCAGGCCGTCCTGGCCGCGTTCGAGGCCGAGGGCAGCGATTTCGCCCGCGCCCAGGCCGCGACCATCCGCACCAAATCGCCGACCAGCCTCGAACTGGCCTTTCGCCAGATCCGCGCCGGCCGCGCGCTCGACTTCGAAGAGGTCATGCGAATGGAATACCGCATCGCCTGCGGCTGCCTGGCCGGACACGATTTCTACGAGGGCGTGCGCGCGGTGGTGATCGACAAGGATCAGGCGCCGCGCTGGCGGCCGGCTAGTCTGAGCGATATCGCGGCGGCCGATATCGACCGCCATTTCGCGCCGCCGCCCGACGGCGACCTCACCTTCGACTGACGGAGACTCCCCCATGACCAAGATCGCATTCCTCGGACTGGGCAATATGGGCGGGCCGATGGCCCGCAACCTGATCAAGGCCGGGCATCAGGTGACCGGCTACGATCCGGTGCCGGCGGCCATCGAGACCGCGGCCAAGGCCGGCGCGCGCAAGGCCGGCTCGATCGCCGAGGCGGTATCCGGCGCCGAGGCGGTGGTCACCATGCTGCCGGCTGGCGCCCAGGTGCGCGAAGCCTATGCCGCCATCGTCGCCGCCACGCCCAAGGGCACGCTGCTAATCGATTCCTCGACCATCGACGTCGCCTCGGCCCGCGCGGTCGAGAAGCTGGCCGCCGACAAGGGCCATGACATGGTCGATGCGCCGGTTTCGGGCGGCGTCGGCGGCGCCGAGGCGGCGACGCTGACCTTCATGGTCGGCGGCTCGGCCCGCGCCTTCGAGCGCGCCAAGCCGCTGCTGGAAAAGATGGGCAAGACCATCGTTCATGCCGGCGCGCCCGGCAACGGCCAGGCCGCCAAGATCTGCAACAACATGATCCTGGGCGTGGCCATGATCGGCACCTGCGAGGCCTTCGCCCTGGCCGAGAAGCTGGGCCTGCCGGCGCAGACCCTGTTCGACATCTCGTCCAAGTCCTCGGGTCAAAGTTGGTCGATGACCAGCTATTGCCCGGTACCGGGGCCGGTGCCGACCTCGCCCGCCAATCGCGACTACAAGCCGGGCTTCACCGCGGCGATGATGCTCAAGGACCTCAAGCTGGCGCAGGAAGCGGCGCAGGCCGCGGGCGCGGCGACGCCCTTGGGCGCGTCGGCGGCCCAGCTTTACGGCCTCTTTTGCAATGCCGGCCAGGCCGGGGCGGATTTCTCGGGCATCATCCGCATGCTGCGGTCCTAGGGCTGACGAACGCGGCTTCGTGGACGCCATCGTCCTGGTCCAGGCCGGGCTGGCCGGCGCGCTGGTGGCGCTGACGCCCGGTCCGGCGGTGCTGTCTTTCCTCGCGATCGGTACGGCGCGCGGGCGCATGGCCGGGGCGCGGTTCCTGATCGGGCATCTGGCGGGCGATCTGTGGTGGGGGCTGCTGGCGCTGGTGACCCTGGCCTGGGCGGCGCTGCTCGATCCATGGGTGCTGCGCGGCCTGGCGGTGTTCTGCGGCGGCTATCTTGGCTGGCTCGGTTTGCGCGCGGTCTTGGCGCGCGATGCGGCCGAGGCCCATGCCGCGTTGGACACCGCGCGGCCCTTCGTCCGAGGAATCGTGTTCGGCCTGACCAATCCCAAGAGCTACCCGGTGACGCTGGCGATGTTCGCGGCTCTGATCGGCCATGTGCTGGGCGATCTCACGCCCGGGCAGGGGGCGCGCATCCTGGCGGCGATGATGGGCGGATTCGCCGTGGCGGACGTGGCGATGGTGTGGCTGGTGGGAACGCCGCCGCTCAGGGCGCTTTACGATCGCCGGCGCCTTTGGGTCGTGCGCGCGACGGGGTTGCTGTTCCTGCTGTTCGCCGTCGACGCTCTGCGGCTGGCGTGGGAGCGCTGAGCCGCCGCGGCGGCACCACGGCGGTGGCCTCGATCTCGACCTTGGCGCCTTCTTCCAGCAGCGCCGCCACCTGCACCAGGGTCATGGCCGGGAAATGGCGGCCGATGAGGTCGCGATACGCCGCGCCGATCTCGCGCCGCTTGGCGGCGTAGTCGTCCTTGTCGACCACGTACCAGGTCATGCGGCAGATGTGTTCGGGCTTGGCGCCGCCTTCGGCCAGCACGGCGACGATGTTGGCCAAGGCTTGGCGCGCCTGGGCGGCCAGGTCGTCGGAGACGATCCGCGACTGCGCGTCCCAGCCGACCTGACCGGCGACGAACACCAGCCGGCCCTCGGCGGATACGCCGTTGGCGTAGCCGATCGCAGGCGCCCAGCCCTTGGGATGCAGCAGCTTGGCCATGGCCAATTCTTAAGACTCGATTCGCCGGCCGGCAAGGGCGCGCGGCAGCCATGCCGAAAACGCGCTTGCGTGGCGTTCGCAAGCCGCCACAATGCGCCCGCCCCGTGACCGATCTCGCCCAGCCCCAGCTTGCGCTCCGCATCCTGCTGACCATCGTCGTCGGGTCCGCCGGCGGCGCCGTGTTCGCGTGGCTGAAATTGCCGCTGCCGTGGATGCTGGGTTCGCTGTGCGCGGTGACGCTGGCGGCGCTGATGGGCGCGCCGATGCGCTTCACCCAGCGCGGCCGCAGCGTCATGGCGGTGGTGCTGGGGGTGCTGCTGGGCTCGACCTTCACGCCCGATCTGTTCGCGCGGCTGGGTTCGCTGCTGTCGATGCTGGGGGTGCTGGCGATCTACGTCTTCGCCTCGATGGCGCTGGGCATGGGCTATTTCCTCTGGATCGCCAAGCAGGACCGGGTGACGGCCTATTTCTGCTCGGCGCCGGGCGGCTTCGCCGAAATGATCCTGGTCGGCGAGGCGATGGGCGCCGAGCCGCGGCAATTGTCGCTGGCGCATGCGGTGCGGGTGCTGATGACGGTACTGGCGGTGCCGCTGTGGTTCCGCTATGGCGCCGACATTCCCTCCAGCGACATGGTGCGGCCGATGGTGCTGGCGATCCCGTGGCAGGACGGCGGCATCCTGGTTGCCTGCGGCGTGGCGGGCTGGTTCGTGGCTTCGCGCATCAAGCTCGGCGCGGCGCCGATGCTGGGGCCGATGGCGTTCAGTGCGGCAGCGCACATCTCGGGCCTGACCGAGTTCGCGCCGCCCTTCTGGCTGGTGGCGGCGGCGCAGGTGGCGCTGGGCGCGGCGGCGGGAGCGCGTTTCGCGGGCTTGGCGCTGGCGGTGGTCGGGCGAGCGCTGGCGATCGCGCTGGGCTGGTCGGTGCTGCTGCTGGGCCTGCTGGCGGCGCTGGCCAAGGCGGCCGAGCATCTGGCCGGGTTCGACTATGCGGTGGTGATGCTGGCGATGGCGCCGGCCGGCATGGCCGAGATGGGGCTGGTGGCGCTGGCGCTGGGCATCGACACCGCCTTCGTCTCGACCGTGCAGGTGATCCGCCTGACCAGCGTGGTGGTGCTGACGCCGAGCTTGTTCCGGCTCTTGGGCTGGAAGCGCGAGGCGCCGTCGTGAGCAAGCGTCGGCTGACGGTGGAATGGGACGATCCCAAGACGGGCGCGGTGCGCGCGGCCGGGCTGTCGGGGATCGACTATGTGCGCGCCATGATAAGCGGCGAGGTCCCCGATCCGCCGATGGCGCGGCTGTTGGGCTATCGCATCGTCGAGGCCGAACCCGGCCGCGCCGTGCTGACCGCCACGCCCGGCGAACAGCACTGCAATCCCTTCGGCACGGTGCATGGGGGGTATACGTCGACGTTGCTCGACACCGCGCTCGGCCTGGCGATACAGACCGGCCTGCCCAAGGGCCGCACCAGCACAACGGTCGAATTGGCGGTCAAGCTGGTGCGGGCGATCACGCCGGCCACGGGCCCGTTGCGGGTCGAGGCGCGGTTGGTGCATGTCGGTTCGCGCATCGGCACCGCCGAGGCGCGGGTGGTCGATGCCGCCGGCAAGCTCTACGCCCATGGCAGCACCACCTGCCTGGTGCTGGAGGCGGAGACCGGGAAGGGGAAAGGGAAGCGAGCATGAGCGCGAGCCAAAAGGCGATCGTCGTCGTGCTGTGCGGTACGCTGATCGCCTGCATCACTTTCGGGGTGCGCACCTCCTTCGGCCTGTTCCTCGGGCCGATGTCGAGCGAACTCGGCTGGGGCCGCGAGGTGTTCGCATTCGCCATCGCCGTGCAGAACCTGCTGTGGGGCGCGGCCCAGCCCTTCACCGGCGCGCTGGCCGACAAGTACGGCACGCGGCCGGTGGTGCTGGCCTGCGCCGCGCTGTTCGCGGCCGGGGTCTGGCTGATGGCGCACGCCGACACGCCCGGAACCATGCTGCTGACCAACGGCGTCATGGTCGGGCTGGCGCTGTCGGGCACCAGTTTCGCGGTGGTGTTCGGCGCCATCGGCCGCATGGTCGTGCCCGAGAAGCGCAGCCTCTATCTCGGCATCGCCTCGGCCGGCGCATCCTCGGGCCAGATCGTGCTGGTGCCGCTCGGCCAGACGCTGTTGAGCGATTTCGGCTGGTCGGCGGCCTTGTCGCTGCTCGGCATCGGCAGCGCGGTGGCGCTGGGCCTGGCGCTGGCGCTGCCGGGGCGCGACATCAAGACCGCCCAGCCCGAGGGCAAGCAGAGCCTGTCCGAGGCGCTGGTCGAGGCCAAGGCCCATGGCGGCTATCGCCTGCTGGTGGCGGGGTTCTTCGTCTGCGGCTTCCATGTCGCCTTCGTCGGCACGCATCTGCCGGCTTACCTGGTCGATCGCGGCATCGCCCCCGAGATGGGCGCGACCGCGCTGGCGCTGATCGGGGCGATGAACGTGCTGGGCAGCTTTTTCGCCGGCCATTTCGGCGGGCGCTATTCCAAGAAATACTTGCTGGCCGGGCTCTATCTGCTGCGCGGCGCGGCCTTCACCCTGTTCCTGGTGCTGCCGATCTCGAACTTGACCGTGATCCTGTTCGCGGTCGCCATGGGCTTCGCCTGGCTTTCGACCGTGCCGCTGACTTCGGGGCTGGTGGCGCAGATCTTCGGCCCGCGCTACATGGCGACGCTGTTCGGCATCGTTTTCTTCAGCCACCAGCTCGGCAGTTTCGTCGGCGTCTGGCTGGGCGGGCTGCTTTACGACCGCTTCGGCAGCTACGATGCGGTGTGGTGGGCGGCGGTCGGACTGGCGGTGCTGGCGGCGCTGCTGCACTGGCCGATCGACGAGCGCGCCGTGACCCGCCCGGCCACGGCCTGACAAGCCCGCGCCCCGCGGCTAGAGTCGCCTCATGGCCAAATACGATTTCGATCTGTTCGTGATCGGCGCCGGCTCGGGCGGTGTCGCCGCCTCGCGTCGCGCCGCCGCCCATGGCGCCAAGGTGGCGATCGCCGAGTCGAGCCGGGTCGGCGGCACTTGCGTCATCCGCGGCTGCGTGCCGAAGAAGCTCTTGGTCTACGGCGCCGAAGTGCGCGAGATGCTGGAGGACGCCAAGGGCTATGGCTGGAGCATCGGCCCGGCGGCGCATGACTGGCCGGCGCTGATCGCCGCCAAGGACAAGGAGATCGCCCGGCTCAACGGGGTCTATCTGCGCATGCTGGCCAATTCGGGGGTGCGGCTTTATGAGACCCGCGCCCGGATCGTGGATGCGCATACCGTGGCGTTGGAGGGGCAGGGACAGGTCAGCGCCGAGCGCATCCTGGTGGCGACCGGGGCGCGGCCCTTCCGGCCGGCGATCCCGGGGGCCGATCTCGGCATCGTTTCCGACGATGCCTTCGACCTCGAGGCCCTGCCGCGCCGCGTGCTGATGGTCGGCGGCGGCTATATCGCGGTCGAGTTCGCCGGCATTTTCCACGGCCTCGGTGCCGCCGTGCAGCTGCACTATCGCGGCGAGCAGATCCTGCGCGGCTTCGATCGCGATCTGCGCGACGGGCTGGCGGACGAGCTGCGCAAGTCCGGCATCGCCTTGCGGCTCAACAGCGACCTGACGCGGCTGGAACGCGCGGGGTCCGCCATCCGCGCCCATCTCGTCGACGGCAGCGCGGTCGAGACCGACCTCGTCATGTTCGCCACCGGCCGCAAGCCCAACACCGCCGGCCTCGGCCTCGAGGCCGCGGGCGTGGCGCTGGGCCCCGAGGGCGCGGTCGCGGTCGACGCCGACTCCCGCACCGCCCAGGCCTCGATCTACGCCATCGGCGACGTCACCAACCGCTTGGCGCTGACCCCGGTGGCGATCAACGAAGGCCGCGCCTTCGCCGACACGGTCTACGGCAAGACCAAGCGCACGCTCGACTACGCCAATATCCCCAGCGCGGTGTTCTCGCATCCGCCCATCGGCACCGTCGGCCTGAGCGAGGAGCGCGCTCGCGCCCGCTTCCCGGCGATCGACATCTACAAGGCGCGCTTCACGCCGATGAAGCACACGCTCTCGGGCCGCGACACCAAGACGCTGATGAAGCTAGTGGTCGACGCCAGGACCGATCGCGTGCTGGGGGCGCATATGCTGGGGGCGGACGCGCCCGAGATCGTCCAAGGCGTGGCCATCGCCCTGGTCTGCGGCGCGACCAAGGCCCAGTTCGACGCCACCGTCGCCATTCATCCCTCGGCGGCGGAGGAGTTCGTCACCATGCGCGAGAAATGGCAGCCGCCGAAACCCGCCGCAGCCGATTGATATTCCACGTCTTTTTCGCTGTGGCTTGGGCGCAACGCCGGGCGGAATAGCAGAGCCCCAGGGAATGGGTGGGACCTCACGCGCGTTTGATGGATGAGCATTCGGCATGACTCCGGTGACCATCCGACCAGGGGGCGATCATGCGGCTTGTGACCTCGGCTTTCCTTGCCACCTTCGTCGCGGCCATGCCGCTGACGACCGACCTCAACCTCAAGACGGCCGACCGACCGCAGGATGCGGTCGAACGCGCGCTGCAAATGCAGCGCGACCAGGCCGGCCAAAGCGGCCATCTGCGCGACGAGCGCAGCCTGCGCCGGGCGCTGGAAGACCGGCGCTATCGGCTGCGGCCCGCGGCCATCGAGCGCGACCTGCTGCTTCCGGTCGAGGCCGAGACCGAGCGCGACGCCGCCGACGACCGCGCCGAGACAGCCGAGAAAGGCTGATACCAAGCGGCGATGAGCGCGACTCATCGCAGCTTGGAACGGCCATTGAGGCCGCGCGCCTTTCGGCGCGTGAGCCAAGGGCAAGATCGTTTGGTCTTGAACCGGCGGTTCAAGACCAAACGTGAGTCTTGCCCTCGTAGCGTCCTCTGGACCGCGATCCCTGGTTTGCATGGAACGGCGTCTTCAACTCCATGCAAACCGATCGCGGTCTGGCGCGGATGCGCCCGCCCGGCGGGAGTGCGATCGACCTGAATGGATCGCGAGCGATCCTTTCAGGTCGTGAATCGCACTCCAGAGCAGGATACGAGGGCGCGTTGACCGGTCACGGTCAACGCAGATTGGTCTAACCCCCGGCGCCGGCTAGCGTTTTTCCGGCTTTGGCGCTATATCGACCCTCCCCCGATTGGTCGCGAAAGGATGGGGCGATGGCCCAGGCCTGGGCGAAAGACAGTTGGCGCGCGCGCAAGGCGGCGCAGTCTCCGGCCTATCCCGACGCCGCCAAGCTGGCGGCGATCGAGACGCGGCTGCAAAGCTTTCCGCCGCTGGTGTTCGCGGGCGAGGCGCGCAATCTCAAGGCGCGCCTTGCGGCCGCGGCCGAAGGCCGTGCTTTCCTGCTGCAGGGGGGCGACTGCGCGGAAAGCTTCGCCGAATTCCACCCCGACAACATCCGCGACACCTTCCGCGTGCTGCTGCAGATGGCGGTGGTGCTGACCTTCGCCGCCAAGCTGCCGGTGGTCAAGGTCGGTCGCATGGCCGGCCAGTTCGCCAAGCCGCGTTCGTCGGACACCGAGATCCAGGACGGGGTCGAGCTGCCGGCCTATCGCGGCGACAACATCAACGGCATCGCCTTCGAGGCCGCGGCGCGCACGCCCGATCCCAACCGGCTGCTGGAAGCCTACAGCCAGTCGGCGGCGACGCTGAACCTGTTGCGTGCCTTCGCCCAGGGCGGCTATGCCGATCTGCACCGGGTGCATCGCTGGATGCTGGGCTTCGTTTCGCGCACCCAGGCCGGCGAGCGCTATCGCGACGTCGCCGACCGCATCGCCGAGGCGCTGGACTTCATGGCCGCCTGCGGCGTGACCTCGGAAACCGTGCCCGAGATGCGGCAGACCGATTTCTACACCTCGCACGAGGCGCTGCACCTCGGCTACGAGCAGGCGCTGACGCGGGTCGATTCCACCTCGGGCGACTGGTACGACTGCTCGGCGCACATGCTGTGGATCGGCGATCGCACCCGCCAGCCCGACGGCGCCCATGTCGAGTTCCTGCGCGGCGTTTCCAATCCGATCGGCCTCAAGGCCGGGCCGTCGCTGGATGCGCCGGGCCTGTTGCGGCTGATCGACGCGCTCAATCCCAAGAACGAGCCCGGGCGCCTGACCCTGATCTGCCGCATGGGGGTCGACAAGGTGCAGGACAAGCTGCCGGCGCTGGTGCGGGCGGTGGCGCGCGAGGGCCGCAGCGTGGTGTGGTCCTGCGATCCGATGCACGGCAACACCGTCAAGACCGCCAGCGGCTACAAGACCCGCGGCTTCGACCGCATCCTGGGCGAGGTGCGGCGGTTCTTCGCCGTGCACCAGGCCGAGGGCACCCATGCCGGCGGCATCCATGTCGAGATGACCGGCCAGGACGTGACCGAGTGCATCGGCGGCGCCCAGGCGATCGACGAAAGCCAGCTGGCCGACCGTTACCACACCCATTGCGATCCGCGGTTGAACGCCAGCCAGTCGATCGAGCTGGCTTTCCTGATCGCCGAGATGCTCAAGCAGCAGCGGCACCGCGCCGCCGCCCGCCTGGCCGCGGCGTCGTGAACGATAGCGGCCGCAAGGGCAAGCCCGAGCCGGCCGGCGATCCCGCGCTGGAAGCCAAGATCGCGGCCGAGACCGACCACTACTTCAAGCGCACCAAGCAGATCGTCCAGCGCCACGGCGACATGCGGGTGACCTATGCCCTGTTCATGCGCCGGCCGGTGATCTTCACGCCGCGGCTGATGGTGGAATGGCTCGAGCGCGTGGCCGCCGCCCGCGGCGCGCAGATCCGGATCGAGCCCTGCTTCGCCGAGGGCGCCTGGGTCGGCGCCGGCGAGCCGCTCTTGTACCTCACCGGCTCGATGGCGCAGTTGGTCGATCTCGAGACCGTCTACCTGCAAAAGCTCGGCCCGCCTTGCGTCGCCGCCTTCAATGCCTATGCGATGTGCTGCGATCTGCCCAAGACCGCGTTCCTGGCGATGGATGCGCGGCATTGCGCCGGCGCCGAGATGGCCGAGATGATGGCCTATGCCGCCTCGGTCGGCTCGCAGGCCGCCAAGCGCGATGTCGGCGCCATCGGCTTCATCGGCAATGCCAGCGACGCCACCGCGCATTATTTCGGCAAGCCGGGCGGGCTCGGCACCATGCCGCATGCGCTGATCGGCTATGCCGGCTCGACCCGGCGTGCGGCCGAGCTGTTCCGCGCCACCTTCCCGGGCGAGCCGATGACGGTGCTGGTCGACTATTACGGCCGCGAGATCTCGGACTCGCTCGAGGTCTGCCGCGCCTTTCCCGAGATGGCGGCGGCGGGGCAGTTGTCGGTCCGGCTGGACACCCATGGCGGGCGCTTCGTCGAGGGACTGGACCCGGCCAAATCCTACGAGGTGCTGGACCGCCGCGCCCCCAACGCCGTGCGCCAATACCGCAGCGAAAGCGAGCTGCGCTGGCTGGTCGGCACCGGGGTCTCGGCGGCGGCGATCTGGCACGCGCGCGAACAGTTGGACGCCGCCGGCTTCGCCAAGGTCAAGATCGTCGCTTCCTCGGGCTTCAACCCCGCCAAGTGCAAGGTGATGGCCTCGGTCGCGGCGCCGATCGACCTCGTCGGCAGCGGCTCGTATCTGCCGGAAAACTGGAGCGAAACCTACGCCACCGCCGACATCGTCGCCTATGACGGCCGCCCCAGCGTCAAACTCGGCCGCGAATTCCTGCTGGCGAAGAGGTAGGGGGGCGGGCGCCGCGTGTCAGGTTTGTGTAAAAGATTAAAAAGAGTTAGCATCTACTTGTAAAGACATATTAATAATCTTGTCATAGATTTTCGGCGATGGCGCGCACGGGGGTAGTCGCGAGCCTTACCGATGAATTATGCTAATATTTTGTAGTTTATCTATTTTTTATAAATTCATTAAATTTGATATAATTCCATCATGGATCCGATCCGTAATCCCTATGCCCCTGGCGCCGGCGCACCTCCTCCCGAAATGGCGGGTCGAAACGAAATCAGGGAGCGTGTTCGCATTGCGCTGGCGCGGATTCGTGCCGGCCGCTCGGCCAAAAGCGTGATCCTCATTGGGCTGCGCGGGGTCGGCAAGACGGTCCTGCTTGACCGCATGCGCGACGATGCCGAAGCGGCGGGCATCCAGACCATTCGCATCGAAGCGCCCGAGAATCGTTCATTGCCGGCAATGCTGGCGCCCCAACTCAGGCTCGCATTGTTGCGGCTGTCGCGTTTGGAAAACGCGAAGGAATTGGCGCAGCGTGCGCTGCGGGGGTTGGCCGGTTTCGTAAAGGCACTGAAAATCAGATACGCCGACATCGAGGTTGGCATCGACTTCGATCCCGAACCAGGCCTGGCCGACAACGGCGACTTGGAACACGATCTTCAGGCACTGTTCGAGGCTGCCGGCGCGGCCGCCAAGAGCGCCGGCACGGCGCTGGCCTTGTTCATCGACGAAATGCAGTACGTCGCCGAAGACGAGCTTGCGGCCTTGATCACAGCCTTGCATCGAACCATGCAACACAATCTGCCGGTCGTGCTGGTTGGGGCAGGTCTGCCGCAACTGCCCGGACGCATGGGCAGCGCCAAGTCCTATGCCGAGCGGCTGTTCGATTTCCCGCTTATCGGACCGTTGAACCCGGATGACGCGCGCGAGGCCTTGGCCAAGCCAGCGCTGGCGGAAGGCGCGAGTTTCGAGGACGCGGCGCTGGCGCGGATCCAACGCGAGACCGAGGGCTATCCCTATTTCCTGCAGGAATGGGGGCGGCACGCCTGGGATTGTGCGGTCGGACCCGATATCAGGGTAGGCGACGTCGATCAGGCCTCGCGCTCGGCGATCGCGGCGTTGGACGAGAGCTTTTTCCGGGTCCGGTTCGATCGCTTGACCCCTGGGGAGCGGAACTACTTGCGCGCCATGGCCGAGCTTGGACCCGGCCCGCACCAGTCCGGCGAAATCGCCAGCCAACTTGGGCGGAGAGTGACTTCGCTTGGCCCGACCCGCGACAAACTGATCGCCAAAGGCATGATCTGGAGCCCGAACCACGGCGCGACGGCGTTCACGGTGCCGTTGTTCGACCAATTCATGCGCCGCATCATGCCGGGCGACGATTGGAAGAGGTGACTGTGAGGTGGGCAAGTTGCCCCTTCGACCCACTGCGGTTTCACCGGGCGAGCCGGCGTTCGCGATCGACTATCGGTATGTATTACATAATTGAAGTGTAATACATTTATCGATAATCTCGCTTCCATGCCCACGCCCGTCATGACCTTTCGCGTTCCGCCCGAGCGGCGGGCGGCGGTGCGCGCGGTGGTGGGGGCGATCAAGCGCGATGCCGCGCTGGGCGAGCGCCTGGTGCGCACGCTGGGCGCGGCGCGACGCGGCGGCGGCGGCCGGGCGGCGCCGGCGCCCAATACCGGCCCGTTTCGCGATGCGGCTTCGGCGTTGGAATTCCTGGTCGGCCGGCTGGCGGCGGCGCTGCGGCCAGAGGCGATCTACCTGTTCGGCAGCCGCGCCGGCGGCCGGGCGCGGCCGGACAGCGATTTCGATCTGCTGGCGGTGTTGCCGGACTCCTCCGGCTCCAAGCTCGATTACTTCGCCGCCCGTGCGCCGGTCGCGGGGCTGGGCATCGGCGTCGATGTCGTGCCTTGTCCGCTGGCCGATTTCCTGGCCGAGCGGCGCAAGCCCGGCACCGTGGCCCACGAGGCGGCGCGGACCGGACGCCTGCTTTACGCGCGGCCCGGCGGGGCGTTGCGGCAAAAGCCGGCGGGTCGGGGCAAGCGACCGTGAGCGGACGCCGGCCGCCGGCACTGATCCAGGCGGCTAAGCGCGATCTGGCGGCGGCGCGCAAATTGCTGCCGGATCTGCCCGACCGGGCGATCTTTCATGCCCAACAGGCGGCCGAGAAACTGGCCCGCGCGGTGTGCGAGGGCGCGGGACTGGCTGTCGGACGAACCCACGATATCGGCCAGATCGCCAGCATGTTGCCTCAGGGGCATGCGTTCAAGGCCGACCTGATGGGCTTCGATACGCTGTCGGCGGCAGCGACCGCCTGGCGCTATCCCAGCCCCGTCGGACGTTTTCCGGAAATGCCCGATGCCGGTTGGGTGGCGGGGGTGGTCGGCGATTTGGCGGCGCTGGCGCCCGAGATCGCGGACTGGCTCAAGGAAAGGCGGTAATCGCGCGCTGAAATGGGACCACGGAAATCGGAGTGTGCCCCCTATGGGTAGAAGCCATGTGCGCGATAGTGACCCTCTGTAACAAAGTTAACGCCGGACGGGCGCGGAACGCGCCTCTGCGCCCGGTGTCCTCGCGATTCCTCAATCCGATCAAGGACATGGCCTGTAACAAATTGGCCATTTGCGCGCATTTGCGCGCAAATGGGGCTCGGTTCCGCGCCGACGCGGCTCAACTCCGCGCCGATGAGGCTCGATTTGGCCCCGACCCGCGCCCAAGCGCGCTTGTCGTGCCGCCCGCGCTACAGCGGCAGCACCAGCTTGGCGCGCAGCCCGCCCAGCGGCGAGTCCTCCAGCGTCAATTCGCCGCCATGGCCGCGCGCCACGTCGCGGGCGATGGTCAGGCCGAGGCCGGCACCGCCGCTTTCGGCCGAGCGCGCCTCGTCCAACCGCGTGAACGGCCGGAACACGTCCTCGCGCTTGGCAAGCGGAATACCCGGCCCGTCGTCGTCGATCGTCACCACCGCGTGCTGGGCATCGTCGCGGCCGAGCGCGACCGCCACCTTGCTGCCATGGCGGAGCGCGTTGTCGAGCAGGTTGGTCAGGCAGCGTCGCATGGCGACCGCGCGCAAGGGCAGCACCAGGCTTTCGGGCGCGGTCAAGGGCATCTCCGCCCCCTGGCGCTTGAATCCGGCCAGCACCTCGCGCATCAGCCGCGCCAGATCGGCCGGCCGCGCCGCTTCGCCGTCGGCGCCGCGGGCATAGGCCAGATAGCCCTCGACCATGCGCTCCATCTCCGACACGTCCTGGCGCAGGCCGTCGATGCCGGCAGCGGTCTTGGGCATCATCTCCAATTGCAGCTTCATCCGCGCCAGGGGCGTGCGGAGATCGTGGCTGACCCCGGCCAGCATCTCGGTGCGCTGGCGGATCGCGCGCAGGATGCGGCCGCGCATGTCGAGGAAGGCGGTCGCGGCCTGGCGCACCTCGGTTGCGCCGCGCGGCCGGAAATCGGGCACGTCGCGGCCCTTGCCCAATTGCTCGGCCGCCAGCGCCAATTGCCGGATCGGCCGGATCTGGTTGCGCAGGAACAGGACGGCGATGCCGGCGAAAATCAGCGACGAGGCCAACGCCCAGCCGAGGAAGGTCGCGGTGCCGAGGCCGGAAACCCGTTTCATCGGCGCGGCGACGTGCAACAGCGCGCCGCCGACATCGACCGCGATCTTGACCTGGCCGGCCGGGCGCAGGATCTCGACCCGGAACGGCCGGGTCATGGCCTCGGCCATGCCGCGGGCGACGTTGCGCCCCAACAGATCGGCCGGCTCGGCGATCGGGCGGGGCAGGATCTCGCCCTGCATCAGCCGCAGATTGAGCCCCAGGTTCTGCCGCGCCAGATCCAGCAGCACGGCGCGCTGGGCCGGATCGGGGAAGGCCGAGAGGCTGTCGACCACCAGCATCACCTCGCCCGCCAGCGCCAGCGACAGGCGCCGGGTCGAGGCCTCCCAAGGGCTGTCGTAGAAGACGTAAAGCATGACCGTCTGCGCCAGCACCAAGGGCGCGACCAAAATCGTCAGGCTGCGGGCCAGAAGCCCGCGCGGCAGGAATTGGCGGAGGCGTTCGATCACGGCTCAGTCCGGATAGAGCGCGTAGCCTTCGCCGCGCACCGTGCGCAGATAGCGCGGCAGACGCGGATCGGGTTCGAGCTTGCGCCGCAGCCGCGTCACCTGGACATCGATCGCCCGGTCCGAGCCCTGGGTCAATGCCGCCGCCAGCTCGGCGCGGGCGAAAGCCGCGCCAGGGCGCCGGGCCAGGGTCTGCAACAGCGCGGCTTCGGTGCCGGTCAGGCGCAAGGGCTGGCCGTCGCGGGTCAGTTCGGCGCGGGCGACATCGAAGGCGAGATCGCCCAGCTTGAGGGTTTGCGGCGCTTCGGCCGGGCGCGGCGCACGACGCAGGATGGCGCCGATGCGCAGCAGCAATTCCTTGGGCTCGAACGGCTTGGCCAGGTAGTCGTCGGCCCCGCCCTCGAGCCCGGCCAGGCGGTCCTCGGTCTCGGCCTTGGCGGTCAGCATCAGCACCGGCACGCTCGAATCCTTGCGCAGCGCGCGCACGAAACTGACCCCGTCTTCGCCCGGCATCATCACGTCGACCACCAGCAGATCGAAGCTCAGCCCGGCCAGCTTGGCGCGGGCCTCGGCGGCGTCGGCGGCGGCGGTGACGCGAAAGCCGTTGTTGGAAAGATACTGCCCGACCAGCTCGCGCAAGCGGCGGTCGTCGTCGACCACCAGCACATGCGGCGGCTCGGCCGCGGCGGGCGAGACGGGGCTGGGCAGGGGCGCGGACATCGGGCGCTATTCGCGCAGGATCGAGCGCAGCACCTTCTCGCGCTCGCTCGGTTCGATCAGGCCCAGCAGCACCTTGCGATAACCCGCCACCGCCTCGGGTCCGGCGTCGCGGAAGGCGCGGGCGACGCGGCCGCGCTGGGGCTGGGACAAGGCGCGTTCCAGCTCGGTGCCCTTGGCGGTGAGGTAGAGCAGCCGCTGGCGGCGGTCGCGCTGGCCATGGCGCTGCTCGATGAAGCCGCGGCGGACCAGTTGGCCGAGCACGCGTGCCAGGCTTTGCTTGGTGATGCGCAGGATGGCCAGCAGCTCGGACACGGTCATGCCCGGATTGCGGCCGACGAAATGGATGACGCGGTGATGGGCGCGGCCGAAATGATAGCTGGCGAGGATGGCATCGGGGTCGGAAGTGAAATCGCGATAGGCGTAGAACAGCAGCTCGATCGCCTGGCGCAATTCGGCCTCGCGCAGGAAAGAGGGCGGCGGCGCGGTCTTTATGTCAGCCATGTTGACTTATTCCGATCACGACATTACACTCCCCGGCCATCGCGCGACACGAACGAACTCGGGAGCCCTCCCATGGCGACACAAACTTTCGACGACCGAGACGGCTGGATCTGGTGGAACGGCAAGATGGTCCCTTGGCGCGAGGCCAAGCTGCATGTCCTCAGTCACGGTCTGCATTATGCCAGTTGCGTGTTCGAAGGCGAACGGGTCTATGGCGGCAACGTATTCCACCTCACCGCCCATAGCCAGCGCCTGATCGATTCCGCGCGCATGCTGGGTTTCGAGATCCCCTTCGGCCTGCAGGCGATCGACGACGCCACGCGCGAAGTGGCCGCCGCCAACCGCATCACCGACGGCTATCTGCGGCCGGTGGCCTGGCGCGGCTCGGAGATGATGGGCGTCTCGGCCCAGCAGAGCCGGATCAACGTCGCCATCGCCTGCTGGGCCTGGCCGTCCTATTTCGCGCCCGAGATCAAGACCAAGGGCATCCGCCTGCAATGGTCGGACTGGAAGCGGCCTTCACCCGAGACCATCCCCTGCAAGTCGAAGGCCTCGGGGCTTTACATGATCTGCACGCTGGCCAAGCACAAGGCCGAGAGCGAGGGCTATCAGGACGCGATGATGCTGGACTATCGCGGCTACGTCGCCGAGGCCACCGGCGCCAACGTCTTCTTCGTGCGCGAGGGCGAGATCCATACGCCGACGCCGGACTGCTTCCTCGACGGCATCACCCGGCGCCACACCATCGGCCTCGCCCGCGGTCGGCAGATGAAGGTGATCGAGCGCCACATCAAGCCCGAGGAACTGTCGGGCTTCCAGGAATGCTTCCTGACCGGGACCGCGGCCGAGATCACCCCGGTCGGCCAGATCGGCGAGCACCGCTTCGTCCCGGGCGCGGTCACCCGCCGCCTGATCGAGGACTTCGAAGCCTCGGTGCGGGCCAAGCAGGCGGCTTGAGCGTCCGGCCGGAGGAGGAGCTTTACGGCGGCCTGCCGGCGCCGGCGGGGCCGGGCTATCTGCCGGCGGCGGGTGATCCGCACTGGCAGCGCGCGCTGGCCTTCTTCGCCGACTACCCCGCGGCCTCGCTGCTCTCGCCCGCGGCGCGGGCCTATCTTTACTGGCTTCTGCGTCGGCGGCGGGCGCGGGTCGCGCTCGAGATCGGCACCTACCTGGCCGGCACCAGCGAGATCCTGGCCCGCGCCTTGGCCGCCGAAGGCGGCCGGCTGGCGACCATCGATCTCAATCTCGAGCGCGACCGCCAGGTGCGCGAGACGATCGGAACGTGGCCCGCCGGTCTGAGCGCGGCGGTCGACTACTTCAACATCGACTCGGCGCGCTATTTCGGCGCGCTGGAGGATCGCGGCGACATGCGCTTCGATCTGGTGCTGGTCGACGGCTATCACGAATACGGCTACGCGCTGTTCGACATGGTGATGGCGGCCAAGTACATGGCGCCCGGCGGCGCGATGGTGATCGACGACGGCATTCTGCCGGCGGTGTGGTGGGCGGCGCGGGATTTTCTGGATTCCCACCCCGGCTGGTCGGCGGTGGGTCCGGCGATGGAACAAGCCCCGCCGCTGGCGCCACTGCGACCCTCGCTGGCCGACACCACGTTCATCGTCCTGACCGCGCCCGCAACCGTGGTCGTGGGAGCGCGGCCACGCGCCTTCCACTACGCGCAGCTTGCCGGTCGCGGCGTGCGCGGCTTCGAGTTCCTTCCCATGCCGGGCCAGGCGCCGGGGCGGATCGAAGGCGTGGCGATCCTGCGCGCCAGCCGACCGCTGCCCAGCCATCCCGAACAGCAAACGCTGCGGCTGGCGATCGACCTGAGCGGCGACGTGCCGACCGTGCTGCCCTGCCTGTTGGCGGTCGAGCGGCCGGCGGCGCGGCTCGATGTCGAGCTGCAATTGACCTATTCCGGGCCGGGCCTGCTGCGCTTGCGGGCCGAGCCCGAAGCCATCATCCAGGCTTGAGCCAGCGCTCGGCGGCGCGATCGTCGGACTCGCGCGCCGCCACCCATCGCTCGCCTTGCCCGGTCTCCTCCTGCTTCCAGAACGGCGCCCGGGTCTTGAGCCAATCGATCAGGAAACGGCAGGCCTCGAAGGCGTCGTCGCGATGGGCCGAGGCGGTCACCACCAGCACGATACGCTCGCCCGGCTCCAGCCGACCGTGGCGGTGCACGATCAGGCAATCCGCCAGCCGCCACCGCGCGCGGGCCTCGGCCTCGACCCGCGCCAGCTCCTTTTCGGTCATGCCGGGATAGTGCTCGAGGGTCATGGCGCCGATGGCGGCCTCGCCCGCCAGGTCGCGCACCAGGCCGGTGAAGCTGACCACCGCGCCGATGCCGCGATCGGCCGCGCCCATCCGCGCGATCTCGTGGCCGGGATCGAAGTCCTCGCGCTGCACGCGCACCGCCATGCTAGCCCCCGGTCACCGGCGGGAAGAAGGCGACTTCGTCGCCGGCCGCGATTGGGGCGTCGAACTTGACGTGGACCTGGTTGACGGCGGCGCGCACCAATTTCGGGTCGGCGAAGGCGGCGGCGTAGCCGGGGCCGCGCGCCTTCAGCCAGTCGATCAGCTCGGCGACGTTTTGCGCCGGCGGGGCGGGCGCGATGTCCTCCTCGCCCTTGCCGATGCGCTGGCGCAGCCAAGCGAAATACAGCAGCTTCATGCCGTCAGCTCGCTAAAGGGCATGAAGTCGACCATCATGCCGGGTTCGACCCGGGTGACGTCCTCGCCCAGTTCGACCAGGCCGTGGGATTCGACCATCGAGGTCAGGATTCCGGCGCCGTCGCGGGCGAACTTGCGCGCCAGCGGCACGCCGTCGCCGCCGGGATCGAGGCGCGCGCGCAGCCACTCCCGGCGCTCGGCCTTCTTGCGGTATTCGAAATCGGCCCGCACGCGATAGAACCGCGGCTCGACCTCGCGCACGCCGCCAAGCCGCAGCAGCAAAGGTCGGGCGAAGCGGAAGAAGGTCACCATCGCCGCCACCGGATTGCCCGGCAGGCCGATGAAGGCAGTGCGTCCGACCTGGCCCAGCGCCACCGGCCGGCCCGGCCGGATGGCCAGCCGCCAGAAATGGATCGCGCCCTGGCCGGCGACGGCGGCGCGGACATGGTCCTCGTCCCCGGTCGACATGCCGCCCGAGGTGATCAGGGCATCGCAGCGCTCGGCGGCCCCGCCCAAGGCGCGGGCGATGGCGTTGCGATCGTCGGGCAGGATGCCGAGATCCTCGATCTTCGCACCCAAGCCGCGCAACAGCGCCATCAGCGCATGGCGATTGGCGTCGAAGATCTGACCCGGCGCCGGCGGCTGGCCGGGATCGATCACCTCGTCGCCGGTCGAGAACACGGCGACGCGCAGCCGCCGATGCACCGCCAGGCGGTCGCGGCCGATCGAAGCGGCGATGCCGATATCCTGGGCCCGCAGCCTGGCACCCTCGGTCAGGACGATCTTGCCGACCGTGACGTCTTCTCCCGCCTTGCGGCGATTGGCGCCCGGCTTGAGGCCGGCGGGAATGACGACGAAATCGTCCTCGACGCGGCAATCTTCCTGCATGGCGCAGGTGTCGGTCCCGATCGGCAAGACGGCGCCGGTGAAGACCCGGATCGCCTCGCCGGATCCGGCGGCGCGCGCGGCGGGATGGCCGGCGGCGGCGCGATCGATCACGCGCAAGCGGGTCTCGGCCGCGCCCTCGGCCTGATCGCCGTGGCGAAAGGCATAGCCGTCGACCGCGGCGTTGTCGCGCGGCGGCACGGCGACGGTCGAGATCACGTCCTCGGCCAAGGCCCGGCCCAGCGCCTCGCCCAGCTTGACGGTCTCGACGTCGGTCACCGGCGCGACGCGTTCGGCCAGCAGCGCCAGCGCCCGGTCCATGGTCATCAGCGGGCCGCCGAAAGCGAAACAATCGTCCGACAATTGCGCCACGTCACACCGCCCGGCGAAGCGCGTCGCGCCCGAGGCCGGTGTGACGCAGGACGAACTCGGCGATCGCGCCGACATCGTCCAACGCCAATTGCGGCCGGCCGAGATCGGGCAGGGGGGCGTCGCTGGCGACGGCGACGATGCGCGGATCGTCCGGCGCCAGCAGCGGCTTGCCCAAGCTCGGGCGATGGATTTCGAGCTTGTCGTGGGCATGGCGCTTGTAGCCTTCGACCAGCACCAGATCGACCGGCGCCAGCCGCGCCAAGAGCTGCTCGAGCGTCGGCTCGGGCACATCGCGCAATTCGTGCATCAGCGCGAAGCGCTTGGCCGAGGCGACCAGGACTTCGGTGGCGCCGGCCTGGCGGTGCAGCCAGGAATCCTTGCCCGGAATGTCGACGTCGAAGCCATGATGGGCGTGCTTGACGGTCGACACCGTCACGCCCCGCGCCCGCAGGGCGGGGATCAGCTTGGTGACCAGCGTGGTCTTGCCGCTGCCGCTCCACCCCGCCAGCCCGAACAGCTTCATCGCTGCGCACCTTCGCCAACCGGCGCAGCGCCGGACGGCGCCGCTTCGGGCTTCGGCGGCTCGACCATCATGTGGCGCAGGCCCGCGCGCAGATAGTCGTAGCCGGTGTAGAGCGTCAGCAGCGCCGCTATCCACAGCAGCCCTTCGCCGATGACGCGGTTGCCGGGGACGAGGATTTCGCCGGCGTCGCCCACCAGGCAGGTACCGATCGCCCCCATCTGGATCCCGGTTTTCCATTTTGCCAGGGTCGAGACCCGGACGATGACGCGCAGCTCGGCCAGGAATTCGCGTAGGCCCGAGATGATGATCTCGCGGCAAAGGATGATCACCGCCGGAATGGTGGTCCAGGAATCGACCCGGTCGCGCGCCACCAGCATCATCAGCGCCGCCGCCACCAACAGCTTGTCGGCGACCGGGTCGAGAAAGCGTCCCAGATTCGAGACCAGGCCGCGGCTGCGCGCCAGATAGCCGTCGAAATAGTCGGTGACGGCGGCGGCGACGAAGATCACCATCGCCACCCAGTTCGATACCGGCTCGCGCAAATAGAAGCTGGCCACCAGCGCCGGAATGGCGAGGATGCGCGACAGCGTCAGCAGATTGGGCAGCGACGTCATCATGGCCGGGCGATCCGCACGTCGGGCATCATGCTATCACGCCGGCTCGTCGGCGTGGAAATGACGGTAGACGGTCTCGGCCATGCGCCGCGACACGCCCTCGACCCGTTCCAGGTCCACGATCGCGGCCTGGGCCACCGCCTTGGCCGAGCCGAAATGGCGGATCAAGGCGCGTTTGCGCTTGGCGCCGATGCCGGGAACGGCGTCGAGTTCCGAGCCCGACAGCGCGTTCTGCCGGCGCCGGCGGTGGGCGCCGACGGCGAAGCGGTGCGCCTCGTCGCGCAGCCGCTGCAGGTAGTAGAGCACCGGATCGCGCCCTTCGAGTGCGATCGGCTGTTCGCGCCCGGGCCGAAAAATACGTTCGCGACCGGCATTGCGGTCGGGGCCCTTGGCGATCGCCGCCAGTTCGACATCCTCGATGCCGAGCTCGGCCAACGTCGCCTGGGCGGACGAAAGCTGGCCGGCACCGCCGTCGATCAGCACCAAGTCGGGCCATAGGCCTTTTTCGCGCGCCGCGTCTTCTTTCAGCAGCCGACCGAAGCGTCGGGTCAGCACCGCCCGCATCATGCCATAGTCGTCGCCGGGAGCGATGTTCTCCTCGCCCAAGCCGAATTTGCGATAGCCGCTTTTGACGAAGCCCTCGGGGCCGGCGACGATCATGCAGCCCATGGGATGGGCGCCTTGGACGTGGCTGTTGTCGTAGACCTCGATGCGCGCGGGCGGCTCTTCGAGATCCAGCGCCGCCGCCACGCCGTCCAGCAGTACGCGCTGGGTCTGGCTTTCCGCCAGTCGGCGGCCGAGGGCGTCGCGCGCATTGGTCAGGGCATGGGCGACCAGTTCGCTCCGCACGCCGCGCTTGGGCACGGCGATCTCGACCCGGCGGCCGCGCTTGACCGCAAGCGCTTCCGCCAGCACCGTTTGCTCGGCGATCGACTCGGATAACAGGATCAGGGCCGGCGGCGGCTTGGTGTCATAGAACTGGCCGAGAAAAGCGCTCAGCACCTCGGCCGATTCGACGTCCTTGGCCTGGGAGGGGAAATAGGCGCGATTGCCGAGGTTCTGGCCGGCGCGGATGAACACCGTTTGGATGCAGCTTTGGCCGCCGGCCTGGTGGACGGCGATGACATCGGCCTCTTCGACGCTGGGCGGGTTGATGCCCTGATGGCCCTGGACATGGGCCATGGCGCGCAGGCGATCGCGATAGACCGCCGCGGTCTCGTAATCGAGCGCGGCCGAGGCCTCGTCCATGCGGTGGGCGACATGGTCCTGAATCTGTCGGCTCTTGCCCGACAGAAAAGCCCGCACCTCGGCGACGATGGCATCGTAGCCGTCATGACCGATGCGGCCGACGCAAGGCGCGCTGCAGCGCTTGATCTGGAATTGCAGGCAGGGCCGGGTACGGTTGGCGAAGACGCTGTCCGAACAGGAACGCAGCGGAAAGGCGCGCTGCAGGGCGTACAGGGTGCGATTGACCGCGGTGGCCGAGGCGAAGGGCCCGAAATACTCGCCCGGACGATTGCGCGCGCCGCGGTATTTGCCGATGCGCGGCCATTCGGTTTCGCCCTCGATCAGGATGTAGGGAAACGACTTGTCGTCGCGCAGCAGCACGTTGTAGCGCGGCTTGAGGGTGCGGATGAGATTGGCTTCCAGCAGCAGCGCTTCGACTTCGGTATGGGTGACGGCGATTTCGACCGTGGCGACTTGCGCGATCATGCGGGCGATGCGCGTCGATTGACGCTCGGTCTGGGTGTAGGAGGCGACCCGCTTCTTCAGGTTCTTGGCCTTGCCGACGTAAAGCAAATCGCCGTTGGCCGCGCTCATGCGATAGACGCCCGGCCGCTCGGACATGGTCTTGAGCGCGGCTTCGATCGCCGCGACGCCGGATTGCAATGAATTTAGGGTTGGCCGTTCCATGTCTGATTCAAAAGGCTTTTTTCGGTGCTTGCGCAAGATGCGCTCGGACTGTGGATAAACTTGTGGGCGAGTTGTCGATGGGTCTACGATTTGGCTTGAATTGGCGCGAAGCTTCGCTAAATCGGGCCTTGCCTAAAATTTCGGCAGAATTTGCAACCAATTGATTCATAACGGGAAAACCGTTGCACCCAAGTAACGTTGTCGTGACGTCAATCGCGCACTGGCGCCACACACTGGAATCCCGCCGAGCGCGGCCGGCTCTGCACAAGCCCCCCCTGTAAATCCCCGGAAATCAAGGGGTTTGACGGGGCTTAATCCTGAATCCGGCGTTTGTCTTGGGTTCGCCATTCGAGATGCTGCCCTCCGTCGAGTGCGATCATCTGCCCGGTCATGGCCGGGGCATCGAGAATGTAGCGCAAAGCGGCGCAGATTTCGGCCGTGGTGGTGCCGCGGCCAAGCGGCATGGCGGCGCATTGCTGGGCGAAATCCTCCTCCGACTGCATGACGTTCTTCAGCGCCGGTCCGGGGCCGATGGCGTTGACGCGGATGCGCGGCGCCAGCGCCATCGCCAGCGTCTGGGTCAAGCCCCACAGGCCGATTTTGGAGACGGTATAGCTGGTGAAATGGGGCGTCAGCCGCCAAACCCGCTGATCGAGCAGGTTGACGACGTTGCCCTGCCGGTTTTCGGGCAAGGCGCGCGCGAAGGCCTGGGCCAGGAAGAAGGGCGCGCGCAGATTGATGTCGAGATGCCGATCCCAGGACGCGCCGGTGGCGGTCAGCGCCGTCTCGTACTCGAAAATCGAGGCGTTGTTGACCAGCACCGACACCAGGCCCAGGCGGGACATCACTTGCGGCACCAGGCGATCGACCGCTTCCGCGTCGGCAAGGTCGGCCCGGAAGCTTTCGGCCCGCCCGCCCGCGGCGCGGATCTGGGCGACCGCCTCCTCGGCGGCGCGATCCGAGCGGTTGTAATGCACCGCCACGACATAGCCGGCCTGCGCCAGGTCGAG